>NZ_JWLG01000013.1:0-445539 GCF_000813905.1 Leisingera sp. ANG-M6
CGGGATGACAGGCTCGGATGCAGCCGCAGGGTACCGGCCTCGGCTGCTTGCCGTTTGGAGTGTTGTTATAGTGAAGTTTTAATTGACTCTATGACGCGATGATCATAAATCGAACTATGCGTTCAGTTTTTGACGGAATGTCAAAGCTGCCGCGTGGAGGTTGCTAGTCGCAACATCAACCGGAGGAGGGAGGCGCGACAGAAATTGCTGTTTTTACAGTTCGAAAGTCTGGTCAAACAGCTTTTGGATGGCTCGGTCGCACCCTCAGACCCATAGGGAGGAGATTATGGTGTCGAAATTTTACACCCTGGTTCAGGCAGTTGCTCTGGCATGTGCCGCAGCAACCGCGTCGGCCGAGACTGAACTGACGGTTTATACTGCTCTGAACGCAGATGATCTGGACCGCTATGCTGCGTCCTTCAATGAAACTAACCCGGACATCAAGATCAACTGGGTCAGGGATTCCACTGGGATCATCACAGCGAAGCTGCTGGCCGAGAAAAACAACCCGCAGGCAGATGCGGTGCTGGGGCTGTCTGTCAACTCAGTGATGGCCCTGAAGCTGGAAGGCATGCTGGAGCCCTACAGCCCCGCAGGTGCCGATACGCTGAATGCCCAGTTCGTGGACAATGGTGATGCCCCTAGCTGGGTTGGCATGAATGCACTGTTTTCCGCGATCTGCTTCAACACCGTCGAAGGCGAGAAACTGGGCATCGCAGCGCCGCAATCTTGGGATGACCTGCTGAAACCAGAATATGCAGGCCATATTGTGATGCCGAACCCCAACTCTTCGGGTGCGGGGCTGCTGAACGTCACCAGCTGGCTGTCGCTGAAAGGGAGCGAGGACGGCTGGGGCTACATGGCCGGATTGCATGAGAACATCGCGCGCTACACGCACTCGGGGTCGAAGCCCTGCAAGCTGGCCGCATCGGGTGAAAACCTGATCGGCATCTCCTATGCGCTGGCGGCAACCAAGCTGAAGGGCAGCGGCGCCCCGATCGACATCATTATCCCGACGGAAGGTGTTGGCTGGGATATGGAGGCAACCGCCATCGTCGCGGGAACGCCGAAGCTGGAGGCCGCCCAGGCGCTGATGGACTGGACGGCGACAGAGGACGCCAATGAGGTTTATGCAAAAGTATATGCCGTCGTTGCCAAACCTGGCGTGTCCAATCCGAACGAGCATTACCCGTCCAATGTCGTGGACGCGATGATCCCCAGCGACTTTGCGAACATTGCCAAGAACCGCGACACCATTCTGAGCGATTGGCAAAGCCGTTTCGGCCATAAGTCCGATCCTCAGAACTGAGGGGCGGCATTCACCCCGGGCTGCTGCTCCCTGGCCCGGGGTTTTTCTTTCTTCACCAAAAGTGCGGCGGCAAATGATCGCGCAATGAACCAGCCCGGTCGTCCGGCAGCGGAGAAATCCCATGGCAAACCCATATGTTGAGATCTCCGATCTCGAAAAATTTTATGGCAGTTTCTGCGCTCTGAAGGGCGTGTCGCTGACCATTCTGGAATCCGAACTCGTCTGTTTTCTTGGCCCGTCGGGATGCGGCAAGACCACATTGCTGCGTGCGATTGCCGGGCTCGACCTACCCAGTTCCGGGCAGATCCGGCAGGGCGGGGACGATATCACCAGCCTGCCGGCCTCGTCCCGTGACTACGGGATCGTGTTCCAGTCTTACGCGCTGTTCCCCAATCTCACCATCTCCCGAAACATCGGGTTCGGGCTTGAAAACCGGGGGCTTGGAAAGTCCGAGATTCAGGCCCGTGTTAACGAATTGCTGGCGCTGGTCGGCCTGCCTGACCAGGGCGGGAAGTATCCGTCTCAGCTTTCCGGCGGGCAGCAGCAGCGCGTGGCCCTGGCCCGGGCCATGGCGGTTTCGCCGGGCCTGCTGCTGCTGGATGAGCCGCTGTCGGCCCTGGATGCCAAGGTGCGGACCCACCTGCGCCACGAGATCAAGGAACTGCAGCGGGACACCGGTGTCACGACAATTCTGGTGACGCACGACCAGGAGGAAGCCCTGTCGATGGCGGACCGGATCGTGGTGATGAACCACGGTGTGATCGAGCAGATCGGGACTCCAACCGAAGTCTACCGGGAACCGGAAAGCCTGTTTGTGGCCGATTTTGTGGGGGATACCAACCAGCTGCCCGTCGCGTCTGCGGGTCCTGATTCAGTATCGAACGGCATTTCGGCGTTCCGCTGCCGCAATCACGGCCATGCCGCAGGCAAGGATCTGGTGGCAGTTATCCGGCCGGAGGATGTTGTGCCGGTTGAAGCCGGCGCGGCACCGTCGCAAGGCGCCAGCCGGATTGAGGTGATGATCCGGGAGATGGAATTTCTCGGCTCCTTCTGGCGCTGCGCCCTTGACAGTGCGGCCTTTGGAGGCGCGCATTTTTATGCGGATTTCTCAATCAATGCGGTGCGCCGGCTGGGGCTGACCCAGGGGGCAAACCTGACGGTTGAGCTGCCGGTTGATCGCCTGATGGCGTTTGAGCCGCTGCAGGAGGCGGCACAATGACGGATGCTGCACACCCGCTGCCCAAAACCGGCGTGAAGGCCAGGATGTCCCGCGACGACCTGGTCATACGCGGCGGCATCATTGTCATTTTCATGTATTTGCTGGTCGCTTTGGTCTTCCCGATGGGGGCCATGCTGGCAAAGGCGTTCTCGACCTATGCATTCCAGCTGGAGCAGTACGAATTCCAGGTCAGCGATGAAGCCGGCACATTTGATGATACGGTCCTTACGGCTGCAGTCTTGAATGCCGCAAATGAGACGCTTCCGCAGGAAAAGCTGACAGCAAAGTCGACCAGCAGCATTTCGGCCACGGCGTTTTTTCCTGAGTTCAGCTTCCGCAGCCCGGAGCGCTACCGGATCCGGACCGCGTCTGAAGATGCGGCTTTCTTGAAGGGCGCCCAGCTCCATTCCGGACCGAATTGGGTTGAAATGAGCTCTAACGAGTTCCGGCAGGTACTGCTGAAACCGTCGCGTAGTTACGGGCTCGGCAACTTCGCGACTTATTTCTCGACACCGGTTCTGTTCAAGTCCATCCGCAACTCCTTGCTGATCTCGGCAATCAGTACCGCGGTTACGGTTTCGCTGGCTTTTGCTTTTGCCTATGCGCTGAACCGCTCCTGCATGGCGCTCAAGGGGGTGTTCCGCCTGGCAGCCATGGCGCCGATCCTGGTGCCGTCGCTGCTGCCCGGTATTGCGCTGGTCTATCTGTTCGGCAACCAGGGCATGCTGAAATGGATGCTGATGGGGGAAACCATCTACGGACCCATCGGGATCTTGCTGGGGTCGATCTTCTTTTCCTTTCCCCATGCGTTCATCATTATCGCAACGGCGCTGACCCTGTCGGACGCACGGCTGTATGAGGCCGCCGCCTCGCTGCGCACGAGTCCGTTCAAGACCTTCATGACGGTGACGCTTCCCGGCGCGCGGTTCGGCCTGATTTCCGCAAGCTTTGTGGTTTTCAGCCTGGTGATGACAGACTTCGGCCTGCCCAAGGTGATCGGCGGGCAGTACTCCATGCTGGCAGTCGACATCTATCAGCAGGTGATCGGGCAGCAGAACTTTGAGATGGGTGCGGTTGTATCCTTCCTGCTGATCATCCCGGCGCTTATGGCGTTTGCCGTGGACCGGCTGGTGCAGGGCAAACAGCAGTCTTTGCTGTCTGCGCGCTCCGTGCCATATGAGCCCGCACCGCGGCCTCTGACGGACAAGCTGTGCTTTGCCTTCTGTGCAGCCATGTGCGTCTTTCTGCTGGGGATCATCGGCGTCTGCCAGTACGCGGCGCTGGTCAAATTCTACCCCTATGACCTGAGCCTCAGCCTGAGCAACTACCGCTTCGACCTGTTGGACGGCGGCTGGGCGTCCTATTTCAACTCGATCAAGCTAGCGCTTCTGTCGGCCGTCTTCGGAACCGCCGTGGTGTTCCTGGCCGCCTACTTCGTGGAGAAGGGCAATGCTTTTTCGGCGGGGCGGGGGCTGCTGCAGGGGATCGCTATGCTGCCGATGGCAATTCCAGGCATGGTGCTGGGACTGGCCTACATCTTCTTCTTCAACGATGCTGCCAACCCTTTCAACTGGCTGTATGGAACCATGGCCATTCTTGTGGTCAGTACGGTGACTCACTTTTTCACGGTTGCCTACCTGACATCGGCCACGGCCCTGAAACAGGTTGATGCAGAGTTTGAACCGGTGGCCGCGTCACTGAAGCAACCGGTGTTCCGGCTGTTTTCGAAGGTGACGGTGCCGATGTGCGCGCCGGCCTTGCTGGAAATCGGTATCTACCTGTTCGTCAATGCGATGACCACGGTGTCGGTGGTGGTGTTCCTGTATTCACACAATACGCCCCTTGCTTCGATCGCGATCCTGAACATGGATGATGCGGGCGATATCGCCCCAGCAGCTGCCATGGGCATGATGATTTTCTACACCAACCTGGCGGCGCGGCTGTTCCATCTTTGGGTGTCCCGCGTTGTCCTGAAGCGGTCGCAAGCCTGGCGGACGCGCTGAGTTTCACCACCGGCGACGGGCCAAACTGTCTATGCTCGCCATCGTTGAAAATTCAGGGAAAGGTTACTCTGTGCAGATCCTGAGTTTTATCTTTCAATTGGCCGGGTCGGTCATGATGCTTTTGTTCGCAGTCCGTATGGTACGAACCGGCATTGAACGGGCCTTTGGTTCGGCATTCCAGAGATTGCTGACTGCGCCGCGAAATCCGCTGATGCTGGCACCGCTTGGGATATTGCTGGCCTGCGTCCTGCAAAGCTCGGCCGCAGTTACCCTCCTGGTAGCGGGCTTCTCAGGGGCTGGGGCACTTTCCTTTGTGCCTGGCATTGCAATTGTCCTGGGTGGAGATCTGGGCTCAGCCATGCTGATCCAGGTCTTGTCGCTTCGGTTGGACTGGCTCATACCTGTGCTTCTCACCACGGGTGGTTTCCTGTTCCTAAAGACCGACCAGCGCAGTTTGAAACAAGCCGGCCGGATTCTACTCGGTATTGCCTTCATTCTGGTCTCGCTGAGTTACCTCCGGCAAACAATGGAACCGTTCCGCGAAAGTGCGTTTCTGCCAGCTGTCGCAGGATACCTGGCACAAGACTTTGTGACGGCATTCCTAGTTGGGGTGATTTTGGCATTTGTCATGCACTCATCTGTGGCCGCCATCCTCATGATCGTTGCGGTCGTCGATATCGGCGCAATCTCGCTAGCGACTGGCCTGTCCCTAGTGCTAGGCGCCAATGCGGGCTCTGCTTTGATACCTGTCTGGTTGTCACGCGGTATGGAGCCAGTAGCGCGGCGCGTGCCAGTGGCAAACATGCTGCTGCGCGGAAGCGGCGCTATCTTGGCTGTTTCTCTTTTAAACAGCAGTGCTGGTGCTGATGTGTTCCTGGCGAGTGGAGATCCGGCCCAAACCCTGATTACTGTTCACATCGCCTTCAATGCAGCACTGCTATTGACTGTGCCTTTTGCTGTTCAACTGGAAGCACCAGTTGCTGCCATCTTTCCCAAAAATGAAGTGCGGGGTGAGGAACTTTCATCGCGCTACCGGTCGGTTTTAAACCGCGCAGACTTGGCCAGCCCTTCGCTAGCATTGGCCGGGCTGAGGAGGGAAGTATTGCGCATGGCAGGGTTGGTGGAGGAGATGACTGCCCCGGTTATGGATTTGTACAGGCGGGCTGATGAAGACACACTGGAACGGCAGCGGGGGTGCGAGGACGCGCTTAATTCTGCCTTGAATGAGGTGCGCAACTATTCCGCCGAGATTGATCAAACTGTGATTGGTCGGGAACTTCGCGCGGAATTGCGAGCTCTGGTAGACTACGCAATCGCACTGGAGGCCGCGGGGGATATCGTGGTTAAACGGCTGGTTCCTTTGACACAGGAAAAACACCGCAGCAGCTTGGAGTTCAGTCCGGCTGGTTTTTCCGAGCTGCTTACGCTTCATGCAAAGGCAATGTCTAACTTAGACAAAGCTACAAATGTTCTTATTGGATCTGACTTGGAGGGCGCCCGCCTTCTGCTTGAAGAGAAGGCCGAAATAGCCCGCATAGAAAGGAACAGCCGCAAAAAGCATCTCAAGAGATTGGCAGAGGGGGAGCTAAACAGCTTTCGCACAAGCGACCTTCATTTGGAGACCGCTTATTCTTTTAAGGAATTCCATTCGTGGATCGTTACAGTGGCTCACCCGATCTTGCAGCGCGAAGGACAGCTGCTTGAGACTCGATTGATCCGCAAACCGGAGCCAACGCGAGCAAACGCTAAGGCATGAATGATCAAGCGGCGGGATCGTTTTCGACTCGCTGTGCAAACTGGTATGGAGAAATTCCGTATTTTTGCCTGAAGGAATTGCGGAAGTTGGAAGCCGAATAAAATCCGACACAGGCTGCGACCTCGCCTACGGTCAAGTCGGTCTGCATCAGCAGAAGTCGGCCACGGCAGAGGCGGGCATCCTTAACGAACCGGGCAGGCGTCATCCCGAGTTCACTGGAGAAGAGCCTCTCAAGCTGGCGTCTTGAAATGCTGTGGCGCAGGCACAGGGTTTCGATGGAAATGTCGCTGCTGAGGTTGGCGCGTATGTCGTTGAGAACCGAAAGTAGCGTTTTGTTCCGGGTTGCAAACCGCTGGTTCAGAGGCATCTTCTGCGCTACGCCGCTGTTGCGCGGGCCGTTGTGCAGGCAAAGGTCGGCAATCTCCTGGGCAAAATTGAACCCATGATCGCGTTCAATCACTTGCAGGATCAGGTCGCTCGCCGAGATGCCGCCGCCGCATGTTAAAATCCGCTGGTCGATGCAGAACCTGTGATCGGAAGGGCAGAGATGCCAATGGCTTTCCAAGAATGACGCGCGGGATTGCCAGTGCAGGGTGAACTCCCTCTCTGCGAGAATACCGGCATTGGCAAGAAGCTGCACCGCGGTGCCAACCGCGCCAATACGTGCGCCGCGCCGCCAAGCGGCGCGCAGATCGCCTCCCAGCTGTTTGGAAACCGGGTGGTCCGCAGCAGGGCCGAACACCAGCATGATGTCTGCACTGCGAAAATCATCAAACCCGGATGCCACGCCGAGTGCTGCCCTGTTTGTGTCTGTGACTGGCTTTCCGTCCGGGCTGTGCAGTGTCCAACGGTACAGCTCGTTTCCAGCCAGAAGGTTGGCTTCTCTAAGCGGTTCGGTCACTGCACCGAGGGATAACAGGTCGAACCCAGGAACCAGAAGCAGAGCCAAGGTTGTTGCATCTGCAGAAACTGGGTGTTCAGGGATCATGGCAGAATTCTTGTTTTGAACAAGGTGGGTGGCATGCGCCGGCCAAGGGGGGACAAAAACCGGCGCATGCGCTCTTACTACGACAGAAGCTTCTTGCTTTGGGGGTCGTAGAATCCGCGCAAGCGCACAGTGGCATCCACGGCCTCGCCTTCGATCAGAACCTGATAGTGGCCGTCTTCAAGGTCAGCCTTACCTGACGCGCCTTCCGGCAGGTCAAGAAGGCACAGGCCGGTGGCGGTGCCTTGAATGTAGCTGTAGGCCGCACTGTTGATGGAGCCGAGCACCTCGCCATTGCGAAGAACAGGCTCGCGCCCAAACAAGAGCGGTTCGGCATTGTTCAGCTTGATCGCGCACAGGAAAGGCCCTTGTGCCTTTTCCTTGCGGGCCAAATAGGCATCGCGCCCGATGAACGGGATGTCCTTTTTGGTTTTGCACAGGAATTCGACACCCAGCTGATGCGGGGCTTCCATATAGGCCATGTCAGTGCCCCAATGCAGGTATCCCTTGTCGATACGCAGAGCGTTGAGTGCATCCGTGCCCAGCAGGCGGATGCCGTATTCGTTCTGTTTCGCCATGATGGTATCGAACACATGCTCGGCCAGATCCGGGGTCATGTAGAGTTCGAAACCAAGTTCGCCGCTGTAGGACAGGCGCTGGACCCAAACCTCTGCATAACCAATGCGGATGGTCTTGCCGGAGTTGAAGGGGAAGGCCTCATTCGACAGATCGGCATCTGTCAGCGAAGACAGCAGTGCGCGGCTTTTCGGCCCCATCACCGACAACGCGGCAAAGGCGGTGGTCACGTCGCGGATCCGCACGTCCTCGCCGGGTTTGACATGATCGCGCAGCCGGTTCAGGTCGCGGCGGCGGCGTCCGGTTGAGCTGGTGACGATGAAGCGGTCTTCGGCATGGCGGGCGACCGTCATGTCGGTCTCGATTCCTCCGTCTTCGTTCAGCATCAGGGTGTAGGCTAGGCGTCCTGGGGCAATTGCCATGTTGTTGGTACACATGCGCTGCAAGAAGCTTTCGGCGTCTTTACCTTCGACTTCGGTCTTTCCCATCGGGGAGTAGTCGATGATGGCCACGGCCTCACGCGCCGCCTGCTGTTCGGCCTGGGCGTATTCGAACCAGTTGGCACGGCCAAAGGAGTATTCGGCCTTCGCCTCGGCCCCGGCAGGTGCGTACCAGGCCGGGCGCTCCCAGCCCATGGATTCACCGAAATAGGCGCCGCGGTCCTTGAGCAGGTGATGGAACGGCGTCTTGCGAATGCCGCGCGCGGTGTGCCGCTGGTGATGCGGATAGTGCAGGGCATAGGACAGGGCGAGCGTTTCAGGCGCGCGTTGCTGCAGATAGGCATCGCCTGCCTGGAAGTTCTCCAGGCGGGCCGGGTCGACACCGCTGAGATCGCGCATCGGCTTGCCGTTGACGATCCATTCCGCCAGAGCGCGGCCCGCGCCTGCACCGCATTGGATGCCGGTGGAGTTAACGCCTGCGAGAATGAAGTACCCTTTGATGTCCGGCGCTTCGCCAATGGTGGCGCGGCCGTCGTGGGTGAAGCTTTCAGGGCCGTTGAAGAAGGTCCGGATGCCGGTTTCCTGCAGCACCGGAACCCTTTCCAGCGCCTCCTCCATCACATCCATGACGTGTTCCTCGACAAAGGGCAGCGAGTCGAAACTGAAGTCCTCTGGGATGCCGTCTTCGCCGTAGGGAACCACGATACGGTGGCCAAAGCCGACCAGGAGCTTGCCTGCGTCTTCCTTGAAATAGGTGGCATCGTCATAGGACCGCAGAACCGGCAGGTCCTTGGGCAGGTCCGGGATCGCTTCGGTGACCAGGTAGTAATGCGCGCAGGCGTGCAGCGGGATTTCGACACCGTTCTGGCGGCCAAGTTCGCGCGCCCACATGCCGGCGGTGTTCACCACGACGTCGGCCTGAATGTAGCCCTTGTCGGTGAGGACCCCTGTCACATGGCCGTTTTCCACCACGACCTCCTCGACCTTGGTGTCTTCGAACACCTGGACGCCGCGCCCGCGGGCGCCCTTGATCAAGGCTGTGGTCAGGTCCACTGGGTTGATCGAGCCGTTGCTGGGGATCCAGACGCCGCCTGCGACGCCGTCCAGATTGACCAGCGGATAACGTTCCTTGATCTCGTCGTGACCGATTTCACGGGCTTCGATATCGAACAGCCGCGCAAAGTCGATCTGGCGGCGCAGCTGGCGCATCCGGTCGGGGAAGCGGGCCACCGTGACGGAACCCGTTTGGCGGAAGCCGGTGGTCTGGCCGGTCTCGGCTTCAAGTTCCTCGATGATTTCGGTGCCGTAGGAGGCGAACTCGGTCGACAGCGTGTCGCCGCGCAGCCGCCCGACCAGTCCGGCAGCGTGCCAGGTGGTGCCGCAGGTGAGCTGCTTGCGTTCCAGCAGCACCACATCGGTCCAGCCCTGTTTGGCCAGGTGATAAGCGACAGAACAGCCATGCACGCCGCCGCCGATGATGACGACTTGAGCACGGTCAGGGACTTGATTTGCCATTGTTCATTCCTTTGCAGATGGTTGGCCGGCGGCATGCGGAGGGGACGCGCGCCGGGATTGAAGGGGTTAGACGGGGTTTGACAGCGCCTTGCGGAGCCGGAAGACCGAAATCAGATGCAGGGTGACCGCCAGAACGATCAGGCCGAAAATGGTGGCGGCGATGGGGCGGTTGATCATGTCCAGCGGTGTTTGCACATTGGCGAGTGCGATGCGCAGCTTCACTTCCATGATGCCGCCCAGAACCATGCCGAGGATGATCGGCACGATCGGCAGGTTCAGCCGTTTCAGCACCATGCCCAGCACACCAAAACCGGCGGCGATGGCGCAGTCCGTCACCGAGTTTCGCAGCGCGTAGACGCCGACGAAAGAAAGCGTGAGGATGATCATGCCGAGGTATCGGTTGGGAATGATGATGACCCGGGTCAGCTGGCGCGAGAACAGAATCAGGAAAACCAGCGCCAGCACGTTCAGCGCCAGCAGGCACAGGTAGAGGCCGAGAATGAACTCCGGCCGCTGCTCGAACAGGCCTGGGCCAGGGATCACGTTGTGGACGTAGAACACGGTCAGCATCATCGCGGTCAGGGCTTCGCCCGGGATGCCGAGGGCCAGCAGCGGGATCATTGCGGCGGCGGGCACCGCATTGTTCGCGGCTTCCGAGGCAATGATCCCTTCGGGAGAGCCATTGCCGAATTCTTCAGGCGTCTTCGAGGTTTTCTGCGCCAGAGAGTACGAGAAGAACTGGGCCAGGAACTCTCCAACACCGGGAATGATGCCGAAAATCACCCCAAAGCCGGAGGAGGACAGCACGGTCTTGGGAAACCGCAGCACTTCAAAAAGGTGCTGGAACACTCCGCGGCCGATTTTCGGCTCTGCCGCATCCTGATCCTTGCCAAGCAGCAGGACAAAGGCCTGGCTAAGGGCGAAAAGCCCCAGCACCACGACGATGACGTCTATGCCTGAGGCCAGCCAGGTCTGATCGAAGGTGAAGCGTTTCGAATAGCGGATCGGTTCCAGACCGATGGTGTTAATGAAGATGCCAAAGCACAACAGCGCCCCGGCGGCCATGTTCTGGCCGCGGTGGACAATGACGACCAGAACCATGCCCAGGAGGGCGGCAAGAAAGATCTCCTTGGCGCCGAAGTTCGGAGCGATACTGGCCAGGAGCGGCGACAGGGCAATCAGGGCCAGCACCGAAATGACCCCGCCGCAGAAGGACGCGCCATAGGCAAGCGAAATGGCACGGGTGGCCTCACCCCGTCGGGTCATCGGGTAGCCATCATAGGTTGTCAGGGCGTTGACCGCGGTGCCGGGGGTGTTCAGCAGAATCGCAGGCAGCGCGCCGCCGAACATCGAGGAGCCGTAGATGCCCAAAAGCAGGGTCAGGCCGGTAAGCGGCTCCATGGCGTAGGTCGCGGGAAGCAGGATGGCGATGGCAACCGCCGGTCCCACGCCGGGGATGGCGCCAATAATGATGCCGCCCAGTGATCCGGCAACCAGAGCAATCAGGATGTCCCAGCGGGCCAGCATCTCGAGCGCGGAGAAAAGCAGATCCATGACAGCCTCTTACAGATAGATCAGGAACAGGTTGCGGAGACCGGCGGGCAGCAGCTCATAGGCGGCGCCGGCAGGGATCTTCACCTGCAGAAAGCTGCGGAAGAACAGCACCACAGCCAGTGACAGGCCCACGGACACCCATAGGAACCTGGCGCTGCGGTAGCCCAGCCGCAGTGTGAGCGCGGTGCTGAACAGCAAGGTGGACGGCAGGTAGCCAAGGCGGGGCACGATCAGCACGTAGGCCAGAAACCAGCCGGTAAACTCAACCGAGCGCAGCCAAAACAACAGTTCCGGACCCATTGGCGCTCCCTGGCGTGTGGACAGGTTGCGGCGGATGCAGATGCCCAGGTTCATCACGCCAAACCCCAGCATTCCGTAAATCGACAGAAGCGACCAGAAGCCGGGCTGGTTGAGCGCGCTTGCACCCTTTACCGTTTTCAGTTCAGCGCCGGTGTTGAACCAAAGAAAAACTGCAAACAGGAAGGCGGCCGCCGAGAAGGCCAGTTCAGCACGCACATGCGGCGGTTCGATAATGCCAATGGCATCTTGATGTTCCGGTTCTTGCGGCATGGCTGCCTCCCTGCTTGCAGCGGCAGGGCCCTGGGAGAGGCCCCGCCTATGGGATCAGAGACCCAGGCTTGCGTTGATTTTGGCGATTGCGTCGATGTTTTTGCCGATCAGGTCTTTCGATCCGTCGGCATCCAGCCAATAGAGCTGGGCACCGGTCTCTTCACCGAATTTGCGGGCGCGTTCGCTGGCGATGGTCTTCTCGGCCACGGCCGCGATTTTCTCGCGCACATCCGCCGGAGTGTCCTTATGCACGAACAGGCCGTTCCATAGCGTCAAGTCCAGCTCGGGAACGATTTCTGCAACGGTCGGCGCATCCGGTGCGTGCGGCAGGCGCTCAGGTGTGATTGCGGCCAGGACCTGAATATCGTCGAGGCAGGGTAGCATCAGCTGGATCGTGGTGTTGCCGACATCCGCGTCGCCAGAGGCGAATGTGTTGCAATCGACCAGGTCAAATGCTGCGTCAGAGGCATATTCAAACCCCAGTTCCTGCGCCAGCGACAGGGTCACCTTGGTCGGGGTCAAGGGTGCGCCGAAATGGGCCAAAGTCACCGGGTTGTCCTGCGCGTGAGCGGCCAGTTCCTGCATTGTGCTGTAGGGCTTGTCCTTCGACGTCACGATGACAAACGGGTAGGTCAGGAAAATGCCGAGGGGGTCAAACGGGTCCGGGGACAGCTCGGGGATCCCCAGAGAAGGGCCAACCACCGGAACGCCGATCACAAAGGAGCCGATTGTATATCCGTCAGCCGGTGCAGAGGCGACTTCCACCGCGCCGGGAAACGGGCCGCCGCCGCCGCCGGGTTTGTTCACCACTGCGGCCGGCACTCCGTATTCAGCCTGGAAGTCTTCGGCAATCATGCGAGTCAACACGTCTTCCATGTCGCCTGGCGGCCAGGGCACCACGAATTGCACGGGTTTCTCCGGATACTCCGCCCAGCCGGGCACAGCTGTGAATGTCGCCATGGCTGCCGCCACGGTCACTGCAGTCATCTTCGCAAGTTTCATTGGTCTCCTCCCTTAAGGACGCTGAGGTTTGCGTTTCGCCTCCCGGCCGAGCCGGCTCGTTCAAAAACTGAACTGAAAGTTCGATTATTGACGAGTAGGATATTTTCTGACATAAAATTCCCAATCTGTAAACGCTTCTTGCCTGGCTCGGCGTCCAACAGTGCAAATTCAGGCTAAAACGCCGGAATCGCACTAAAGTCCTGAGGCAGGGTTCTGGGGCCGTCTGATTTCTGCGCGGGGAGGTGCGGAAAACAGCCAAATGGGAGAGAGAGTTTGACCGAATCAGCAGTTGTTCAGGACACCGCCGAATTCGATGAGCGCATTGCCCGCATCGTGGCTCAGGTTCCCGGATGGGACGATGGCAAGGCCACATGGAAGTGGCTTTCAGGCGGCGGGGCTCACAAGAATTTCCTGGTAGACAATGGGGACGGGACTGCACAGTCCGTCGTCAAGCTGTGGAACCGGGACTGGGAAACGCTTGGAATTGTGCCGCCCAGTGCGGTGCCGATGCTGAATACCGTTGATGCCGGGCGGGCGGGCATCGGCGCGCCGGTTGTCGCCATTGTCGACGATCCGCTGGCCCTGATGATTGAGTTTCTGCCCGGCAAGCCCGTGAATCTCAAGGATCCTGACGTTCTGCCCCGCGTCGCAGCAAAGGCGCGTCAGTTGCATGACAGCGGCCTCAACTTCCGCCGCGATTTCAACCCGTTTGCCGAGGCGCGTGTGATCCTGGCATCGGCTCAGCGTGCCGATGTCGCCTTGCCGGACGACTACAACGAAATCCTGCCTGTTTTGCAGAGGATCGAGCAGGCGCTGGACTTGCGGCCGCGCGATTTCGTCCCCAGCCATAATGATCTGTACAGTGCCAACCTGCTGGAGCAGCCGGACGGGACAATCCGGCTGATCGACTATGACCTCTCGGGCAACAGCGACCGCTGCTATGATCTGGGTCTCATGACCACTTTCGAGGATCTCGATTCCGATCAGGTCAGCCGCCTCACTGAAGGCTACTTTGGCACCTTCGACAGACGGATGCGGGCGCGTGTCGAGATGTTTGCCATCGCATCGGATTATTGCCAGTTCGCGCTGTTTGCCACAGCCCTCGCGGTGGCCGACATGAATGACGACTACGACTATGCGGGTTTCATGACGCAGAACTGGAGTAACATCCAGAAGCGGACCAGCGGCGCGGGCTTTGGTGCCTTCCTCGCAGAAGTTTGATCAGTCAGGGGCTGCCAGCGGCTAGGCTCTGCCGTCTGGCAGATCTCAAACCCGGTGTTCAGTGATTGAATGCCTGTTAGTTTTTGAAACGCGCGGTTAAACTCAAATCCGACAAATTCGGAAGGAGGCCCGACGCATGGCCGAAGGAGAAAAACAACTTTCTCTGCGCGAGCGCAACAAGCTGCGGACACGCAGGGAAATCCACGCTGCGGCGCTGGAGGTGTTCCAGGAGGAAGGCTTCGCAGGCAGTTCGGTTGACAAGATCGCGAAGACGGCGGGCACATCGAAAGGGACTATTTACGTCTATTTTCCCGATGGGCTCAACGACATCTACCGCGAGATTTACGCCGACCTGAGCAAAAAGATCCTGAATGCCGGATGTAACGCGCGCGATGCTGAAACAGATCCAGTGAAACGCATCCTGGCCTTGGCAGCAGCCCTTTTGGAGTTGTGTGCGCAGCCGGAAACTGGGCGGTTCTACAGTTTGCTCAGCCCAACGCTGCGGCCGGTTCTTGCACCGGTTCTGGGCCAGGCCTCGAGTGAGTTCACCGTCATGGTCGCTGAGGATGTCCAGGCGCTGCGCAACAATGACAGTGCTGCGGACGCCACCGTTTTTGCGGAGCTGCTGGTTGGCGCCATGCGTGAGGCCGCAAAGATCGTGAGCGACGCGCCGCGCAAAAAGAAATCGCTGCTCGCCGGGCTGGAAGCCCTTGCCGCCGGTCTGGCGCGCAGCCCCGACCGAACCGCTTAACACCGTGGCCCGTCCGGCATTGCCTGTCTGGCCGCATGAGCCTGAACAGACAATGCCGGAGGCGCATAATGAAAACTTACTCCCTGATCATCGGCGGGAAATCCGTCCCCACACCCAAGCATTTCGAAGTCCGCAACCCGGCAAACGGCGGTGTGGTCGGAAGCGCGCCCTGCGCCACCAAGGAGCAGCTGGACCAAGCGGTCGATGCGGCTGAAAAAGCCTTTGAGAAATGGCGCAAAAGGTCGAGCAAGGACCGCGCTGCGGCCTGTGAGAAGATCGCCCAGAAAATTCAGGAAAACGCCGAGGAACTGGCACAGCTGATCACCCGCGAGCAGGGTAAGCCGCTCAATGGCCTCGGGTCCCGCTGGGAGGTTGGCGGGGCCGTGGCCTGGACTGGCTATACCGCCACGCTGGATACCCCTGTCGAAGTGCTGCAGGATACCAATGAAGGCAAGGTGGAGATGTACCGCAAGCCGCTGGGTGTTGTTGGTTCGATCACCCCGTGGAACTTCCCGGTCATGATTGCAATCTGGCACATCATCCCGGCAATCCGCGCAGGCAACACGGTTGTCATCAAGCCGTCGCCCTTCACGCCCTTGGCCACGATCCGGCTGGTGGAACTGATGAATGAAGTTCTGCCGCAAGGTGTCGTGAATTGCATCACCGGCGAGGATTTCCTTGGCGCCGAAATGTCGTCGCACCCCAAGATCCGCAAGATCGTGTTCACCGGCTCCTGCGCCACCGGCCAAAAGATCATGCGAAGCGCGGCGGAGACCATGAAACGCCTGACACTGGAGCTTGGCGGTAACGATGCTGGTATCGTGCTGCCGGACGTGGATCCCAAACAGATCGCCGAGGGGCTTTTCTGGGGGGCCTTCATCAATGGCGGCCAGACCTGCGCAGCCCTGAAGCGCCTTTATGTGCATGACAGCGTTTATGAGGATGTCTGCAATGAACTGGCGGAGTTCGCCAGGAACATCGAAGTCGGTGACGGGATGCTCGAAGAGAGCATCATCGGTCCGGTTCAGAACAAGGCGCAGTACGACAAAGTGTCCGAACTGGTTGAGGATGCCAAGAAGGTTGGCGGCAAAGTGCTGCTGGGTGGAAAGGCACAGCACAAGGGGCCGGGGCATTTCTATCCGCTGACTCTTATTGCGGATCTGGACAATGGCACTCGGCTTGTTGACGAAGAACAGTTTGGCCCGGTGCTGCCGATTATTCGCTACAGCGACGTGGATGAGGTCATCAAGCGGGCAAATGACAACCCGAACGGTCTGGGCGGGTCCGTCTGGAGCCGCGACAGCAGCAAGGCCAAGGAGGTCGCCTGCCAGTTGGAGTGCGGGTCTGTCTGGATCAACAAGCATGGCGCCATTCAGCCCAATGCCCCGTTTGGCGGCGTGAAAGCCTCGGGGATCGGTGTCGAATTCGCCAAGGAAGGCCTTGAAGAATACACCGATATCCAGGTCGTGTTCTCGTGAGAGCCGAGACTTCTCTGGAGAGGGGGTTTGCATGAAAAATGCTTATGAAAAGCCAAAAATGTCGGCGAGGGCGCGGTTGATGATGGCCAGAAGGGAACGGCTCCTGGGGCCGAACAATCCGACCTTCTACGATGATCCGGTGCATTTTGTGCGGGGTGAAGGTGTCTGGCTGTTCGACGCGGACGGCCGGCGCTATCTGGATGCCTACAACAACGTGCCCCATGTGGGGCACTGCCACCCGCATGTGGTCGAGGCGATCTCGCGGCAGGCCGGCCTGTTGAACACTCACAGCCGGTATCTGCATGACAATGTCCTGGACTATGCCGAACGCCTGACAGCCACTTTCCACCGCAGCCTGTCAACGGTCTTGCTAACCTGCACCGGCAGTGAAGCCAATGACGTGGCGCTGCGCATGGCGCGGGCCATAACCGGCAAGCACGGGGTGATCGTCACCGACTTCACCTACCACGGAAACACCAGTGCGGTCATGGAACTGGCCACGCTGATCCCGCGCGAGGACGGGTTCAGCACGCATCTGCGGACCATCCCGGCGCCAGACAGTTATCACCTTGAGCCGGGTGAGAAGGATGAAACCGATATGGCAGCCCGGGTTTTGGCGCACCTTGATGCGGCAATTTCATCCTTGGAAGAAGCGGGGCACGGGGTGTCCGCAATCATGTTGTGTCCGATTTTTGCCAATGAAGGGTTCCCGGATTTGCCTCCGGGGTTCCTGGATCGCGTAGCCAAACGTGTGCGCAAGGCTGGCGGTGTTGTCATCGCAGATGAAGTCCAGCCGGGGTTCGGGCGGACCGGTGCGGCGATGTGGGGCCATCAGTACTCCGGATTCACCCCGGACATCGTGACAATGGGCAAACCCATGGGCAACGGCCATCCCATTGGCGGCGTGGTAACCACTCATGACATCATGCATGCCTTCCGGACCAAGAACGTCTATTTCAACACATTCGGCAGCAATCCGGTCTCCTGCGCTGCCGGCTTGGCTGTTCTGGATGTGATTGAAAATGAAAGCCTGATTGAGAACGCGGCGGAGGTTGGGGCCTACGCCAAAGAGCGTCTGGAAAAGATGGCGGAAAAGTTTGGCTTTTTTGGTGACGTCAGAGGGGCAGGCCTGTTCTTCGGTGCAGAGATTGTTCATCCAGGTGAGCAGATCACTGCAGACAAGAAGCTGGCTAAGAGGGCGGTGAACCTGATGCGCGAAAACGGTGTGGTCATGGGGCTGCTAGGGCGGAAGGAAAACCTGTTCAAAATCCGCCCACCAATGCCGTTTTCCAAGGCAAATGCTGACCACCTTTTTGAAGTGATGGATCATGTCCTGAGCCGACTTTAGAGACAGTAAGGTTGGCTGCGCAACTTTCCTCATCTGCCGTCCCTCGGAGTTCCTCTGGAAAACCGCCGCTTTCTGCTTCGTGCGACTGGCGGTTTGCAAACGCTTCGAGACAAGGTGATATGGCTAAAAGCACCTATGGGCTTTGGTTCGGCCGACTGCTGGTTGCTAACAATGACCAAGCAAAGCCAGGCCCGCTCAGTGTGGTCGATAGCGCCGCGGTTCTCCCCCCCATAGTTGTGCGGTGGGTGCTGAAATGAGGCATCCCGGCAGGATTTTGAGCGGTCTTGCTGTGCCTCATTTCCCTGTGTGCTTCCATGCAAATACAAAGGGTTAGGCGGAGGAAAAAGGGGGAGGTGTGATCATTCGGGCCAAGCTGTGCTTCAGATTTGCGCTATGGCGTTGATCAGTGCGGCAGCCGTTTTTGCATGGTCCTGCAGGTCAGTCGTCAGCTCAGCGTTGGCGTTGACACAGACGCAAACGCTTTCCTCCATCCGCTGGTCTTTCAAAGGCACAAACCGGATGCCGCCGGCCAGCAATTCCGGACGGACATCGAAACGTGTCATAAAGGCCACCGCATGCCCATTCCGAACCATTTCGCTGGTGAAGCGGACCGAGTTGCTGGATGAAACAATCCGGGGCCGTTTCCGCTGCCGGTGGATTTCCGACAGCAGCCGGGAATGTACGGACAGGTTTTCGCTGGGCAAACTGACGGGCCAATCCAGACACTCCGCAATCGATATTTCGTGCCGGTCGACAGTGAAATGGATTGGACTATAGACGAGACCGATCCGGCACGAAGTCTCTGACAGCACCCGGACAGGCTGGCTGGGCCGCGCATTGAATGCCAGGGCCAGATCGATTTCGCCTTCGGACAGGGCATGGATCAGCGTATTGGTATCGCCGGTCCTGACCTGCAGGACATCCAGGCGTCCCGCGGCCGTCTGCCGGTCATAAAGAGCAGGCAGCAATGTCTGTGCAAAACACTCCGCTGCGCCGATGCGGAGCTTCTTTTCATTTCCCCTGTCCTTGCGCGCGAGACTGGCACGCAAATGGGTGCTCTCGCTCAGCCAGCGTTCGGCCTGACTCAGCAGTTTAAGCCCGTCCGCGGTCAGCTGCATTCCCTTGGCGTGGCGGGCAAACAGTGCTGTCCCGAGGTCTTCCTCCAGCAAGCGCATCTGCCGGCTCAGCGCAGATGAGGAAATATTCAGCTTGTCTGCTGCCTTTCGGATTGAGCATTCACGCGCCACTTCGACAAAGGAATGCAGCTCCCGCGAGAACTCAGACATCCTATCCTCCTGCCAAGACCATGTTCAAATTTTTCGCGCGCTATGCGCGATTCATTCTGATTTTTATCACGGTCGAGACAGCCTAGGCTATGCGGGAAACCTTCAAAACAGGTCACGCATTATGCAAAATGATATCGATCACCTGCGCACCACCGTGAAGATCGCGCATGAGTGCCGCGCCGAAGGAAACCACCCCTTCGGAGCAATCCTAACCGGCCCCGATGGCAGCGTTCTTCTCAGAGGTGGAAACACCTACTCCAGCGACAAGGGCGTCGGCCACGCAGAGCTCAACGTGGCACGGGAAGCCAGCCAGAAATTCTCCCCTGAGTTTCTGAGCGAATGCACGCTCTATACCTCCGTTGAACCCTGCTGCATGTGCGCCGGAGCCTGCTATTGGGCCGGCATCGGGGCAGTCGTCTACGGCATGACAGAGAAACGCCTGGCCGAATTGACGGGGGACAACCCCGAAAACCTAACGCTCGATCTGGCTTGCAAGACGGTCTTTGCTGCAG
The DNA here is from genome assembly GCF_000813905.1 of Leisingera sp. ANG-M6. NCBI lineage: Bacteria > Pseudomonadati > Pseudomonadota > Alphaproteobacteria > Rhodobacterales > Roseobacteraceae > Leisingera > Leisingera sp. ANG-M6. Next base: position 19,526 of record NZ_JWLG01000013.1, read on the forward strand.
GACGCCGGAAGGTGGAGGTCCGCGGCCCTTTCCCCGAGATCGAGGACGAAGTCGCTTTGGGGCACAAGGACTTCTGGTAACGGGGAAAGGCGTGAACGGCCCTCCGCTTTCCCGACCCCAAGGCTCGGTACATTTTCAACGAGGAGGAAACCCATGAAACTCAGGTCTTTATTAGCGGGTGCAGCTTTTGCACTGGGATTGACCGCAAGCGCGGCATTTGCGGACAAGACCAAAGTCGGCTTTGTCTATGTCGGCCCGGTTGGAGATGGCGGATGGACCTACGAACATGAACAGGCGCGCAAGAAAGTTGTCGAAGAGTTCGGAGATCAGATCGAAACCGTCTTTGTCGAAAGTGTGCCTGACGGACCGGACTCCGCACGTGTGATGACCCAGATGGCGCTGGAAGGCGCAGATCTGATTTTCGCCACATCCTTTGGCTACATGGATCCTGCGATTGAAGTTGCCAGCAAGTTTCCCGATCTGAAAATCGAACACGCAACCGGGTACAAGACCGCTCCGAACGTGTCGGTTTATTCTGCCAGGTTCTATGAAGGCCGTGCCATCCAGGGCCATATCGCGGGCAAGATGACCAAGTCCAACGTGATTGGATACATTGCATCTTTCCCGATCCCTGAGGTCATCCGCGGCATCAATTCCGCCTACATCCACGCCAAGAAGGCAAATCCGGATGTAGAGTTCAAAGTTGTCTGGGTCTCTACCTGGTTCAATCCGGCCAAAGAGGCCGATGCCGCAAAGGCGCTGATCGAACAGGGCGCTGATGTGATCCTGCAGCACACCGATTCAACCGCCCCGATGGCAGCGGCGGAAAGCGCCGGAAACGTCATCGGTTTCGGCCAGGCATCTGACATGGCCGAATACAAGGACGGCCCGCGGGTCTCGTCGATCATCGACAATTGGGCACCTTATTACATCAGCCGCGTGCGAGCCGTGATCGATGGCACCTGGGAACCGGTGAACACCTGGGACGGCATCGGCGCAGGCATGGTGGAAATCGGGGAAATGACCGACAAGATCCCAGCCGCCGTACAGGCCGAAGCCCTCGCGATGAAAGAGCAGATCGCAACTGGCACCTATCATCCTTTCACCGGTCCTCTAAACAAGCAGGACGGCAGCGTCTGGCTTGCGGAAGGTGAAACCTCTGACGACGGGACGCTGGCTGGCATGGACTTCTTTGTTGAAGGTGTCGACGCTCTGATCCCCAACTGAGCTTAGGCCGCCGCGTGCATGCGATTTTGTTTGCCTGCGGCGGTCCGCTCTTTATTGGCCCGCAAAACCAGGGCACCCAGCCCCTGAAACGCCTCATAATGCAATAGAGAATGTCATGAAAACACCGCCGAACCTCGAAAACCTCGACGTGGAATCGCTGTTGCGCCGCACGTTTGAACTGGCGCAATCCGCCCGCTCTAAAGGCAACCACCCATTCGGCGCGCTGCTGTGCGACTTCGATGGCAATATCGCCCTCGAAATCGAAAACACCGTTGGCGATCTGAACGATTCAACGTGCCACGCCGAACAGAACCTGATGAGCGCTGCTTCTCGCAAGTTTACCCGCGAAGAGCTTGCTGAACTCGTCATGGTTACCAGCACGGAACCCTGCGCGATGTGTGCCGGTGCAACTTTCTGGGTCGGTGTGAGGGCTGTTGTTTATGGTCTGTCCGAGCTCGCATTGGTTGAGATGTGTACAAGTAAAGCCTCGCCGCACCCCGAGGTTCTCAACCTGCCGTGCCGCCGGGTGTTCGAATGCTCCCCGAACCACCCAACAGTGGTCATTGGCCCGCTTCTGGAAGACGAAGCCCGCAAACCGCATGAAGGCTTCTGGACTGCCGGGTACTGAGTGTGGATGAAAATCGCCTGTAGCAGGGACACCCTGCAAGACGCGGATCCAATCGCACGTAGGGCAGGGAAGTATCAGGAATATCAAACTGCGTTTTGTTGAATCTACTACCCCGGCTTTCACGAATTTGAGAAACCACTGGCCTCTGAAGGATCGCTTTGTCCTACTGCACCGGCTTTGCAGCGCCTTCTTCTAGTGGCGGCAGCGCTGTATTTCATATTGATCGTAGGGGGCCAGTTAAGGCGCAGGGCTTTTCAGCCCGAAGCCCCGGCAAACTCTTTTCATTTAGTGCGGTCACGCAATGCTGCCGCTATTTGCGTGTTTTTTTACGACTACACACTTGCCGAGAGAGCAGGTAGGATACGGCGGTTGCCTGCTCCCGCAGCCAAAAACGCCAAGCAAGATCAACGCCTTACGACCCGAATACGCGGGGCTTTCTGCATTGGCACATGCCGCGCTGGAAGCACTGTGAAAGCAGAAGAACGTAAAACGCGCTGGTGCGCAGGGGCAATCCTTTCTGTTTCAGATACAGTTGGCGCCAAGCTAATCGTCATGGGGGCGTTTGACCGCATCAACCTGCCGCGGTTTCTGAACTGTTTCCTCAGGCTTGTGCCGTTTCGTTCCAATTCTCGGTCCTCCGTTTTCCTAAACATAACCGCGGACCAGTTTAGGCGGGGCATTCCAGCCTAGCGGCAAAAACACCGCTGAAACCCGCCAGTCCGGACCTGTGCCCGGACTGGCAGCGGAGGCAGTCAGTCGCTGACTGCCCCTTTCTCGTCGCGGCGCTGATGCATCCTGGCCTTCAACCTGGCGCCGACAATCACCGGCAGCACGAAGCCGATTATGGCAACCGTCCAAAGCGCGATGGACAGCGGGCTGTCAGCAAGGGTCCACCAGTTGCCGTTGTCGATTGTGACTGCACGGCGCAGGTTGTTCTCCATCGCGTTGCCCAAGAGCGTCCCCAGAATGACCGGCACAAGCGGCACGTCCAGCTTGCGCAGTGCCCAGCCCATGACCCCGAAGCCGATCATCACCAAGAGGTCGAAGGTGCTGCCGGAAATGCCGTAGATGCCGACAAAGCTGACCATCGCCACGATCGGCATCAGGATGCGCGAGGGGATCATCAGCACGCGGGTGAACAGGCCGACCATCGGGATATTCATCGCCAGCAGCATGAAGTTGGCGATGAACAGCGCTGCGATCAGGCCCCAGACCACGTCCGGGTTCTGGCTGAACAGCAGCGGGCCCGGCGTGATATTGAGCGCCAGCAGCACCGCCAGCAGCACCGCGGTTGTGCCCGATCCCGGCACCCCAAGTGCCAGCATCGGCACCAGGGCACCGCCAGCCGCGGCATTGTTGCCGGCTTCGGGCGCCGCCACGCCGCGCGGGTCGCCGGTGCCGAAGGTGCCTTCCTTGTCGACCAGCTTTTTCTCCATCGAATAGGAGATGAACGACCCCAGCGAGGCTCCGGCACCCGGCAATACGCCTGCGATAAATCCCAAAAAGGAGGTCCGCAGCATGGTCGGGGTGGTCTGCCGGATCATCGACACCGGCGGATAGAGCTTGCCGATGGTAAGCTTGCGCCCCGCGGCGTCGGATCCGCCGTGCCGGGTTTCCAAAAAGATGAAGACCTCGGACAGGGCAAACAGGCCGACGATGGCGACCAGGAAATCCAGCCCGTCATAGAGATGCACCTCACCGAAAGTGAAGCGCGGCACGCCGGTCTGGGTATCAACACCAATGGTCGCTAGTCCAAGGCCCAGCGCCGCGGCAAAGGCGGATTTCGCCTGGTTGGTAGACGACACGCCGCCCAGCGTCATGAAGGCCAGCGCGAACAGGGCGAAATATTCCGCGGGGCCGAACAGCAGGGCGATCTTGACCAGCTGCGGCGCCAGCAGGATCAGACCCCAGGTGGCCAGGAAGGCGCCGACAAAGGACGCGATGCCCGATAGCGACAGAGCCTCGCCCGCCAGACCCTTCTTGGCCATCGGGTGGCCGTCCAGGCAGGTCATCATGGCGGGTTCGTCCCCGGGAATGTTCAGCAGAATCGAACTGATGCGCCCGCCGTACATGGCGCCGTAATAGACACTGGTCAGCAAGATCAGCGAGGGCGTCGCCCCCAGCCCCATGGTAAAGGCCAGCGGGATCAGGATGGCGACCCCGTTCGACGGTCCCAGCCCGGGCAGCGCGCCCATGATGGTGCCCAGGAAGCAGCCCAGCAGCGCCAGGCCGATGTTCTGCCAGCTGAGCGCGATGGCAAAGCCGTCGCCAAGATTTGCGAGAAGCTCCATGCTGCGCCCTCCTCAGAAGCCAAAGGGACCCTTGGCCAGCGACAGGCCGAGGATCAGGTGAAAGGTGACATAGATGCCGATGGAAGTGCCGGCGCCCACGGCCACTGTTTCCAGCGGTCCCGACCCCAGCCGCCAGGCCAGATAGGCGGCGGCGAAGGCGGTAGCGATGACAAAGCCGGCAACCGGCAGCATTTCGGCGTAAAGGATCAGCACCACAACAGCGGCGGCCAGTTCCGCCAGCCGTCCCAGTGCGGGCCAATGCGGCTCCGGGTCCGGGCGCAGCGCAATCACCGCGCCCGAGAGGCCGAGGATGGCAGCAATGATCAGGGGAAAGGCCTTGGGGCCGACGGCATCGGAGAGAAAGCTTTCCTCGATCGCAAGCGCGGCAAAGACATAGCCGGCAGCAAGGATCATGCCGAAGACCCCGAAGATACGATCGCTCATGGCGGTCTCCAGTTCAGGTGTCTGGCGGGGCCGCCCGCAGAGGGAACCGCAGGATTGCGCGGCCTCCCCCGGGACTAACCCCGAAAAGGTTACTTGATGATGCCGATGTCCTTGGAAATCGACTGGATCTGCGCGACCGAACCAGCCACGAATTCCTGGAACGCAGCCCCTTGCAGGTCCAGCGGCGCCAGGCCGTTGGCGGCCATTACCTCTTTCCACTCGTCGGAGGCATAAAGGTCGCCGATCTTCGACACCCAGGCGTCATAGGCCTCGTCCGACATGCCGCCCGGCGCATAGAAACCGCGCCAGTTGGCGCCAATGGCATCCACCCCCTGTTCCTTGGCGGTCGGAAAGTCTGCGAACTCGCCCGGAAGCCGCTCCGGCGACAGCACCGCGATCACCTTGATATCGCCAGAATCCACAAAGCCCTTGGCTTCGGAGATGTCGCCGGTGAAGGCCTGCACGGAGCCTGCCAGCAGCTGGGTCACAGCCTCTCCGCCGCCGTCAAAGGCGATGTACTTGACGCTGCGCACGTCCTCGATGCCATAGGCGCTGGCGGCGATCAGGACCTTCAGGTGGTCCCAGCCGCCAACGGCGGAGCCGCCCGCGACGGAGACCGAGGACGGATCGGCCTTGATGGTGTCCAACAGCTGCGGCAGCGTTTCGACCTCACTGTCAGCGGACACTGCGATCACGCCGTAGTCCGCCCCGATGGCCGCCAGCCAGCGCACCTGGTCCATGCTGTTGCCCGGATAGGCGCCCTGTGCCAGGCGGGTTGCGGTGGCGCTGGAGGCGGCAACAATCAGGCTGTTGTCGTCCGCGCGCTTGTTGACCACCTCGGCAAAGGCCACGCCGCCGCCGCCGCCGGCCAGGTTCACGACCTGCATGGTCTTATCGATCAGCCCCAAATCCTGCAGCGATTTTCCAACCTGGCGGCAGGTGAAGTCCCAGCCGCCGCCAGGGTTGGCTGGGGCGATACATTCGGGGTTTTCCTGTGCCTGGGCCGCAAAAGCGGACAGCGACAGGGCGGCAGCGGCAAACAGGCCGCGGGTGACAGTGAATTTCATGCGTTCCTCCTCAGGTCGTGGCCGGCGCACTCCCAAGCGCCGGAGATCACCCGCAACAATTCGCTTTGGCAGCTCTGTTTCTGCGGGTTAGACATGTTTACCCATTAAAGCTGTCACCAACCTGTCGCCGGTATCAGCAAAGCGGAGCGCCATTGAATGCGGGTCTTGATGGTCGAGGATGCAGAGGATCTGGCCGAGGGGGTGACCGCCCACCTGGCCCGTTCGGGAATTGCCTGTGATCTGGCGCCGGACATCGAAAGCGCCCGCGACTGCCGGGCCGTGCAGGCCTATGACGCGGTGATCCTGGACATCAACCTGCCGGATGGCTCCGGCCTGTCATTGCTGCGCGAGATGCGCCTGGCGGGTGATCCGGCGCCAGTGCTGATGCTGACCGCGCTGACCTCAGTCGACGATCGGGTGGCGGCACTGGACCAGGGGGCGGATGACTATCTGGGCAAACCCTTTGACCAGCGCGAGCTGGAGGCGCGGCTTCGGGCGCTGGTGCGGCGGCAGATGGAGCGCAAGGATGAGCAGATCACCCTCGGCTCGCTGGTTTTTGCCCCGAGCGACCGCAGCGCCCGGCTCGACGGGCGTCTGCTGGAGCTGACTCGGCGCGAGGCGGCGCTCTTGGACATGCTGATCCGCCACCAGGACCGGTACTTGTCCAAGTCCCGGCTTTATGACTCGCTCTACGGCTTTGATGATGCCGATGTCGGCGAAAACGCGATTGAGCTCTACATCGCCCGCCTGCGCAAGAAGATTGCGGGCAGCGATGTCAGCATCGCAACCCAGCGGGGGGTCGGTTACCGGCTGCATCTCAATGGCTGAGCCGCGCCCGCCGCTGACTCTGGCGGCCAGGGTGCTGGGGGCGGTGCTGCTGATCCTGCTGCTCGGCGGGGTGCTGGTCTCCGGTTCCGCCTGGCTGAATGGCCAGCAGGCCGCGCGGCAGGCCTATGACCGGATTCTGCTGGGCGCGGCAAACGACATCGCGGAATCTGTCCGCATCCAGGCAGGCACCCCCATCGCGGATCTGCCGGTCTCTGCCTTCCAGCTGCTTGCCCAGGCACCCGAGGACCGCATCTATTACGCGGTGCATGGACCCGGGCAGGTTTTCATCACCGGTGTCGATCCCCAGACAGAAATACATGCGCCGGAGGGCGGCGGCGGGGCAGGGTACTTCGAGGCCCAGCTGAATGATGAACCCGCGCGGTTTGTCCGCGTCACCCGCCGTTTTGCGGAACGTGACTTCTCCGGTCCGGTTGAGGTTGTGGTTGGCCAGACCCTGCGGGCGCGCAGAGCGATGACCGCGGATCTGATGCTGGATGCCTTATGGCCGATGGCGTCGGCAGGTCTGGTGCTGCTGGTGATGGCCTGGATGGTCATCCGGACTGCCCTGCGCCCGCTCGACGCGATCACCGCGGATCTCGCCCGCCGGGATCCCTACGACCTGACCCCGATTGCAACCGGCCGCCTGCCGCAGGAGCTGCAGGTGGTGCTGGGCGCCATGAACCGCTTCATGGGCCGGCTGGACGGCCAGGTTGAGGCGATGCGCAACCTGATTTCCGACACCGCGCATCAGCTGCGCACTCCGGTTGCTGCAATCCGCGTGCAGGCGGAAACCGCCATTGCAGAACCCGGCGGGGATGCCAGCCGCCGCGCCCTTGACCGGCTGCTGGCCCGCACCCGCTCGCTGGGCACCCTGCTGGATCAGCTTCTCAGCCGTGCGCTTGTGGTCCACCGCACTGACAGCGCCCCGCGCCTGCCCGTCGACCTGCGCGAGGTGGCACTGGAAATCATGGAGCGTGACGACCACGCACTGCTGGCGCCCGGCACCGACCTGCGGCTGGAAATCGGCGAGGATCCCGTGATGGTGCGCGCCGATGCATTTTCTCTTGGCGAGGCGGCCGGCAACCTTCTTGGCAATGCACTCAGGCACGGCACACCCCCCGTGGCCATCGGCGCAGAACGGCGCGGCGGCGATGCCATCCTGTGGGTGCGCGATGCAGGCCCCGGCCCGGTGCCTACGGTGATGGCGCAGCTCGGCAGCCGCTTCAACCGCAGTGCCGGAACCCAGGAGAACAGCACTGGCATCGGCCTGTCGATTGTGGCCTCCGTGGCAGCGGCCTTTGGCGGCCGGGTGGAGATGACGCAGGAGGAGGAGGGCTTCCGTGCCGCCTTGGTCCTGCCCGCCGCGCAGGAGGGGGCATGATGCGGATCCGGCACCTGCTGCTGATACTTTCCACCCTGCTTCCTGCCGCCGCCGCCGCGCAGGAGGCAACCCATCGGTACGGCAGCGGCCCGGTGCCCTTCCTGCTGCGCTCCACCACTGACAACAGCATTATCCAGCCCGTCATGGAGCGCTTTGCCGAGCGGCATCCGCAGCTGGCGATCACCTACGAGCAATGGGGCTCCAACGCGCTCTTTGCCCAAAGCCGCGCCGATTGCCGGGACGGCAGCCCGCCTGCCGACGCGGTGCTGTCCTCGGCGGTGCAGCAGATGGTCTGGCTGGTCAATGCCGCCTGTGCCCATCCGCACCGCTCGCCCGCGGCGCTGGCGCTGCCGCCGTCGCGGCGCTGGCGTAATGAACTGTGGGGGGTCACCACCGAACCCGCGGTGATCGTCTATAACAAGCAGCTGCTGGACGGCGCAGATGTGCCGCGCAGCCGGTTTGCGCTGCTGGATGCGCTGCGGGCCAAACCCGGTCTCTACCGCGGCAGGATCGCCACCTATGACATCGCCGCCTCCGGACTTGGTTACCTGTTCGCCTACAGCGACAGCCTGGAGGCAACAACATTCGGCGCCTTGCTGGAAGGTTTTGCCAGGGTCGATGCCGTTGCCACCTGCTGCTCCGCCGAAATCATCGCCGGCGTGGCAGAGGGCCGTTTCCTGATCGCCTACAACGTGCTGGGCTCCTACGTTGCAAATGCCTCCGCGCCCGAGGTTGGAACCATCCTGCCGGAGGACTACACCCTTGTGCTGTCCCGTGCCTACATGATCCCGGCAGAGGCGCGGCAAATAGCAGCCGCTGCGGATCTTCTTGATTTCCTCCTCAGCCCGGAAGCGCAAGAGCTGCTGGCCGAGGCGGGCCTCGTCACCGAGATTGCCGCAGCGGACTCCGGCCTGGCTCCCAGTGCCAGGCGGTCGATTCCGCTTGCCCCTTCGCTGCTGGTTGCGCTTGATCCCAACAGGCGGGCGCTGCTGCTCAAATTCTGGAGCGACACCTTTGGTAGCGGCGGCGGGCCCTGAGCGCCCCCCCTTTGCTGCCAGCGCGGTGCTTTCAGGCGGGTTCCTGGAAGCCCGTCAGCGCTGCAACCGGTGCCACCGGGGCATTTGCCAGCTGGCTGAAACTCTGTCATTGCCACCTCCCGGCGACTCTGCTAAACGCCATCCATCCTGAAGACCCCGGATTCGTTTCCGGGGTCGTTATGTTTGTCAGGACATACGAACTCGGGGACCTTCGGGGCCCTATAACACAGGCACCTACGGGGGCCTTCAACATAGCTGGGCCAAAGACAAGAACCTAAGGCCTGGCACGCTAAACGGAAGACAGAAAGCATGGCACTCAAGTCGTATAAACCGACGACGCCGGGCCAGCGTGGGCTGGTTCTGATCGACCGTTCGGAGCTTTGGAAAGGGCGTCCGGTCAAGTCTCTCACTGAGGGTCTGACCAAATCGGGCGGCCGGAACAACACCGGACGGATCACTGCACGCCGCCGTGGCGGCGGCGCAAAGCGCCTCTACCGGATCGTTGACTTCAAACGGAACAAATTTGATGTAGCGGCCACCGTTGAGCGGATCGAATACGACCCGAACCGGACCGCATTCATCGCGCTGATCAAATACGAAGACGGCGAACAAGCTTACATCCTGGCGCCTCAGCGTCTGGCTGTTGGCGACAAGGTTGTCGCGTCTGCAAAAGCCGACATCAAGCCGGGCAACGCAATGCCGTTCTCGGGCATGCCGATCGGTACCATCGTTCACAACATCGAAATGAAGCCCGGCAAAGGCGGCCAGATCGCCCGTGCAGCCGGTACCTACGCTCAGTTCGTTGGCCGTGACGGCGGTTACGCTCAGATCCGCCTGTCCTCGGGCGAACTGCGCCTGGTCCGTCAGGAATGCATGGCCACCGTCGGTGCCGTGTCGAATCCGGACAACTCGAACCAGAACTTCGGTAAAGCCGGCCGTATGCGCCACAAGGGCAAGCGTCCTTCCGTGCGTGGTGTCGTCATGAACCCGATCGACCACCCCCACGGCGGTGGTGAAGGCCGGACCTCCGGTGGCCGCCACCCGGTGACCCCCTGGGGCAAACCGACCAAGGGCAAACGGACCCGCAACAAAAACAAGGCGTCGCAGAAGCTCATCGTCCGCTCGCGCCACGCCAAGAAGAAAGGCCGCTAATCCATGGCACGTTCCGTATGGAAAGGCCCCTTCGTTGATGCTTACGTCCTGAAAAAGGCCGAAGCAGCGCGTGAATCGGGCCGCAATGAAGTGATCAAGATCTGGTCGCGCCGTTCCACCATCCTGCCGCAGTTCGTCGGCCTGACCTTTGGTGTGTACAACGGCCAGAAGCATATCCCCGTCAACGTCTCGGAAGACATGATCGGTCAGAAGTTCGGTGAATACTCGCCGACCCGCACCTATTATGGCCACGCCGCAGACAAAAAAGCGAAGCGGAAGTAAGTCATGGGCAAGGAAAAGAACCCCCGCCGCGTGGCAGACAACGAAGCAATGGCAAAACTGCGCATGCTCCGTACCTCCCCGCAGAAACTGAACCTGGTGGCTCAGATGATCCGCGGCAAGAAAGTTGAGAAGGCCCTGACCGACCTGACTTTCTCCAACAAGCGGATCGCGCAGGACGTGAAGAAATGCCTTCAGTCCGCCATCGCGAATGCTGAAAACAACCACAACCTGGACGTCGATGAACTGATCGTCGCCGAGGCATGGGTTGGCAAGAACCTGACCATGAAGCGCGGCCGTCCGCGTGCCCGTGGCCGGTTCGGCAAAATCCTGAAGCCGTTCGCGGAGATCACCATCAAGGTGCGTCAAGTTGAGGAGCAAGCCTAATGGGTCAGAAAGTCAATCCGATCGGCATGCGCCTTCAGGTCAACCGCACCTGGGACAGCCGCTGGTACGCCGACACCAAAGACTACGGTGATCTGCTGCTCGAGGACCTGAAAATCCGCGAGTTCATCAAGGAAGAATGCAAGCAGGCTGGCATTGCGCGCGTCATCATCGAGCGCCCGCACAAGAAATGCCGCGTGACCATTCACACCGCCCGTCCGGGCGTCATCATCGGCAAGAAAGGCGCGGACATCGAAGTCCTGCGCAAGAAGATTGCCAAGATGACCGACTCCGAGCTGCACCTCAACATCGTTGAAGTGCGCAAGCCGGAACTGGACGCTCAGCTGGTCGGCGAGTCCATCGCCCAGCAGCTGGAGCGCCGTGTGTCCTTCCGCCGTGCCATGAAACGGGCCGTGCAGAACGCTATGCGCATGGGCGCCCTGGGTATCCGGGTGAACGTCGCTGGCCGTCTGGGCGGTGCGGAAATCGCGCGTACCGAATGGTACCGTGAGGGCCGCGTGCCGCTGCACACCCTGCGTGCCGACATCGATTACGCACACTCCGAAGCGATGACCCCCTACGGGATCATCGGGATCAAGGTCTGGATCTTCAAAGGCGAGATCATGGAGCACGATCCTTCGGCGCGTGACCGTAAAGCACAAGAAATCCAGGACGGCCCTGCACCCCGTGGTGCTGGTGGCGGCCGTCGCTAAGGAGGATTTGAGATGCTTCAGCCAAAGCGCACTAAATTCCGCAAAATGCACAAGGGCCGGATCCACGGCCTGGCAAAAGGCGGTTCCGACCTGAACTTCGGCACCTATGGCCTGAAGGCAACCCAGCCTGAGCGTGTGACTGCACGCCAGATCGAAGCTGCCCGCCGTGCCATGACCCGCCACATGAAGCGTCAGGGCCGTGTTTGGATCCGTATCTTCCCGGACACTCCGGTGACCTCGAAGCCGACCGAAGTCCGTATGGGTAAAGGTAAAGGCTCCGTGGACTACTGGGCAGCCAAGGTTAAGCCTGGCCGCGTGATGTTCGAGATCGACGGCGTCAGCGATGAAATCGCACGCGAGGCCCTGCGCCTGGCGGCGATGAAGCTGCCGGTCAAGACCCGCGTCGTGGTCCGCGAAGACTGGTAAGCGGCTGGGGGAAACCCCGTTCGTGAACGTTTGACCCCCGCCGGGACACCGGCGGGGGTTTTCCTTTGTTGTGCGCCTGCACTACCAGTCAGGGCGCAAAGCCTCTGGACACTGTATATGTCCGCATCCGGCCCTTGCCCTTGATCTCCACATCGCCCAGCGGGTCGATCTGCACCTCATCCCCAAGATGGCCCCGGGTTGCTTCGGTAATTTGGATGATGCCCGGCCGGCCATGCGACTCCATGCGCGAGGCCACGTTCACGGTGTCCCCCCACAGATCATAGGCGAACTTCCGTTCCCCGATCACGCCGGCCACGACTGGCCCCGAACTGATGCCGATGCGCATGCTGAACGGGAACTGGCCGGACTCGTTTATCTCTTGCGCCGCGTCAATCATGTCCAGCGCCAGTGACACCATGGCCTGGGCGTGATCTTCGCGCGGTTCGGGCAGGCCTGCAACCACCATATAGGCGTCCCCGATCGTCTTGATCTTCTCGCAGCCGTGCTTCTCGACCAGTGTATCGAAACGCGAAAACGCTGCATTCAGGGTTTGCACAATCTCGGGCGGAGTCAGCCTGCCGGAGGTTTCCGTGAAGTTCACGATATCGGCAAACAGCACTGATACGCTTGGGTGTTCATCGGCAATCAGATGCGGGTCGTCTTTCAGGCGCGCGGCAATCGGCTCGGGCAGAATGTTCAGCAAGAGATTTTCGGCGCGCTGGAATTCCTTTTCCATTTCCCTTTCTGCCCGGGTGGCGGCAGTTGCGTAGAGGGCGGCAAACACGCCAAGCATTGGAATGATCGGCGCTGTGTTGAAGACAAAAAAGAACAGGGTCCACCCGTGCGTGAGCGGCCGCACCGGGGCTGACAAGGTGCCATAAACCCCCATTGCAACAAAGGCCATGGCGCAGAGTGCGCTCAAAAGCAGCCGCGTGAGCGGTTGTCCGTAAGGCAGCATGGGAAACAGCAGTATGGGTATGAATAGGTAGCTCAGGAAAAACGGCGCCAGCCCCATGTAGTAGGTGCAAAATGCTGCATGAGCGGGGATTTCGCACAGGAACGTCAGCAGGGTCGGCCATTTGATGTCCCGCAGGGTCAGGGCAGCCCAGCACCCGAACCCAATGAGCACGGTAGAGAATATGTTGAAAACGGCCATCACCGGCTGGTCTGCATACCAGAACAGAAAAATGAACGATCCGTGGGAAAACAGGCCAATCGGAAATCCGGCTCTGGCCAGCCCGTATGCGCGCCGCATTTCGCTGGAAGAACCGGGCGGTGCCCTGTTTATCCAGCCAATTAATGCCGCTCGCCGTGTCTGGCTCACCATTTCCGGAACCCCCGCCGGGTTCCATATTCGGGCGCGGGGGGCCGGCCTGTCAACTTTACCGGCTGTTGACTATGCGCCCTCTCCGCTGTGTTAGGCGGTGGAAAGCAATTCCACCGCAGCGCCGCCGCTCAGGCCGGGGCGGCAGAATTCAGCGGCCCGGTAGCGGCCAGGCAAGCCGCGGCAGGCGGTTCAAGGCCGGCGTCTGCAGCGGGGCTCAGCCTTTGTGTTTCCTGCGAGAATACGGCCTCGGTTTCCCCTTCGAAGCAGCTTTGAATGCAGCGGTGCAGCTCGCCCTGTTCCTTGAGGTTCGCTGCCAGCCTGTGGCCGGCATCAGGGAAGACCCAGTGGTGAATGTTGCTGGCTTTCGGGAACAGCTGCGCGTGCTTGCCGTCCACTCCCTTGCCGGCGGAGAAGATGAAATATTCGGTTTCCGGCGCGAAATAGTGGCTGGCGGGCTTCATCGGAAAACTCTTGATTGAGTTCGAGTACATCCGCCAGCGCGTGTCATGTGGCTCGGCCTCCGGGTCGACCGTCAGCTGCGGCACAAAGGAGACTGACCGGGTGATCGGCAGATATGCGCCCGCTACGATGGCCAGATAACCGCCCATGCTGTTGCCGATCGAATACAGCGTGCTGCCCTCAGCCGCCTGCCTGACCGCAGCAGTCAGCACATCCCAATCCAGCCGGTTCCCCCACGACCGGGTCTTGTCATAGCAAAAGACCGTATTGCCGAATTCGCGGCCGATGCCGGCAAACTCCGGTGTTTGCACGTCAATCAGGTCCATCTTTTGGCCAATGCCCGGAAACGACAGCAGCACGCGGCTGCCGGCGGGGGCGGGCTGTGGCTTCAGGGCTTCGACCCGCAGGAACTTGTTTTCGTAGATGATGTGCATGTTGCCAATGCCTTCTGCTGTGCGGTCCGGAGGATCCTTGCACATCGGGCGTTAACTTGCGGTAAGCCTCGGTAGGCAAACCTGCCGGATTGTTCTCATTTAAGGCAATTGCCCGATGTTAACGGAATGTACAGGTTTTGTTCCCATCGTGATCCTAGGGTTGTGCTGGCTCGGCCGTCCTCCCGCAAGGGGCGGGTGGTGCCTATGTTTTCGGCCAGGACAACCAATGTGATGTTGAAAGAGGAATGCTTGTAATGCGCTTGATTGCTCCCGCTGCCCTTAGTCTGGGTCTGTCAGCTTGTGGTGCGATGGAATTCGACCGGAATGACCTGTCGAATATGTACGGCCCTGCAACCAACTACCGGAACCCGGTTGCGCAGCGGGAGGTGGTGAACAGCTTCATCTCGCAGGAAAGCGTGTCGCGTGACGGCAGGGCTGCGCACTGGACCTCCCCGGACGGCTGCACCTATTCGCGCACCCAGGCACCCGGATATGCGCCGGTTTGGTACCTTGTGCAGAACCCGCATCATGTGGGGATGCCCAATGCGCACCGCGGCTGCCCGATGACCGTGGTGGACGGGTAGGGGCTGCCGGGGGGGGCGCCTCAGACCGTTTCTGGCAGCTGTTCCGGCTGGCACCGGCTGCAAAGGGGCATCGAGCCAGCGCGAGGATGCATCTCGCCAAGGACTTCGGGCTGCGCTAAGACGCTGGCATGGCCCAGATTGAATCGCTCTTCGTGACCCGCCTCTACCGCGCGCAACTGTCCGAATACGGACCATCGGTTGACGCGCAGGAACTGGAAAACTCCTGCCTTGTCATCGCCGGCGATGATGATGCCGGCCAGGACTGGTGCGAGGACAACGGCTATCCCGGCTATACCTCCTATGCGTCGCTCACCGATCTGCCCTGGCGGTTCCCGATCTTTGCCGACCTGGTGAAATCACTGGACCAGCATGTGGCGGCTTTTGTCCGGGATCTGGAGTTCGATCTGGACGGCCGCGAGCTGAAGCTGGAGGATCTCTGGATCAATATCCTGCCCGAAGGCGGCACCCACTCCAGCCACCTGCACCCGCATTCGGTGATCTCCGGCACCACCTATGTGTCGATGCCCGACGGCGCCTCGGCGCTCAAGCTGGAGGACCCGCGCTCCGCCCGGATGATGGCGGCGCCCACCCGCACCAAACAGGCCCGGCGCGAGCTGCAGCCCTTCATCTACATGAAGCCGAACGTGGGCGACGTGCTCTTGTGGGAAAGCTGGCTGCGCCACGAGGTGCCGATGAATATGGCCGAGGACGAACGGATATCGGTGAGCTTCAATTACAAGTGGGAGTGATTTACGCTCCCTCGCGGTTCACCTGCAAATCGGGCATTGCCAATGTATGACCATGCGCCGATCCCGGTCCGGGAGGGTGAGCAGATTGTTCATGCTGTCCATGCGCGCATCGCACCCACGCTGGCCGAGGTTGTTATCATCGTTCTTTGCGCCCCGGTTGCTCTGGTGCTCTGGCTGTTCGTTCACCGGGCTTTTCGCTCAGCCACCTACGTGATCACGACGCAGCGTGTGCTGGCGGTGGAAAAGCGGGGCGCTTGCAGTGAGGTCGCCATCAAAGACATCCAGCGTCTCAGGACGTTCCGCGGTGCCATGATGATCCATGCGGCAGAGACCCGCCTCTGGCTCCCCCGGCTCCCGGACGGCTGGCAGTTCGAAACCATCCTCAACAGGGTGCGGCAATTGTAAAAGCCCCGGAACTCGCCTAGCTTCCCGAAGCAGCCCTGCGGGAGGTATAGATGGCGCGGCGTTCCCCTTTTGAAATCGGTGGTTTCCACATTCCGCCCGGCACCCGCCGCACCGTGGATATGCCGGTCAGCGTTCTGTCGGACCACACGCCGGTCACCATGTCCGCCCATGTGATCCACGGCGCGGAGGAGGGGCCTGCGCTGTTTGTCTCTGCAGCGATCCACGGCGATGAGGTGATCGGGGTGGAAATCGCCCGCCGCCTGCTGCGCAGCCGCCAGTTCTCGCGCCTCAAGGGCACGCTGATCGTGGTGCCGATCGTCAACACCTTCGGCTTCCTCAACCACTCCCGCTACCTGCCGGACCGGCGCGACCTGAACCGCTGCTTTCCGGGCAGCGAGGGCGGGTCGCTCGCCAGCCGCCTGGCGCATCTGTTCATGACAGAGGTGGTGGCGCGCTGTGACCTCGGCATCGACCTGCATTCCGCTGCCATCCACCGCACCAACATGCCGCAGATCCGGGTGTCGCCCAAGTCGCCGGAGACACTGGCCTATGCCGATGCCTTCGGTGCGCCGGTGGTGATCCGCTCCTCGCTGCGCGACGGCAGCTTGCGCAAGGAGGCACAGAAGGCGGGCGTCGATATCCTGCTTTATGAGGCGGGGGAGGGGCTGCGGTTCGATGAGCAATCCGCCCGCGTCGGCGTTGCCGGCATCCTGCGGGTGATGCATGCGCTGGGCATGATCCCCGAGGACGGCGTGCCGCTGGCCGAGGCGGTGCCGGTCAAGGCCAGCGACAGCAGCTGGGAGCGTGCCCCCGCAGGCGGGCTCTTGCGCGCCTACAAGACCACCGGCGAAATGGTGGAGGAGGGCGACGTGCTGGGCATCGTCGCCGACCCCTTCGGGGAGGAGGAGGTGGAGCTGACCGCCAGCCAGCCCGGCCTGATCATCGGCCGCGCCAACATGCCCATCGTCAACGAGGGCGACGCATTGTTCCACATCGCCAAGGTGTCCGCGCCGGAAGAGGCTGAAGACCGCATCGAAAGCCTGAACGCCCAGCTGGACGGGGCTGCGATGTTTGATGAGGATGAGATTATCTGACCGCCCCGGCGGCCCGCCAATCTTTCCCTTGCCCCTCACCCCCGTCTCCTCTATAGGGACCCATCGCTTGAACCCAATCCGTCTTGGATCCGGGTCAGGTGATTCTTTTTTGCTGCCCGTTCCGGGCGGTTGACATAACCCACCAGGTAAAAAGGTGACCCTCGGGGCCTTCTGGTGCTTTGGACAAGGAACAAAGGCGATGAACGCCAATGATCTGCGCGAGAAGACCGTGGATGAACTCCGCGATATGCTCGCATCCCTGAAAAAAGAGAGCTTCAACCTGCGCTTTCAGCAGGCAACCGGTCAGTTGGAATCGACCTCCGGCATCAAAGCGGCCCGCCGCAATGCTGCCCGCGTCAAGACCATCCTGAACGAAAAAGCTGCAGCAGCAGCCGAATAAGGAGCGACACAATGCCCAAACGTATCCTGCAAGGCGTTGTGACCAGCGACGCAAACGCCCAGACCGTCACCGTCTCGGTTGAACGCCGCTTCACGCACCCGGTTCTGAAGAAAACCATCCGTAAGTCCAAGAAATACCGGGCTCACGATGAAAAGAACGCTTTCAAGGTCGGCGATTCCGTACGCATCATCGAATGCGCGCCGAAATCGAAAACGAAACGCTGGGAAGTTCTGGAAGCCTAAGAGTCTCATCCGAGACTCCTGGCGGCTAGACTTAACAGTCAGTCGAAACCCTGGGGGATACCAGCACGCATCGCTGCCCCATAGGTCGGGAGAAACCACATGATCCAGATGCAAACAAATCTGGATGTTGCTGACAACTCCGGCGCCCGCCGAGTTCAGTGCATCAAGGTTCTGGGTGGCTCCAAGCGTAAATACGCTTCCGTTGGCGACATCATCGTCGTCTCGGTTAAAGAAGCCATCCCGCGCGGCCGCGTGAAAAAAGGCGACGTCCGTAAGGCCGTTGTCGTGCGCACCGCCAAAGAAGTCCGCCGCGAAGACGGTACCGCGATCCGTTTTGACCGGAACGCAGCTGTCATCCTGAACAACAACAACGAGCCGGTCGGTACCCGTATCTTTGGCCCGGTTGTTCGTGAACTGCGCGCGAAGAACTTCATGAAGATCATCTCGCTGGCTCCGGAGGTGCTGTAATCATGGCTGCGAAACTCCGTAAAGGCGACAAGGTCGTCGTGCTGGCAGGCCGCGATAAGGGCAAGGAAGGCACCATTGCTTCCGTTGACCCGAAAGCCGGCAAAGCCGTCGTCGAAGGCGTGAACATGGCAATCCGCCACACCCGCCAGACTCAAAACAGCCAGGGCGGCCGTCTGCCCAAGGCACTGCCGATCGACCTGTCGAACCTGGCACTGCTGGACAGCAACGGCAAAGCAACCCGCGTCGGCTTCCGCGAGGAAGACGGCAAGAAGGTGCGCTTCGCCAAGACCACCGGGGAGACTGTCTGATGCTTGACGCTGCAACCTACACCCCGCGCCTGAAAACTCTCTACAAGGACACCATCCGTGGCGCCCTGAAGGAAGAGTTCTCCTACAAGAACGAGATGATGATCCCCAAGCTGGACAAGATCGTTCTGAACATTGGCTGCGGCCGCGCTGCTGTCAAAGACAGCAAGAAAGCCAAATCCGCCCAGGCCGACCTGACCGCAATCGCGGGCCAGAAGGCTCTGACCACCGTGGCAAAGAACTCCATCGCCGGCTTCCGCGTTCGCGAAGGCATGCCGATGGGCGCCAAGGTGACCCTGCGCGGTGACCGGATGTACGAATTCCTCGACCGTCTGATCACCATTGCGATGCCCCGTATCCGCGACTTCCGCGGTGTTTCGGGCACCTCCTTCGACGGCCGCGGCAACTATGCCATGGGCCTGAAAGAGCACATCGTGTTCCCGGAAATCGATTTCGACAAGATCGACGAAGCCTGGGGCATGGACATCGTGATCGCCACCACCGCGAAAACCGACGCGGAAGCAAAGGCGCTGTTGAAAGCTTTCAACATGCCCTTCAACAGCTAAGCGCGGGAAGGATAGAGACCATGGCTAAGAAAAGCATGATCGAACGCGAGAAGAAGCGCGAGCGCCTGGTGGCAAAATACGCCGCAAAGCGTGCCGAGCTGAAAGAAATCGCAAACGACGAATCTCGCCCGATGGAAGAGCGCTTCAAGGCGCGTCTGAAACTGGCGAAACTGCCGCGCAACTCGTCGGCAACCCGTCTTCACAACCGTTGCCAGCTCACCGGCCGTCCGCACGCTTACTACCGTAAGCTGAAGGTCAGCCGTATTGCGCTGCGCGAGCTGGGTTCTGCTGGTCAGATCCCCGGCCTGGTGAAATCGAGCTGGTAAGGGAGAGACTGATATGAACGATCCTATCGGCGATATGCTCACCCGTATCCGTAACTCTCAGATGCGCGGCAAATCCACCGTCATGACCCCGGCTTCCAAGCTGCGGGCCTGGGTGCTGGACGTGCTGGCGGACGAGGGCTACATCCGCGGTTATGAGAAGATGACTGGTGAAAATGGCCACCCGGCCATCGAAATCAGCCTCAAGTACTTCGACGGCGAACCTGTCATTCGCGAGCTCAAGCGGGTCTCCAAGCCCGGCCGCCGCGTTTACATGGGCGTCAATGACATCCCGTCGGTCCGTCAGGGCCTGGGCGTGTCGATTGTCTCCACCCCCAAGGGTGTGATGTCGGACGCAAACGCACGCGCAGCCAACGTTGGCGGCGAAGTGCTTTGCACCGTCTTCTAAGGAGGCCTCGCAATGTCCCGTATTGGTAAGAAACCGGTCGAACTGCCCAGCGGCGTTTCCGCCTCTGTGTCCGGCCAGACCATCGAAGTGAAAGGCCCGAAAGGCGCCCGCACCTTCACCGCAACCGACGACGTCACCCTCTCCGTGAACGACAACGTTGTCACCATCGAGCCGCGCGGCAAGTCCAAGCGTGCCCGTCAGCAGTGGGGCATGTCCCGCACTCAGGTGGCCAACCTCGTGACCGGCGTGACCCAGGGCTTCAAGAAAGAACTGGAGATCCAGGGTGTGGGTTACCGGGCTCAGATGCAGGGCAACACCCTGAAGCTGAACCTGGGCTACAGCCACGACGTCGACTTCGTTGCACCTGATGGCATCACCATCACTGCACCGAAGCAGACTGAAATCGTTGTGGAAGGCATCGACCAGCAGCAGGTGGGCGAAGTGGCGGCGAAAATCCGCGACTGGCGCCGTCCGGAGCCCTACAAGGGCAAAGGCATCCGCTACAAGGGCGAATTCATCTTCCGCAAGGAAGGCAAGAAGAAGTAAGGACCAGCAAAATGGCAAACAGCAAACGTACCCTGTTTCTGAAGCGCCGGCTGCGCGTCCGGAACAAGCTTCGCAAAGTGAACGCAGGCCGTCCGCGTCTGTCCGTGCACCGTTCGAACAAGAACATCTCTGTTCAGCTGATCGACGACCTGCGCGGTGTGACCCTGGCAGCAGCGTCGACCCTGGAAAAAGATCTCGGTGTTGTCGGCAAGAACAACATCGACGCAGCGTCCAAAGTTGGTGCAGCGATCGCCGAGCGCGCAAAAGCGGCTGGCGTGACCGAAGCCTACTTCGACCGCGGCGGCTTCCTGTTCCACGGCAAAGTGAAGGCTCTGGCCGACGCTGCGCGTGAAGGCGGCCTGAAGATCTAATCCCATGCGGGCGGCCTCTCGGGGCCGCCCCGATGATCCGGGAACCCGGACCCGTTCCGGGTTCACCAAGGATTGATAGAACAGGCGCCTAGCGCCCTATGAAAGGAATGCCTGATGGCAGAACGTGAAAACCGCCGCGGCCCCCGCCGCGAGCGTGAAGAGGCACCGGAATTTGCAGATCGCCTGGTCGCGATCAACCGCGTGTCGAAAACCGTAAAAGGCGGTAAGCGCTTTGGCTTCGCAGCCCTGGTTGTCGTTGGCGACCAGAAAGGCCGCGTCGGCTTTGGCAAGGGCAAGGCGAAAGAAGTGCCCGAGGCGATCCGCAAGGCGACCGAGCAGGCGAAGCGCCAGATGATCCGCGTGCCGCTGAAAGAAGGCCGCACCCTGCACCACGACATGTCCGGCCGTCACGGCGCAGGCAAAGTTGTGATGCGGACCGCACCGGAAGGTACCGGTATCATCGCGGGCGGCCCGATGCGTGCCGTGTTCGAGATGCTGGGCATCAAGGACGTGGTCTCCAAGTCGATCGGTTCGCAGAACCCCTACAACATGATCCGCGCCACCCTGAACGGCCTGCAGAAAGAGCAGAGCCCGCGCTCGGTGGCTCAGCGCCGCGGCAAAAAGGTCGCCGACATCCTGCCCAAGCGGGATGAAGCACCGGCAGCTGCCGAAGCTGAAGCGTAAGGAGTAGAGAGACATGGCAAAAACCATCGTCGTCAAGCAGATCGGCTCGCCGATCCGCCGCCCCGCCAAACAGCGCGCAACCCTGGTTGGCCTGGGCCTGAACAAGATGCACAAGACCCGTGAGCTGGAGGATACTCCTTCGGTCCGCGGCATGGTCAACTCGATCCCGCACCTGGTTCAGATCATCGAAGAGCGCGGCTAAGCCCCTCTCGGTTGTTAGACAAAAAACGCTCCGGTGGTTGCCACCGGGGCGTTTTTATATTTTGGTGCCGGAAAGTTCATGAAAGTGTTTTCCAGGAGATGAAATGCGTTTGATATCAATTGTTTCGGCCGTTGCGGTGCTGCTTTCGGCTTGTGGATCTTCAGGACCGTCCCGCGAGCAGACCATTGCCGCTTTCCGGGCGGGGCCGTCAGCAGCTGAGCGGCAGGGTTACCATAAGATCGGATCGATGCAGATCAGCCAGAAAGGCGAACCTTACAGCGGGTTCCATGTAACGGTCAGCCAGCAGCGCTCCCTTCCGGAGGCCTATTTCCAGGTGAATCTGCGGCCGGTGTCGCAAAGGCCTGAAGGGATCTCGAGGGATTACAGAATTCCCGACCAAATCCTTGAAGATATTCCGAACAGCTTGCTAGCAGAGGCAAGTGTCCAGATTGCCAGCGGCCGGGGAACTGACAGGATCCACAGGCTGGCCAAGGAAGTGGCCAAGCGTACCTACTGCGTCGGGCGAACAGTAGGTAACTACGATCTGAAGGGGACCCGGGTAACGGACCCTGCGTCGATTGCAAAAGTGATCGCAGCCACCGGCGGCGATGTTCTGGGTAAAAACATCAGCCATCTGAATATCAAGCGCGAGCGAATTCCAGTTGTGGACCGTAAGGTGCATCATACCGGGAACGCCTGGGCTCAGGTGAACCTGAAGTGCTGACGCGGTGCTTGGCAGTTATTAGCGCGGCAGCATTGCTCTCAGGATGCATGTCTGCTGAAAGCAGTGGCCGCCAAAAGGTTGCGCAGACTGCAGCGGATCAGACACTGATGCTGTTTGATCCGCAGCACGGGTTTCAAATCGTCTATTTTGCCAGCGAAGAGCAAAGCTGGCTTTGGTATCCGGGCAACCGGATTAGCCTGCCGGCTTCGGTGCGGCAGGAAGCGGACCGGATCTGTTTCAAATATCCCGCGGAGTCTTTCAACCCGGTCACAAAGGCAGTTGGGGGGAACTGGAACTGTATCCCTAATTTCTTGCATGATGGATTGACGGTTGCTGCCGCTGAGGGAGATGTCTTCAATCTTTCGGCGGGAACTGTGCCCTACCGGCGGTCGAAATGCGACGGTACGGGCAGATTCGGGCGGGGGACTGTTGATCCTGGCCTCTATCGGCAAGGATGCGGTGTTTAGCGGCACCTTGCAGCGCGTGCATAGCGGGCAGTCCGATCCGTCAGTTGTTCGACTCATCCCCCGGTCCTATCTCGGTGTCACAGCAAACGACCAAACACGGACCGCCGGGAATAGGCCCGGCATCAGACACGAAGGACCTGAACGATGGCACATGTTATCTCCGCTGCACACACCGGCCACAGCCTGACCGCCCGCATCCGCGCAACCGTCGACGGCCTGGTGGACTCCTGGACCAAAGCCCGCGAATTCCAGCGCACCTACAACGAGCTGGACGCGCTGTCCGACCACGAGCTGTCCGACATCGGCGTCCGCCGCAGCGACATCGCCGACATCGCGCATCAGCACGTCTACGGCTAAGAATTCCCTTTTCCCGGGCGCTCCTCTCCTCCTCCTCTTCATGCCCGGGCCAAAGCGCCTCTGCCCTTCCCGGGCGGGGGCGTTTTCTATTGAGGGACTTCAAGATATCTCACGCATTTGTGCTATGCGCCCGCCGCATAGCCGCCAGACCAAAGCAGCCGTTGCGGGCTTGCGGGGCCATCCTTATTTCCCTGTCACTTCAGACGAACAGATCAAGCGACGCGCCGGAGGCACGCTCCGGCAGCGCAGCAAGGAACAAGAACAATGGCTTATTCAACTCTTTCCGCACCGGTCTCCGCCGGTCTTTTCACCCGTTTCCTGAGCGTTGCCTCCGGTCTTTACCGGAACTGGCAGCTGCGCCGCGAGTACCGCCAGACCGTCCACGCCCTGCGCGCGCTCTCGGCCCGCGACCTGGCCGACATCGGCCTCAGCCGCTGCGCCATCCCCGGCGCCGCCCGCGAGCACGTCTACGGCAAGTGATCTCCCCGGCCGGCTGACGGATCCTCCTCCCTCTCCGAACGCCCGGCCCAAAAGCGCCCCTGCCATCCCGGCGGGGGCGTTTTTTCTTCGTTAGCTGAAAACACCGCCCGGCCGGCAGGCCGGGCAGCGCCCGGACCTCCCCCACGGGGAGGGCGCTTTCAGCACCCGCCCCGAGGTCCGGTCGCTGCCCTCTGTGTCCTACAGAAACGGGGGGTGTACAGGCCCGTTGCGTACCCACCGTACGCACCGCCTACGGGGTTTTAACCCCGCTCTGGCAGTATCATCCCCGGTCATGATCACCCGCCGGGCCTGACACCCCCGGCACCTGGAACAGGGCTCCGGTCTGGCACCCGGAGCGCGCAGACGCGTTTTCGCATGGGGGCAATCCCATCCCATCTCCACCCCGGCGGCGCCGCCACCCTTTAACGGACGGCCAGCAGCGGAACGGACACGACAGAGACAGACGGCAAGACACGCAACCGGCAGGGCAGGGGCCTTGGCGGGCGGCGAGTGCATTCGGATTCAGGGCAGGTACAGCTTGAGGAACGCGTCGAAGCTTATTGCGAGCTTTGTTGTGCTTAAGAAGTCATGATCCCAAAAAATAACTGGAGACTCCCAAGGGGGCCCGCCGCGCAAAGCCTCCATGTCAAAGCAGATTTGGTTTCCGGAGCTGTCATGTGCAATAGGAAGAAGGCTTTTCGGCATGCCAGCTTCACGCCACGCCAGTGCTTTCTGCGCGTCGGTTGGATGGTGGAAGTCGGCCAAGTGAGGTGCGCGCTCTGGAAGGAGCAGCGCTAAAGGTGGAAACCGATTGAGCCATTTGAAATGCCGGTTATCCTTTTCGCTAAGCCAATCCCAAAGTTTTGCAGTCGGTGAAGGTAATCCTACTTCCAGCAATTGGGAGAGATAACTTGTAGGCAGTGTAATGCCCAAATTTTCTTCGAGAGCCCTTAGGTCGCCCTCTTTAACGGTCTTTGGGCAAAAGTTAGGGTGGCTCCAAGCTTCGTGAAATTTCTTTAAATTGCTCATTGTCGGCCTCAACCAAAATAGCGGATATCCTTTCGCTGTGTCTGCGAAAGGTCAACAGCTTTCGGCTCCCCACTTGATCCCATCCCCCAACCCGTCTATAGGCACCCGGTGGCGTTCTGCGCCACGGAATCACCAATCAAGAAACGCCGTGTTTGGCCCATCACGCTTCGGGGGCCACATCCGGCAAGGAGAAGCGACATGAAACTTCACGAACTGCGCGACAATGCAGGCGCCGCCAAGAAACGCACCCGTGTGGCCCGTGGCCCGGGTTCCGGCAAAGGCAAAATGGGCGGCCGCGGCATCAAAGGCCAGAAATCCCGTTCGGGCGTCTCGATCAACGGCTACGAAGGCGGCCAGATGCCCTTGTACCAGCGTCTGCCCAAGCGCGGCTTCAACAAGCCGAACCGCAAGGCATACGCCGTTGTGAACCTGGGCCTGATCCAGAAGTTCATCGACGCCGGCAAACTGGACGCGGCCTCCATCACCGAGGATTCGCTGGTTGCCTCCGGCCTGGTCCGCCGCAAACTGGACGGCGTCCGCATCCTGGCCAAAGGCGAAATCACTGCCAAAGCAACCATCGCAGTCACCGGCGCATCCGCTGCAGCTGTTGACGCTGTTGCAAAAGCTGGCGGCACTCTGACTGTGGCAGCCCCCGCCGCCGCAGAGTAACGGCTTGTGAGCGGCGCCAATGCCGCTTACATAGTCTCCGAGTTTTCCTAGAACGCCGCCCGAGCCGGAAAACGGTTCCGGGCGGCGTTTCGCTAAAGAAGAGACCTTTTCATGGTATCAGCAGCAGAACAAATGGCGGCAAACACCAGCTGGGCTGCCCTTGGCAAAGCTACGGATCTGCGCAACCGCATCCTGTTCACCATCGGCCTTTTGATCGTCTACCGCCTGGGCACCTTCATTCCGGTTCCCGGCATCGACGCAGCCGCCCTGCGCCAGTTCATGGAGCAGGCAGGCCAGGGCATCGGCGGCATGGTGTCGATGTTCACCGGCGGCGCGCTTGGCCGCATGGGGATCTTTGCCCTCGGCATTATGCCTTATATCTCCGCCTCCATTATCGTTCAGCTTCTGACTTCGATGGTGCCTTCGCTTGAGCAGCTCAAGAAAGA
Organism: Leisingera sp. ANG-M6; assembly: GCF_000813905.1. Lineage (NCBI taxonomy): Bacteria > Pseudomonadati > Pseudomonadota > Alphaproteobacteria > Rhodobacterales > Roseobacteraceae > Leisingera > Leisingera sp. ANG-M6. Next base: position 45,123 of record NZ_JWLG01000013.1, read on the forward strand.
GGGCGAGCAGGGCCGCAAGAAGATCAACCAGTACACCCGCTACGGCACCGTGGCGCTGGCGACCGCACAGGCCTATGGCCTCGCCGTGTCGCTGGAACAGGGCGATCTGGCGACCGATCCCGGCATGTATTTCCGCATGGCCTGCATGATCACCCTGGTCGGCGGCACCATGTTCCTGATGTGGCTGGGCGAGCAGATCACCCAGCGCGGCATCGGCAACGGCATCTCGCTGATCATCTTCGTCGGCATCATCGCCGAGGTTCCGGCAGCAATTGCCCAGTTCTTCGCCTCCGGCCGCTCCGGCGCGATCAGCCCGGCGGTGATCATCGGCGTGATCCTGATGGTGATCGCGGTGATCATGTTCGTGGTGTTCATGGAGCGCGCGCTGCGCAAGATCCACATCCAGTACCCGCGCCGCCAGGTCGGCATGAAGGTCTATGACGGCGGCTCCTCGCATCTGCCGGTCAAGGTGAACCCGGCGGGCGTGATCCCGGCGATCTTCGCCTCCTCGCTGCTGCTGCTGCCGACCACCATCTCGGCGTTCTCCTCGGGCGCGGCGACCGGCCCGGTGATGTCCTGGCTGCTCGCGAACTTCGGCCCCGGCCAGCCGCTGTATCTGCTGTTCTTCGTCGCGATGATCGTGTTCTTTGCCTATTTCTACACCTTCAACGTCTCCTTCAAACCGGAAGACGTGGCGAACAACCTGAAGAACCAGAACGGCTTTGTCCCCGGCGTCCGCCCCGGCAAGAAGACCGCTGAATACATCGAATACGTGGTCAACCGCATCCTGGTTCTGGGCTCCGGCTACCTGGCCCTGGTCTGCCTCCTGCCGGAGGTCCTCCGCGGCCAATTCGCCATCCCTGTATATTTTGGCGGCACGTCCGTTCTGATTGTGGTATCCGTCACCATGGACACCATTCAGCAGGTGCAAAGCCACCTCCTCGCGCATCAGTATGAGGGCCTTATCGAGAAGAGCCAGCTGCGCGGGCGCAACAAGAAACGGACAAAACGGGGACCCTCTCGCCGATGACCAATATTATTCTCCTTGGCCCGCCTGGTGCGGGCAAAGGTACGCAAGCGCGTTACCTGGTTGAATCCCGCGGCATGGTGCAGCTCAGCACCGGCGACATGCTGCGGGAGGCCCAGACCTCTGGCACTGAAATGGGCAAGAAAGTTGCTGCCATCATGGCCGAGGGCAAGCTGGTCACCGACCAGATCGTGATCGGCCTGATCCGCGAAAAACTGCAGGGCGGCGCCGAGGGCGGCTTCATCTTCGACGGTTTCCCGCGCACCCTGGCCCAGGCCGATGCACTGGCCAAGCTGCTGGATGAGATGGATCTCAAGCTCGACGCCGTGATCGAGATGCAGGTCGACGACGACGCGCTGGTCGCCCGCATCACCGGCCGCTCCACCTGCGGCGGCTGCGGCGAGGTCTACCACGACCAGACCAAACCCTGGCCGGCAGACGGCAAATGCGCCAATTGCGGCAGCGACAACGTGCAGCGCCGGGCGGACGACAATGAGGACAGCCTCAAGACCCGCCTGATGGAATACTACAAGAAGACCTCGCCGCTGATTGGCTACTATTACGCCAAGGGCAACCTCCAGCGCCTGGACGGCCTCGCCTCGATTGAGGACGTCCGCAAGAGCATGGCCTGGATCATGGGCGAATAAGCCGCCCGTTTACCGGATCGAAGTGCCCCGTGCTGCAAAGCTGCGGGGCATTTTCATTTCCGGAGGCCCCGATGCCCGCACCCCGCCTGCAACTGCCCGCCACACTTGCCGCGATCATTGCCCTGTCCGGCCCGCTTCAGGCCGATCAGCTTTACCTGGATGACGCGGCTGCCTGCGACCGGGTGCTGATCAGCGAGCACGGCATTACGGATTATGCCAATGAGGGCGGGCTGATCCTGCATCAGACCGGCTTCAGCTCGATGGAGTATTTCTGCAATTTCCAGCCTGCGCTCAGCCTGGAACGGGGCAGCTACCGGGTGAGCGATCACACGGGCCGCTGCGAACTGCCGGGGCCGCAGTATTTCCCGCAGCTGTTCACGATAGTTCTGGACCCGGAGGAGCCGGGCACCGTATCCATCTGGATGGGCGAGGCGGAACCCTTGCGCTTCTTCGCCTGCAGCAGCTGACGGGGCAGGGCACCCAGGCCCCGGGTTTTCGCAGATCACGGGTTGACCCTTGCGGTATTTCCACATAGGCAACCCCATCCCTTCTGGGAATGATTCCCGGCGGATGGATTCGTCTGTCTGCCTTACCACCTCGAAATGCTGGACCCTCTGGCCACACTGCCACGGTCAAGTGTTGTGAAAAAAGGTTCCGGCGTTACGGAACCGCAACGAAAAGGAAAGTGACACGTGGCACGTATTGCCGGCGTTAACATCCCGACTGCAAAGCGGGTTCCCATCGCCCTCACCTACATCACTGGTATCGGCAACACCTCGGCGAAAGCCATCTGTGAGGCTGTTGGCATCGACGCAACCCGTCGTGTGAACGAACTGTCCGACGCTGAAGTTCTGGCTGTGCGCGAGCACATCGACGCCAACTACACCGTCGAAGGCGACCTGCGCCGTGAAGTGACCATGAACATCAAACGCCTGATGGACCTGGGCTGCTACCGTGGCCTGCGCCACCGCCGCAACCTGCCGGTCCGCGGTCAGCGTACCCACACCAACGCCCGTACCCGCAAGGGCCCGGCCAAGCCGATCGCCGGCAAGAAGAAGTAAGGGGGGCTTGATCAATGGCACGCGATAAAACCCGCATTAAGCGTAAAGAGCGCAAGAACATCGCCTCCGGCGTTGCTCACGTGAACTCTTCGTTCAACAACACCAAAATCCTGATCTCCGACGTGCAGGGCAACGCGATCTCCTGGTCGTCCGCCGGCACCATGGGCTTCAAAGGCTCCCGGAAATCCACTCCTTACGCGGCTCAGATGGCTGCTGAGGACGCGGGCAAGAAAGCCCAGGAACACGGTGTGAAGACCCTGGAAGTCGAAGTTCAGGGCCCCGGCTCTGGCCGTGAATCGGCTCTGCGCGCACTGGCCGCTGTCGGCTTCAACATCACCTCGATCCGTGATGTGACCCCGATCGCGCACAACGGCTGCCGCCCGCCGAAGCGCCGCCGCGTCTAATTCGAATTTTTTGCTGGGGCCCCGCTTGATTCGCAGGGCCCCAGTGCGTCATTTAAACCTCGGGCGTCCTTGGCCTTCCGGACATGGGGCAGGGACAGGAATGGAGGGAACGCATGATCCATAAGAACTGGGCAGAGCTGATCAAGCCGGCACAGCTGGAAGTGAAGCCGGGCAACGATCCTGCACGCCAGGCAACTGTCGTCGCAGAGCCGCTGGAACGCGGTTTCGGCCTGACCCTGGGCAACGCGCTGCGCCGCGTCCTGATGAGCTCGCTGCAAGGCGCGGCCATCACCAGCGTGCAGATCGACAACGTCCTGCACGAGTTTTCGTCCGTGGCCGGTGTCCGTGAAGACGTCACCGACATCATCCTGAACCTCAAGGGCGTGTCCCTGCGCATGGAAGTCGAAGGCCCCAAGCGCCTGTCGATCAATGCCAAGGGTCCGGCAGTTGTCACCGCAGGCGACATTGCTGAAACCGCAGGCATCGAGGTTCTGAACCGCGACCACGTGATCTGCCACCTGGACGACGGCGCCGACCTGTTCATGGAACTGACCGTGAACACCGGCAAAGGCTATGTCTCGGCAGACAAGAACAAGCCGGAAGACGCTCCGATCGGCCTGATCCCGATCGACGCGATCTACTCGCCGGTCAAGAAGGTCTCCTATGACGTTCAGCCGACCCGTGAGGGCCAGGTGCTGGACTATGACAAGCTGACCATGAAGGTGGAAACCGACGGCTCCATCTCCCCTGACGATGCCGTGGCTTATGCCGCCCGCATCCTGCAGGACCAGCTGTCGATCTTCGTCAACTTCGACGAGCCGGAATCGGCTGGCCGCCAGGACGAGGACGATGGTCTGGAGTTCAACCCGCTTCTCTTGAAGAAAGTGGACGAGCTGGAACTGTCTGTCCGTTCGGCAAACTGCCTGAAGAACGACAACATCGTCTACATCGGCGACCTGATCCAGAAGACCGAAGCCGAGATGCTGCGCACCCCGAACTTCGGCCGCAAGTCGCTGAACGAGATCAAAGAAGTGCTGTCGGGCATGGGCCTGCACCTTGGCATGGACGTCGAGGATTGGCCGCCGGACAACATCGAAGATCTGGCCAAGAAGTTCGAAGACAGCTTCTAAAGGTTTCGAGGAGGGCTCCGGCCCTCCTCTTCAATGCCCGGGACTGCCGGGGACAACATGGGCACCCGCCCCAAGGTGAGCAGCAGACACGCATCCGCTGCCTGACAAAGCAAAACGCAAGATAAGGAATTGAAAAATGCGTCACGCACGTGGTTACCGCCGCCTGAACCGTACTCATGAGCACCGCAAGGCCCTGTTCTCCAACATGGCCGGCTCGCTGATCGAGCACGAGCAGATCAAGACCACCCTGCCCAAAGCAAAAGAACTGCGCCCGATCATTGAAAAACTGATCACTCTGGCGAAACGCGGCGACCTGCACGCCCGCCGTCAGGCAGCTTCCAAGCTGAAAGAGGACAAGGACGTCGCGAAACTGTTCGAGGTTCTGGGCCCGCGCTACAAGGACCGTCAGGGCGGCTATGTCCGTGTTCTGAAGGCCGGCTTCCGTTACGGCGACATGGCTCCGATGGCCATCATCGAGTTCGTCGACCGCGACGTTTCCGCCAAAGGTGCTGCCGACAAGGCCCGCCTGGAAGCAGAAGAAGCAGCTGCTGAAGCAGACGAATAAGACGCGCTGAACCTTCCGGGTTCACTGTCTGGCCCCCGCTCCATCCGGAGCGGGGGTTTTTCTTTACGCCACGGCACTTCCCGGGCGTTTAAGATTCACTTTTCAGGTGAAAGGGAATCGTAATTTTCTTCTGGCTTAACTCTGCCATCCGAAATTTCCGGGACAGATGTGATGGCAAACAAGAAGACATCCGCGGCCAGGCGGTTTTCACTGGCAAATCTCAGTACCAAGGTGAAAATCGTATCCGTTGCGCTGCTGCCGCTTCTTTTGGTGCTTGGGGTGGGGGTGCTTGCCGTCTTCAACCTGGGCCGGATGGACCAATCGGCCAAGGCCGTGGATCACACCCAGGAAATCCTGACCGGCTCGCAGACCCTGGCTGAGGCTGCCTCGCAGATGGAGGCAGGCCTGCGCGGCTACCTGCTGGCGGGCCGGGAGGAATATCTGGTCCCCTTTGAGGACGGTAAGGCGCAGGTCGCTGAAACCCTCGCCAGCCTGCGCACTCTGGCAGCAGGCGACGCAGAGATTCTTGCTACTCTGGACGAGGCGGAGCAGACACTGGCGGGCTGGCAGGAAAACGTGGCCGCCGGCGCCATCGCGCTGCGCCAGGAAATCGGCGACGCCATGACCATGAACGACATGGCCGCCGAGGTGAAGAAATCCAAGGGCCGGGTCTATTTCGAGCAGTTCCGCACCGAGATGACCAATGTCATCGAGGAGGAGGAAGTCGAGCTCAACAACCGCCGCAACACCTTCATGTCGCTAGTGAACGCGGGCATCGCCGATCCGGATTACCTGAACACCTCGCTTGAGGCGGTGGAGCAGACTCACAAGATCATCAGCCGGGCCAAGGACCTTCTGGCCGCCGCTGTAGACATGGAAACCGGTATGCGCGGCTTTCTTCTAGCGGGCGACCGGGAGTTTCTGGAACCCTATATGGAAGGAAACGGCCGCTTCAACGAGGTTCTGGCCGATCTCCGGCTGGCGCTGGCAGACAACCTGATGCAGGCAAACCGCCTGAACAAGGTGGCGGGGATCATTGACGAATGGCGCAATGAAGTTGTCGTGCCGATGCTGCAGCTTCGCCGGGTGATCGGCAGCGCCGCCACCATGGACGACATGGCCGACATGGTGGCCGAGGGCCGCGGCAAGGAGTATTTTGACAGCTTCCGCGCGACTATGGAGACGCTGCAGGCCGCTGGCACCGCGGCCATGGCGGAACGCCGTGCCGCCAATGAGGAACTGGGCGCCCAGACCCGCACCATGATCCCCGCAGCCATCGGCGGCGCGATCCTGATCGGCGGCATCCTGGCACTTGTGATCGCCTCAGGCATCGCGTCGGGCATCCGCCGCATCGTCGTGTCGATGCGCGGCCTGGCAGAGGGCAACAACGCGGTTGAGATCCAGGGCCAGACCCGCGGCGATGAGGTCGGCGACATGGCCCGCGCGCTGGAGAAATTCCGCGATGAGCTGGTGCGGATGCAAGAGGCGGAAGCGCAAAAGGCTGAGAGCAAGGACGCCGAACTGGCGGGTGTTGTGCGCGAGCTGAGCGAACGTCTGTCGCGACTGGCGCATGGCGATCTCACCATCCGCATTGCCGAGGAATTCCCCGAGGAATACGAACAGCTGCGCGCCGATTTCAACGGTTCGGTCGACAATCTGAATGCAACTGTGCAGCAGGTGATCGAGGCCTCCACCAGCATCCGCAGCGGAGCGGCCGAGATCAGCCAGGCCTCTGACGACCTGTCGCACCGGACCGAAAGCCAGGCGGCAACGCTGGAGGAAACCGCCGCGGCAATTGATGAGCTGACAGCATCGGTGAAATCGGCAGCCGAGGGCGCCCGCAACGTGGAAAACACCGTGCGCGAAGCCCGCCAGGAAGCCGAAACCAGCGGCGAGGTGGTGCAGGAGGCGGTTGCCGCCATGGGCGGGATCGAGGACAGCTCCAAGAAGATCAGCCAGATCATCGGCGTAATCGACGACATTTCCTTCCAGACCAACCTGCTGGCGCTGAACGCCGGGGTGGAGGCCGCCCGCGCAGGCGAAGCAGGCCGCGGCTTTGCGGTGGTTGCGTCCGAGGTGCGGGCGCTGGCGCAGCGATCCTCTGACGCGGCGATGGAAATCAAAACGCTGATCTCCGACAGCTCCCGCCAGGTGGATCAGGGCGTTGATCTGGTCGGCCGGGCCGGGCAGGCGCTGCAGTCCATCGTGGGCCGCGTCAGCCATATCTCGCAGCTGGTCTCCGAAATCGCCGAAGGCGCCGAGGAACAGTCGACCGGCCTGCATGAGATCAACACCGGCGTCACCCAGCTGGATCAGGTGACCCAGCAGAACGCCGCCATGGTGGAGGAGGCAACTGCCGCAGGCCACATGCTGAACAGCGACGCAATGAAGCTCGCCGATCTGGTGACGCGCTTCCAGGTGGACGGCAGCAGCGCTGCGCTTGCGGCGCCGGAAGCGCCCGCGGCGCAGCCCTCCGCCCATGGCGATGATGATTGGGGCGATGAGGATTGGTCGGCCGAGCCCAGCCCGGCGCCGGTTGCCGCCGCCGCCAGCGATGGCAACGCCGCCCGCGATCTGTGGCAGGACTTCTGACCGCTGCCGCCAGGAAAATGCCAAGGGCCCTCCCGCGCAGGGAGGGGCTTTTGCTGCGCCGCTGGCGCATTTCCGGGGTGACAGCCCCGCGAATCTCCGCTAGCGTCCGGCCCATGACCCGTAGCTATGCCGCATTCTGGTATTTCTTTTATCCGCGCCACATGGCGGACGGAGGGGTCAGCGCGTTCTGAAGACAGACAGGAAACGCACCAGGATACCACCAACCGCCCGCAGCCCGCAGGCGGTTTTTTTGTATCCGCCGCAACGCCAAGGGCCTCCCGCCAAGGAAGCTGAAACATGACACCCCAAACAGAAAACCTCCGCATTACCGGCATGCAGGAACTGATCTCTCCCGAAGACCTCGCGTCGCAACTGCCCTCGACGGCTGAGGCCACCGATACCGTGCTGGCCAGCCGCACCGCCATTCAGGACGTGCTGCACGGCCGCGACGGCCGCGTGGTGGCCGTGGTCGGCCCTTGTTCGATTCACGACCCCAAGGCGGCGATGGAGTACGCCGAACGGCTGGCCCCGCTGCGCGCGCGGCTGGCGGGTGAGCTGGAGATCGTCATGCGGGTCTACTTCGAAAAACCCCGCACCATCTCCGGCTGGAAGGGGCTGATCAACGACCCCGGCCTCGACAACTCCTTCCGCATCAATGAGGGGCTGGGGCTGGCGCGCCGCCTGTGCCTCGACATCAACGCGCTTGGCCTGCCGGTCGGGACAGAGTTCCTCGATACCGCGGTGCCGCAGTACATCTCCGACCTGGTGGCCTGGGCCGCCATTGGCGCCCGCACCACCGAAAGCCAGATCCACCGCGAGATGGCCTCCGGCCTCAGCTGCCCGGTCGGCTTCAAGAACGGCACCCGCGGCAATGTGCAGATCGCGGTGGATGCGGTGCGCTCGGCCGCCCATCCGCATCATTTCATGGCGCTGGCCAAATCGGGCCGGGCGGCGATTGCAGCGACCAGCGGCAACCCGGACTGCCACCTGATCCTGCGCGGCGGCGGCGGCACCAACTATGACGCGGCCTCGGTCGATGCGGCCTGCAAGCTGGCGGAAAAGGACGGCATCCGCGGCCATGTGATGATCGACGCCAGCCACGCCAACAGCGGCAAGGATCCCATGAAACAGCCCGCGGTGCTGCGCGATGTGGCGGCGCAGATCGCAGGCGGCGACACCCGCATCACCGGCGTGATGGTGGAAAGCCATCTGGTGGCGGGCCGCCAGGATCTGGGCAAGGGGGCGCTGACCTACGGCCAGTCCATCACCGACGGCTGCCTGGGCTGGGAGGACACCGTGGCCGCGCTGGAGCATCTGGCCGCGGCGGTTGCCAAGCGCCGCGCAGCCGCGCAGGCGGATCTGGCAGAAGCCTGAGGCCCGCCAAGGGGTGCGCGCCTTCGGGCGCGTGCCTTCGGCACTGAGTATTTGGGCAAAGAAGAAGAGCCTGCTTTGGATTGCCGCCGCTTCTTCTTTGCGAAAAGTACTCCGGGGTGAATTGGCCGCAGGGCCAAGAGGGGCAGCGCCCCTCCGCTCCGGCTTCCGCTGATGTCTTGCAATCCGGGCGCGCGCTCCGCATATCCTTCACGCAGCAACAAACGGGAGCCCCCATGATCCGCCCAGCCCTGACCGCCCTTGCCCTGTGTCTTGCCCTGCCTGCGCTGGCCTTGCCCGCGGCGGCTGAAACCAAGGTGCCGCAGTCCCAGGCGGAGATCGCATTGGGGTTTGCGCCGCTGGTTCAGGAAGCCTCGCCTGCGGTGGTCAACATCTATGCCAAGGTGGTGCGCCAGGTGCAGCAGCGCCGCCGCTCGCCGTTCATGAATGATCCGTTCTTCGATGATTTCTTCCGCGGCTTTGCCGAACCGCAGCCGCGGGTGGAGAACTCACTGGGCTCCGGCGTGATCCTGTCGGCGGACGGCATTGTGGTGTCCAACTACCACGTCGTAGGCAGCGCCACTGAAATCCGCGTGGTGACCAATGACCGGCGCGAATACAATGCGCGGGTGATCCTGGGCGACAAGGCCAGCGACCTGGCGATCCTGCAGCTGGAAGAGGCCGCGGACCTGCCGCATCTGGACCTGCGCGACAGCGACGGGGTGCAGGTGGGCGAGCTGGCGCTGGCGATCGGCAACCCGTTCGGGGTGGGGCAGACCGTCAGCAGCGGCATTATCTCAGGGCTCGCGCGCACCGGCATGGGGGCGGGCGACGGCTTTGGCTACTACATCCAGACCGACGCGCCGATCAATCCGGGCAACTCCGGCGGCGCGCTGATCGACGTCAACGGCGACCTCATTGGCATCAACACCCGCATCCTGTCCCGCTCCGGCGGCTCCAACGGCATCGGCTTTGCCATTCCCGCCAATCTGGTCAAACAGTTCGTGGAACAGGCGAAAACCGGCGCCGAGGAATTTCAGCGCCCCTGGGCCGGCATGGCCGGGCAGCCGGTGGATGCGGACCTCGCCGCCTCGATGGGCATGGTAGTGCCGGAGGGCATGGTGGTTTCCGACCTGCACCGGGAAAGTCCGTTTGCCAAGGAAGGCTTCAAGGTGGGAGATGTGATCACCCATGTGGATGGCGAGGTGGTCAATTCGCCCTCCGAGATGGTGTTCCGCATGTCGGTCTCCGGCCTGGGCGGCACCGCGGACATCACCCGCCTGCGCGGGGCAGAGCGCGAGGTGGTCGCGGTGCCGATGATCACTGCGCCGGACCAGCCGCCCGCCAATCCGGTGCAGCTGGATGAGCGGACCGCGCTGCCTGGCCTGACCGTGGCGCAGATCAATCCGCAGGTCATCGCCCGCCTCGGCCTGCCGCTGTCGGCGGAGGGCGTGGTGGTCACCGATCCCGGCCCCTATGCGGGCCGCGGCGGGGTGCAGCCGGGCGATGCGCTCTTGGCGGTGAACGGCCAGGCGGTCACCGGCACCGAGGACGTCTATGCCATCCTCGCCAACAGCGGCCGCTGGATTCAGCTGGACCTGAACCGCCGCGGCCAGCGCGTCACCCTGCGGTTCCGTACCTGATGGCGGACCTGTTCGGCACCCCGGCGCCATCGGACGGCGAGGCACAGCAGGCCAGCAAGAACCGGCCGCTGGCAGACCGGCTGCGGCCGCAGTCGCTGGCGGATGTGATCGGCCAGGAACAGGTGCTGGGGCCGGAGGCGCCCTTGGGCGTGATGCTGGCCTCGGGCTCGCTCTCTTCGCTGATCTTTTGGGGGCCGCCGGGGGTGGGCAAGACCACAATCGCGCGGCTGCTGGCGCAGGAGACCGACCTGCATTTCGTGCAGATCTCGGCGATCTTCACCGGCGTGCCGGAGCTGCGCAAGGTGTTCGAAGCCGCCAAGATCCGCCGCCAGAACGGGCAGGGGACGCTGCTGTTCGTGGATGAGATCCACCGCTTCAACAAGGCCCAGCAGGACGGCTTCCTGCCGCATATGGAGGATGGAACCATCCTCCTGGTGGGGGCGACCACGGAAAACCCCTCGTTCGAGCTGAACGCCGCTGTGCTGAGCCGTTCGCAGGTGCTGGTGCTGGAACGGCTGTCGCTTGCCGATCTCGAACGCCTGACCCAGCGCGCCGAGAAGGAGCTCGGCCGGGCCCTGCCGCTGAGCGGGGATGCCCGCGACGCGCTGCATGAGATGGCGGATGGCGACGGGCGGGCGCTTCTGAACCTCATTGAACAAGTTGCCGCCTGGAAGGTGGAGGCGCCGCTGGGGCGGGAGGCGCTGTCGGCGCGGCTGATGCGCCGGGCGGCCAAGTTCGACAAGTCCGGCGACGAGCATTACAACCTCATTTCCGCCCTGCACAAGTCGATCCGCGGCTCCGACCCGGATGCGGCGCTTTACTGGCTGGCGCGGATGCTGGAGGGCGGCGAGGATCCGCGGTTCCTGGCCCGGCGGCTGACGATGATGTCGACTGAGGACATCGGCATGGCCGACCCGCAGGCCAATACCGTCTGCCTCAATGCCTGGCAGACCTATGAGCGGCTTGGCAGCCCGGAGGGCGAACTGGCGCTGGCAAATGCCGCGGTCTATCTGGCGCTGGCGCCGAAATCCAACGCGGTCTATGTGGGCATCAAGGCCGCCCGCCGGCTGGCCAAGCAGACCGGCAGCGCGCCGCCGCCCAAGCATATCCTGAACGCGCCGACCAAGCTGATGTCGGAGCAGGGATACGGCGACGGATATGCCTATGACCACGATGCAGAGGACGGGTTTTCCGGCCAGAACTACTTCCCCGACGGGGTGAAGCGGCCGGTGCTTTATCAGCCGGTGGAGCGCGGGTTTGAGCGCGAGCTGAAGCGGCGCACGGATTATTTCGCGAACCTCAGGCTGAAGCGAAACAAGTAAAGCGGCTTTGCCGGCAAAGCCGCGGCCTCCGGCGGGGGGTGAGTGATGTCCCGGAAACCGTCTGGGGGACGGTTTCAATCACGAACGGGCGGAGCCCTGGGAAAGATGAAAAGGCGGGCGCGTGCCTGAGGCAGCCCTGCGCGCTGTGCAATACGGGCAAAACTTGACATCCCTGCCTGTGCCGGCGACAGGACGGGGATGATTTCTTCGGTTTCCATGGTGGCCCTTGGCGGCGCAATCGGGGCGGTGTGCCGCTATCTGGCCGGGCTGGGCATCATCCGGCTGCTGGGGCATCACGATTTCCCGGTGGCGATCCTGACGGTGAATATCCTCGGATCCTTCCTGATGGGGATGTTCGTGGTGGCGGCGGCGCTGCGGGATCTGACCTGGCTCAGCCCGCTGGTGATGACCGGGCTGCTGGGCGGGTTCACCACCTTCTCGGCGTTCTCGCTGGAGACCGCCAACCTGATCGAGCGTGGCGCCTTCGGGCAGGCGGCGCTGTATGTAGCTTTGTCCGTGGGCTTGTCGGTCGGCGGATTGTTTCTGGGCCTGATGGCCGCAAGAGGAGTGTTCGCATGAGCGGCGTTCAGATGATTACCGTCAGCGAAGACGACGGCGGCCAGCGCATCGACCGCTGGCTGCGGCGGCTGTTTCCGCATGTGAACCAGGGCCGCATCGAGAAGATGTGCCGCAAGGGCGAGCTGCGGCTGGACGGCGCCCGGGTGAAGGCCAATACCCGCGTCGAGGCCGGGCAGGTGGTGCGGGTGCCGCCGCTGGCGGACAGCGACCTGAAACCGGCCGCGCCGCGCGAGATGAAAATCTCGGACGCTGATGCCAAGATGATCCAGGCTTGCGTGATCTACCGCGACGAGGATGTGATCGTGCTGAACAAGCCCGCCGGGCTGGCGGTTCAGGGCGGCTCCGGCACCACCAAACATGTGGATGGTCTGGCCGAGGCGCTGAAGTTCGGGCTGGAGGACAAGCCCAAGCTGGTGCACCGGATCGACAAGGACACCTCCGGCGTGCTGGTGCTGGCGCGCAACCGCAAGGCGGCGCAGGGGCTGACCGCCGCGTTCCGCCACAAGAACACCCGCAAGATTTACTGGGCGCTGGTGGCCGGGGTGCCGACGCCGTACCTGGGCGAGATCAAGAATGGCTTGGTCAAGGCGCCGGGGCATGGCAAATCCGGCGAGGGCGAGAAGATGATCAACGTGCATCCGCACGACATCGACGACACGCCCGGCGCCAAGCGGGCGCACACGCTTTATGCCACGCTCTACCGCGTTGCCAGCCGCGCCGCCTGGGTGGCGATGGAGCCGATCACCGGCCGTACCCACCAGCTGCGGGCGCATATGTCCGGCATGGGCCATCCCATCGCAGGCGACGGCAAATACGGCGGTTCGGGCCAGGAGAACCTGGGTGACGGCTGGGGCGCCTCGATTGGCGGGGTGATCTCCAAGAAGCTGCACCTGCACGCGCGCCGGATGGTGTTTGAGCACCCGGTCACGCACAAGCAGGTCTCGGTGGTAGCACCGCTGCCGGATCACATGAAGGAAAGCTGGGACACCTTCGGCTGGAGTGAGGACCTGGCGGCGGACGACCCGTTTGAGGATCTGAAGTGAGCGCGGACCTGCGGCTGATCCTGTTTGACGTTGACGGCACTCTGGTGGACAGCCAGGGCGCGATCACCGGCGCCATGGCGGAGGCGTTTCAAGGGGTTGGCCTGGACGTTCCGCCGCGCGAGAGGATCCTGTCCATCGTCGGCCTGTCGCTGCCCCTGGCCATGGCGGAGCTGGCGCCGGAGCAGGACGCGGCAACGCTGGAGGCGCTGGTGGAGGGCTACAAATCCTCCTACATGCTGGCACGCGAGGCGGCGGGGGCCGCGCATTCGCCGCTTTACCCCGGCACGCGGGAGATGCTGGCACAGCTCAATGAGGTGCCGGAATACCTGCTGGGGGTCGCCACCGGAAAATCCCAGCGCGGCGTGGATGCGCTGATTGCGGCGCATGGGCTGAATTGCTTTGTGACCCGGCAGGTGGCTGATCATCACCCGTCGAAACCGCATCCGTCGATGGTGCTGACCGCGATGGCGGAGACCGGGGTGGCACGCGAAAACACCGTGATGATCGGCGACACGCGGTATGACATCGAAATGGGGCGCGCAGCGGGGGTCACCACCATCGCCGTGCCCTGGGGCTATCATCCGGCAGAAACCTTGGGCGCCGATTACCTGATCCGCGATTTCGCGGAGCTGCGCCCGCTGCTGGCAGAAATCTGGAAGGGCTAGGATATGAGCGGCTGGGCACAGAAACGGTTCTGGAAAGCGGTCACCGTGGCGGAAGCTGCGGAGGGTTTCGAGGTGGAGCTGGACGGGCGCCGGGTCAAGACTCCGGCCAAGGCGCCGCTGACGGTGCCGACGCGGGAAATGGCCGAGGCGATTGCCGCGGAATGGGACGCCCAGACCGAATCAGTTAACCCCAATTCCATGCCTTGCACCCGCTCGGCCAACGCTGCAATTGACAAGGTGACACATCAGCACAGCGAAGTTGCGGCGATGCTGGCCGAATACGGCGACAGTGATCTCTTGTGCTACCGGGCGGACTCTCCGGTTGAACTGGCGGCCCGCCAGGCCGCGGAATGGGACCCGGTGCTGGACTGGGCCGAGGCGGAACTGGGGGTGCGTCTGCTGCCCCGGACCGGGGTTCTGCACCAGCCGCAGGAACCCGCAGCCCTGGCGGTTCTGGCGGAGAAAACCCGCGCCATGTCGTCCTTCCAGCTGGCTGCATTTCACGATCTGGTAGGCATTTCAGGCTCTTTGATCCTTGGCTTTGCAGCCGCTTCGGGCTGGCGCAGCGCCGAGGAGATCTGGCTGCTGTCGCGCCTGGACGAGCGCTGGCAGGAAGAGCAGTGGGGCGAGGACGAGGAAGCCCAGGCTGCAGCCGAAGTGAAACGGCAGGAATTCCTGCACGCCAAGCGATTCTTCGATTTTTCCTGACCGGATAAGAAATTACTTATCCACAGCCGAACCGGAAACAAAATTCCGCGCGGACGCCGTTCGTGCGGAATTCGTACATCGAAATTCCTGATACCGCCCTTGACGTTTGCTGATGAATGCGCCCAAACTCAGCCACGAATTAGGGGCAAACCCTTCTTCAGTCTCATATCCGGCGGGGGATCGCCGGAAAATAAGAACCGCCGAATGGCGGGCTATCAGGAAGAGGTAAATATGAAAAAATCCGTTATTTTGGGCGCAATGACCTTTGCCGGTCTTGCGGCTGGCGCAGCATCTGCCGGCACGCTGGACGACGTGAAGGCCCGCGGCAAGCTGAACTGCGGCGTCACCACCGGCCTGGTCGGCTTTGCGGCCCCGAATGCAAACGGTGAATGGGAAGGCTTTGACGTTGCCGTGTGCCGTGCTGTGGCTGCAGCCGTGCTGGGCGACTCGAGCGCTGTCGAATTCGTGCCGACCACCGGCAAGACCCGCTTTACCGCGCTGGCGTCTGGCGAAATCGACATGCTGGCCCGCAACACCACCTGGACCTTCAGCCGCGACGTTGACCTGAAGTTCGAATTCGTGGGCGTCAACTACTATGACGGCCAGGGCTTCATGGTCCCGAAAGAGCTGGGCGTGTCCTCCGCCAAGGAACTGGACGGCGCCACCGTGTGTATCCAGACCGGCACCACCACCGAGCTGAACCTGGCGGACTTCTTCCGCTCCAACAACATCAGCTACGAGCCGGTTCCGATCGAAACCAACGCCGAAGCGCAGCAGCAGTACCTGGCAGGCGCCTGTGACGTCTACACCACCGACGCCTCCGGCCTGGCCGCAACCCGCGCCACCTTCGACGATCCGGCCGGCCACGTGATCCTGCCGGAAATCATCTCCAAGGAGCCGCTGGGCCCGCTGGTCCGCCATGGCGACCATGAGTGGGGCGATGTGGTCCGCTGGAGCCTGATGGCGCTGATCGCGGCAGAAGAGCTGGGCGTGACCTCGGCCAACCTGAGCGAAATGGCAGCTGGCACCGAGAACCCGGAAATCAACCGCCTGCTGGGCACCGAAGGCACCCTGGGCGAGATGCTCGGCCTGTCGGCTGACTGGGGCAAGAACGCGATTGCCGCTCAGGGCAACTACGGCGAGATCTTTGCCAAGAACATCGGCGAAGACACTCCGGTTGGCCTGGCCCGCGGCCTGAACGCACAGTGGACCGAAGGCGGCCTGCTGTACGCTCCGCCGTTCCGCTAAACACACCACCGGGAGGGGCGCAGGATTTTCCTGCGCCCTTTTCCTATCATGAAAATGCTCTGGCCAGCTGCGGAGCGGGGACAACCCCGCCAGGATCACGACGCCGGAGTCAGGGGATCACAATATATGTCAACGTTGACTGACCCGCCGAACGAAGGCTTTCGGCTGTCTATGCTCATCAACGATACCCGCTACCGGTCACTGACCTTTCAGGTGATCGCGGCTATCGTCCTTGCCCTGTGCATCTGGTATCTTGGAAACAACCTGATCCAGAACCTCCGCGCTGCCGGGCTTAACATTTCCTATACCTTCCTTGGCGATCCGGCCGGTTACGACATCAACCAGCGCCTGGTTGAATACGACAGCCAGTCGAGCCATGCCAAGGCGGCCCTGGTCGGCCTCTTGAACACGCTGCTGGTGGCCTTCCTGGCCTGTATCACCGCCACCGTGTTCGGCGTTGTTGCCGGGGTTCTGCGGCTGTCCAACAACTGGCTCGTCTCCAAGCTGATGGCGGTCTACGTTGAGATCTTCCGCAACATTCCGGTGCTGATCTGGATCATCATCATCTTCACCATCATGACGGCGGTGCTGCCTGGCCCGCGGGCGTTCCGCGGCGACAATGCCACAGCCAGCATGGTGCTTGACGCTTTTGCCTTCACCAACCGCGGTATCTACGTCCCGATGCCCTGGTTCGAGAACGGCCTGTTTGCCAGCACAGCGATGAACTGGCTGCTGGTGCTGGGTGGCTTTGCAGGCTCCTGGATTGCGGCCCATCAGATCAATGTCTGGGCCAACGCCAAGCAGGAAGCCACCGGTGTGCGGCCAAAGACCACGGCAATGATCCTCGCCGCGTGGCTGGTGCCGTTCCTGGCGCTGATGCTGATCATGGGTCTGACCTGGGAATATCCTGAGCTGAAGGGCTTCAACTTCAGCGGCGGCATCAAGGTCGGCGGCCCGCTGATCGCGCTGTGGTTCGCACTGTCGATCTACACCGGCGCCTTCATCGCGGAGAACGTCCGGGCGGGCATCCAGGCGGTGTCCAAGGGCCAGACCGAGGCCGCATCCGCGCTGGGCCTGCGTCCGCGCCGGGTGATGAACCTGGTGGTTCTGCCGCAGGCGCTGCGGGTGATCATCCCGCCGCTGATCTCCAACTTCCTCAACATTACCAAGAACTCCTCGCTGGCGATTGCCGTGGGCTATGCGGATATCACCGCAACTCTGGGCGGGATCACCCTGAACCAGACCGGCCGCGCCATTGAATGCGTTCTCCTCTTGATGCTGTTCTACCTGACCGCTTCGCTGACCATTTCGATGGTGATGAACGTCTACAACGCATCTGTTAAGTTGAAGGAGCGCTGAGACATGAGCGATACACACGCACACTCCATCGCCTTTGTCCGCGAAACCGAAATCCCGCCGGCCCCGCCGCCGGCAGGGGAAACCGGCCCGGTTAAATGGCTGCGCGAAAACCTGTTCTCCAACGCGGTGAACTCTGCCCTGACCATTGCGGCGCTGCTGGTCATCTATCTGCTGCTCAGCAAGACCCTGCCGTGGCTGCTGAACGGGGTCTGGACCACCAGCTCGCTGGCGGAATGCCGCGAGGTTCTGCAAGGCAAGACAGGCGCCTGTTTCTCGGTCCTGACCGAGCGCTGGAACCAGCTTCTGTACGGTTTCAAATACCCCTCCGATCAGTACTGGCGCCCGAACCTGGCCCTGGTGCTGCTGTTGTTTGCCATTGCGCCGGTGCTGTTCTTTGACCTGCCGCGCAAGCTGCTGGCCTTCACCGCCGTCTACCCCTTCCTGGCCTTCTGGCTGATCTGGGGCGGCACTATCCTGGCGCCGATTGTTGCGCTGGTGGGCTTTGTAGCAGGCGCCTTTGTATTCCAGACCTACGGTAAGAGCAGCTTTGCGGTCGGCTTCTTCGGAGCGATTGCCGCAGCCTTTGCTGTCTGGATCATCGGCGGAATGCTGATCCCGGAAGGGGCATCCGATAACGCCATGCTGCAGGCCGTGCCCTCGCGCGATCTGGGCGGCTTCATGCTGAACCTGATGCTGGGCGTAACCTGTGTGTCGCTGTCGCTGCCCTTAGGCATCGCGCTGGCGCTGGGCCGCCAGTCGGACATGCCGCTGATCAAGTGGATCTGCGTGGTCTTCATTGAGTTCGTGCGCGGCGTGCCGCTGATCACCCTGCTGTTCGTGGCATCGGTGATGCTGGCCTACTTCTTCCCGCCGGAAAGCACCGTCGACCTGTTCCTGCGCGTGGTGATCATGATCACCATGTTCTCGGCAGCCTATATCGCCGAGGTGATCCGCGGCGGTCTGGCGGCCCTGCCGAAGGGACAGTACGAAGCGGCTGACAGCCTTGGCCTGGATTACCCCCAGGCGATGCGGCTGATCATCCTGCCGCAGGCGCTGAAGATCTCCATCCCGGGCATCGTGAACGTGGCCGTCGGCCTGTTCAAGGACACCACCCTGGTTTCGGTCATCTCGATGTTCGACCTGGTTGGCATGATCCGCGGCCCGATCCTCGCCTCCACCGAGTGGAACGGGGTTTACTGGGAGCTTCTGGGCTTTGCTGCGCTTCTGTTCTTCGTCGTCTGCTACGGCATTTCTCAATACTCACAGTGGCTCGAGCGCCGTCTCGCCACCGACCACCGTTAAGGAGTTCAACATATGTCTGAACTTATGTCCGACCGCGCAATCGACCGCTCCAAAATGCAGGTGAGCGACGAGGTTGCCATCGAAATCACCAACATGAACAAGTGGTACGGGTCCTTCCACGTGCTGCGCGACATCAATCTGACCGTCAACCAGGGCGAGCGGATCGTGATCGCGGGCCCGTCGGGTTCCGGCAAATCCACCCTGATCCGCTGCCTGAACGCGCTGGAAGAGCACCAGCAGGGCAAGATCGTGGTGGATGGCACCGAGCTGTCCAACGACCTCAAGAACATCGACAAGATCCGGTCCGAGGTCGGGATGGTGTTCCAGCACTTCAACCTGTTCCCGCATCTGACCATCCTGGAGAACTGCACCCTGGCGCCGATCTGGGTCCGCAAGACCCCCAAGAAGGAAGCCGAAGAGCGGGCGATGCACTTCCTGGAGAAGGTGAAGATCCCGGAGCAAGCGCATAAGTACCCGGGCATGCTGTCGGGCGGCCAGCAGCAGCGTGTGGCCATCGCGCGCTCGCTCTGCATGATGCCGCGCATCATGCTGTTCGATGAACCGACATCGGCGCTCGACCCGGAGATGATCAAAGAGGTGCTCGACACCATGATCGAACTGGCCGAGGAAGGCATGACCATGCTGTGCGTGACCCACGAGATGGGCTTTGCCCGTCAGGTGGCGAACCGGGTGATCTTCATGGATGCGGGCCAGATCGTCGAACAGAACGAGCCGGAAGAGTTTTTCAACAACCCGAAGAGCGACCGCACCAAGCTGTTCCTCAGCCAGATCCTGGGTCACTGAGGCAACCGCTTCACCAAACAGAAAGGCCGGGCACTGCGCCCGGCCTTTTTTTCAGCCTTGATTGAACAGGCGGGCTGAGATCAGGAGTGGCTGGCAAACACTTCGGTGGTGCCGTCCGCCAGGATCAGCAGGGTGTCAAACGCCTCGCGCTCATCGCCCATTTCCATCCCCGGCGAGCCGATCGGCATCCCCGGCACGGAGAGCCCCAGCGCAGCCGGCTGTTCCGCCAGCAGCCGCTGGATGTCTTCGGCAGGCACATGGCCCTCGATCACATAAGGCCCGGCCTTCGCGGTGTGGCAGGAGGCGAGATCGCCGCTGACACCCAGCCGCTCCTTCATTGCCCACAGATCCTCATCCGCGACATTGCGCACCTCGGTCTGAAAACCGGCGGCGGCCAGATGGTCAGCCCAGGCGGTGCAGCAGCCGCAGCTGGGCGACTTCATGATGCGGATGGTCTCTGCCGCCGCGGCAAAACCGGGCAGGGATGCGAGGGGGAGGGCGGCTGCGGCCAGCAGCAGGGAACGGCGGTGCATGACGGTCTCCAGTCCGGGAAAGGTCTGTCAGGCAACCTAGGCACGCAGCCGCACCTGTGCCAGAGCCCTCCCGCGCGGGATGCGCCAGCTTGCCGCAGGTCTCACTCGCCCAAAAGCTCCCGCGGCACCGCAAAGTCGATCACCTTGCCGCTGCTCCAGGATAGATCCCGCCAGCTCTCAATGTCGAACTCCGCCACCAGCGTCGCACCCGTCGGGTAGTCGTCGAACCGCGCATGGTCCGGCGGGCTGGACACGATGGTATGAGCAAAGGCGGCAATGCCGGGATTGTGGCCGACCAGCATGACCCGCGGTTTCTCCGCCTGGCTCAGCACCTTGAACAGGATGTCCGAATTGGCGTGATACAGCCGCTCGGTGAAAGTTGCAGGCACCCCCAGTTCCATCAGCTCGCAGGTCTCGCGGGTGCGCTGGGCAGAGGAGGAGATGATCTGATCCGGCAGGTAGCCGCATTCGCGCATCCAAGCGGCAATGGCTGGGGCTGAGCGGCGTCCGCGCTTGTTCAGCGGGCGGGCGTGGTCGCTGGGCACATTGGTGTCCCAGGCGGATTTGGCGTGGCGGGTCAGGATCAGGGTGCAGGTCATTGCGGGTGAAAATGCCTCATGTGATGTGCGGTTTGTTCTGGGTCGCGGCCGGCGCTGCGGCTCAGCGGGCAGGCCCGCCGGGCAAGGCAGCCGCCGGACATGCAGCCGGCGCCTGCGCTGGTGTCGAGATACGCGTGGCAGGCCGCCAGATCGTACGGGCCTCCGTCGGCCAGGGCGCTGACGGGGCAGGCGGCAAGGCAGGGACGCGAGGGGCAGCTGTCGCAGGGAGACTGTGCCAAAGGTGCAGGGGGGATGTCAAATTCCTGTTCAAAATGAATGGCCCCCCGCAAGGAAATCATCATGCCGGCAGTATCATGCACCAGCATCTGTGACGGTGATGTGAAGAACCGCCCCGACGCCAGCGCCCAGTTGATGAAAGGCGTGTAGGGCGGGCCGCCAAAAGGGAAATAGGCGGTGCCGCCCAAATCCCTTGCCAGCGCGCCAACCACCCGCCCGGACCAGCTGTCGACCGGGTCGGGCACGCTGTCCTGGTATTCGGGGCTGGTCTTGAACAGCGGCCAGAAGGCGGTGCCGGTGCCCAGAAGGATCAGGGTGCCTCCTGCCAGTGCCTGAACCGGCTGGCGCGCCGGATGCAGGGCCGCGCAGACCTCCAGCCCGGCCGCAGCGGCGGCCGTTTCGATGCTGTTCCAGGTCGGCAGGCTGCGGGGGGCGGGGGCAGGCTGGTCTGTCAGGGTCATTGGCGGTGTCCTTCCGGCGGGCTTGGGATGAGCCTAGCAGCGCCCGGAGCCTGGCCGGAGGGCAAAAAACGTCCCGCAATCGCCTGCCGGCGTCTTCCCGCCGTCCGCTGCCGCCGCGGCCGGGCACATATGCTGAAAAGCGGATTTGTGGTATCCTCCGCCCCGGGGGCATGCAGGCCGCAAAGTTCGGCATCCTGCCTAGCAGCGGCGTGCATTTTCCACCCCAGGGAGTGACCAAATGCCGAGATTTATCGTGACCGGGAACTACACGTCTTCCGCAATGAAGGCGATGATCGAGAACCCCAGCGACCGCGAGGCCGCGGCGCGGGCCCTTGTCGAGGCAGCGGGCGGCAAGCTGGAGACCTTCTATCTGACTACGGGGGACCGCGATTTTGCGATCAAGGTCACGATTGACGACATCAGCGGTCTGCTGGCGGGCCTGTTGGCAACCGGCGCCAGCGGCGCGGTCAGCAACCTCAGGACCGTGCGTGCCTTCACCTCGGATGAATTTACGGAAATCCAGAAGAAGGCGGGATCGATTGCAGGTGCCTACAAGGCGCCGGGGAGCTGAGGCCCAGCCCTCCGTTCATCTGACTGAAAATATCCCGGGGCGGATTGGCCCGGGAGAGCCAAGAGGGGCAGCGCCCCTCTTGACCTGATTTCCTGACGCCATCAGGCGCGGATCATCGAGCCTGCGCCGTGGTCGGTGTAAAGCTCCAGCAGCACCGCGTTCTGCACCCGTCCGTCGACGATGATGCAGGCGCGCACGCCGCCGCGGACCGCGTCCAGCGCGGTTTCGGTCTTGGGGATCATGCCGCCGGCGATGACGCCGCTGGCGGTCATCTCCTCGACGTCCGCGGCCTTCAGCTCGGTCACCACTTCACCCTCGGCGTTTTTGACGCCGGCCACATCCGTCAGCAGCAGCAGGCGGTCGGCCTCAAGCGCCTTGGCGATGGCGCCGGCAGCCGTGTCGCCGTTGATGTTGTAGGTCTCGCCATTCCGGCCTGCGCCGATAGGGGCAATGACCGGGATCATGTTCTTCTCAAACAGCCCGTGCAGCACCTTGGGGTCCATTTCCGCGGGCGCGCCGACAAAGCCCAGATCCGGGTCGGCCTGATCGCAGGTGATGAGGTTCGCGTCCTTGCCCGACAGGCCGACGGCGCGGCCGCCCTGGCTGTTGATCGCCTGCACGATCCGCTTGTTGACCACACCGGACAGCACCATCTCCACCACTTCCATGGTGGCGGCATCAGTGACCCGCTTGCCGTTCACGAACTCCGACTTGATCTGCAGCTTTTCCAGCATCGCGTTGATCATCGGTCCGCCGCCATGCACGATAACCGGGTTTACCCCCACTTGGCGCATCAGCACGATGTCGCGGGCAAAGGTCTCCATCGCCTCGTCGCTGCCCATGGCGTGGCCACCCAGCTTGATGACGACAATCGCCCCGGCAAAGCGCTGGAAATACGGCAGCGCGCTGGAGAGGGTTTCGGCGGTGGCAATCCAATCGCGGTTCATGTCTTGTTTCTTCATTGCTGCATCATCCCTTGGTCAGAATGTGTTACGGGGTTCCGGCGCTGCTGCCAAGGGGAGGGTTTGGCGCAGCCCGTTGCAGATGGCGGCGCGGATGCTAGGCTCGGCGCAGATTCTCTCATCAGGAGGGCGCCATGCGCCAGAAGACATTACTGCTGACAGGCGCCAGCCGCGGCATCGGCCATGCCACCGTGCGCCGCTTCAACGCCGAGGGCTGGCGGGTCATCACCTGCTCGCGCCAGCCGTTCCCGCAGGAATGCCCCTGGGGCGGCGGTCAGGAAAACCATGTGCAGCTGGACCTGTCGGACCCGTCGGACACCATCAACGCGGTGGGCCGGATCCAGGAGATGCTGGACGGGCAGCTGGATGCGCTGGTCAACAACGCGGGCATCTCGCCCAAGGGGCCGGAGGGGGAGCGGCTCAGCACGCTCAACACCGACCTGATGGATTGGGGCAAGGTGTTTCACGTGAACTTCTTTGCCTCGGTGGTTCTGGCGCGCGGCCTGAAGGACGAACTGGCGGCAGCCAAGGGCTCTGTGGTCAACGTGACCTCGATCGCGGGCAGCCGGGTGCATCCCTTTGCCGGCGCGGCCTATGCCACGTCAAAGGCGGCACTGGCGGCGCTGACCCGCGAAATGGCGCATGATTTCGGGCCGATGGGGGTGCGGGTCAACGCGATTGCGCCGGGGGAGGTGGAGACCTCGATCCTGTCGCCCGGCACCGAGAAGATCGTCGAGAAGCTGCCGATGCAGCGGCTGGGCCAGCCGGAGGAGGTGGCCTCAGCCATTTATTTCCTGTGCTCGGAGGGCAGTTCCTACATCTCCGGCGCCGAGATCGAGGTGAACGGCGCGCAGCACGTGTAGTTGCAGATCTATCGCCTGGCCGTGAGGCCGGGCAGCGCCCGTCCCGCCCTCCGTCATGCCGAAGGCGTGCTTCCAGCACGACGGGGCGGGCGCTTCGCTTCCCACCCCGCCGGGACGGGCGCTACCCTCCGTTTTTCTTCAACTCACCGCGCGCTTCAGCACCGGCAGGTTGCCGAGCAGCAGCACGTCGAACGCCAGCGCGGCCAGCAGCGCCAGGCCGGTCAGCGGGAAGGCCAGCGAGACCAGAACGGCGATCAGCGCGGCACCTTTCCAGAACGGCATCTCTGCCGGTTCCGGCGGCGCGGCCAGGCGGGCGGCACCGGCAGGGCGGCGCTTGACCCACATCACCAGACCGGAGACGCAGACAAAGATCACCGCGAGGCAGAACACCACATTCAGGATGAAGCTCCAGGTGCCCATCAGCCCCATGTGGAAGGGGATGCTGACCGCCATCGCCTTACCGGCCCAGGAGTAGTCGTCGTATTTCACATCCGCCAGAATCTTGCCGCTGTACTGGTCCACATGCACGGTGCGGTCGATGAAGGGGCTGTCGCCGTCGCCGCTCATGCTGTCGCGGTTGAGGGTCCAGACGCCTGTTTCGCCGCCGGGGTAGGCGAGGCGGAAGCGGCCCTCCATCCCCAGCGCGCGGCCCAGGGCGATCAGGCCGGCTGCGTCCACGGGTGCGCCGTCTGCCACGCCGGTGATCCCGGCATCAGAGCCGGAGGCGGGCATCGGGGTCTGCTCCAGCGCCCAGGGGACATCATTGGTATGGCCATGGTTCATGCTGGCGTGGATATCGTCAGACAGGGGCACGTTGTCCCACTTGGCTGCCGGAAAGGTGCTCCAGGCCTGCATCATCTGGCCGCCCCAGATGCCGGTCCACGACAGGCCGGAGATCAGAAAGATCACCAAGAGCGCCGACATCCAGAAGCCGGTCACGGCGTGCAGGTTCTTCCACAAAGCGCGGCCACGGGTGCGGAGGTTGGGGACAAAGGCGCTGATGGTGTTGCCGCGCGGCCACCACAGGTAGAGGCCGGTCAGCACCAGCACGATACCCAAACCGGCGGCAATCTCGATCAGCCGGTCGCCGGTGTCGCCAATCAGAAGGGTGGAGTGGATGTTGTCGGCCAGATCGTACCAGCCGGCGCGGCGGTCCCAGACCTCGATCACCTCGCCGCTGTACTGGTCAAGGGCGACCAGGCGCTGGCCGTCATCCGTTTTCACTCGGAACACGGCGGCCAGATCGGGGGCCTTGGGGCCGATCCACTCGGCGATGGTGCCGGGCTGGGCGGCCAGAACGGCGGCCTCCTGCTCAGGCAGGCTCAGCTCGGCGGCGCCTTGGGTGACGGTGATTTTCTCACCGTCGCGGCCGTCGAATTGGGTGATGAACATCATCATCAGGCCGGTGACGGCCAGCATGATCAGGAAGGGGATCACAAACAGGCCGGCATAGAAGTGCCAGCGCCAGACGGCGGCGTAGAATTTTTGGGAAAGCGGACGCGATTGGCCCGCGGATTGCGGTTGGCTGGTTGCCATTGGGTCTCTCCATATCGGAACGGGGCCGGACGCGCGGGGCGCCGACGGAAAAGTCAGAAGTGTTCAGAAAGTCAGGAGAGCGCGGGCGGGCCGCGGGCGTCATAGCGCCAGTGGAATCCGGCGGTATGATGGGTGAAGGCCTCACGCGACCAGCGGTCGCTGAGAGGTGTTTCCAGGTTCAGATCAATCAGGCTGTCCGGCAGCAGCGCCACCGCGCCAAGCGCGGCGAAGGGACAGCTGCGGTCCTCCATCTGCTCGGCGGGCGCATGGGGCTCGCCGCTGTCCAGGTCAACCCAGGTCTCTACCGGGCCGTGGCCGGTGCAGATTACCAGCAGCACCTTGCCGTCCTGCGCCGATGCTGGCATCCAGCCGGACGGGATCAGCCCGGCCACGGCCAGGACGATCACAACCAGCAGGGAGGGCAGGCGGCTGAGCACGGGTGTTACAGCCCCGCGATGATCGAGCGCAGGGTGGCGATGCCGTCGCCCTTTTCAGACGAGGTCAGCACGATCTCAGGATAGGCGGCGGGGTGTTTCGCCAGCGCGCCCTTCACCTGCTCCAGCACCTTGGCGCGGTCCTTTTCCTTGACCTTGTCGGCCTTGGTCATCACGCATTGGAAGGTGACGGCGGAGCTGTCCAGGAGCTTCATAATCTCGTCATCCACTGCCTTCACGCCATGGCGGCTGTCGATCAGCACAAAGGCGCGGCGCAGGTTCTGGCGGCCTGACAGGTAGCGTTTCAAGAGTTTCTGCCATTGCTCCACCACCTTGAGCGGTGCGTTGGCATAACCATAGCCGGGCAGGTCGACCAGATAGAGCTCAGGCCCCTGGGTGAAGAAGTTGATCTCCTGCGTGCGGCCCGGTGTGTTGGAGGCGCGGGCGATGCCCTTGGTGCCGGTCAGTGCGTTGATCAGGCTCGACTTGCCGACGTTGGAGCGTCCGGCAAAGCAGACCTCCACCCGGTCGGCATCGGGCAGGCCGTTCATCGCGACCACGCCTTTCAGGAACTCGGTCTCGCCCGCAAACAGCTTGCGGCCCTTTTCAGCGGAAATCTCATCCGGCGCTTCGGCCAGGGAAAATTGCATCTGCATCACAGCACCTTTACCGCGTCGCCCAGGCGGATCTCGCCGCCGCGCACCACCTCGGCGTAGACCGAGAAATCCTGGTGGCCCCAGTTGTCCTTGAGGGTCTTGAGCGTATCGGCGTCGCGTTCGCCGGTTTCGGGGTTGGCAGTGGTCGCCTGGCAGCGCACCACACGCTCGCGCACTGCAAAGACAGCTTCGCCGATCTGCACTTCGCGGCCCAGCCATTCGTTTTCGGCCCAAGGATCATCCAGGTCGAACCAGATGTTGCCGCGCCAGCGCAGGGGAGAGAGTTCGTGCCCAATGGCCTGCT
Organism: Leisingera sp. ANG-M6; assembly: GCF_000813905.1. NCBI lineage: Bacteria > Pseudomonadati > Pseudomonadota > Alphaproteobacteria > Rhodobacterales > Roseobacteraceae > Leisingera > Leisingera sp. ANG-M6. Next base: position 71,749 of record NZ_JWLG01000013.1, read on the forward strand.
CTACCGCGCGGTGGGAAGCCCAATTGCACAGGGAGACCGAGGGGAAGTCAGTGTCAGTCATGCCGCGGCCCGGCACCCGGATGATGCGGGCTGAGGCGCGGGCGGTAGCGGGCAGCAGCGGCTTTTCCCAATCAAGAAAGCGCTGCAGGTCCGCCGGATTTTCGGGATCAAAGGTAAAGTCGGGCCGCTGCGGGTGGGTCAGCGTGAGAAGCCCGGTAGCGTCCTCCAGCCGCGCGTTGATGGCCATCAGGGCAGGGGACTGGGACCCGCGGGAGAAGTTGCCGCAGACCACCCATTTGCTGCCATCAGCCTTGGACTGTTCATTTGCAACCGCCCAAACACGGTCGCCGGGCATGGTCTGCCCGGCGCTCACGGTGGTTTTCTCCAGTGCCTCCCGCCCATGGGATTTGAGCGGGTGGCGCCAGATGTCTGTGACCTTTGCGGTCATTCCTTCTCAGCCTTCGGCTTCTTCTTGAAGCTCGACTTGATGTTGCCGAACACGTCCGGTTTGTAGCCGTGGCTGCGCATGATCAGGTACTGCTGGCTGAAGGTGATCGTGTTGTTGGCGATCCAGTAGACCACCAGGCCGGAGGCGAAGCCGCCGAGCATGAACATGAACACCCAAGGCATCCAGGCAAAGATCATCTGCTGGGTCGGGTCGGTGGGCGCCGGGTTCAGCTTTTGCTGCAGCCACATCGAGATGCCGAGCAGGATCGGCAGGATGCCGATGAAGACCAGGGCCAGGATGCTTTCCGGTGCCGGGGAGGCGAAGGGCAGCAGACCGAACAGGTTCATGATCGAGGTCGGGTCCGGCGCGCTGAGGTCCTGGAACGGGCCGAAGAAGGGTGCGTGGCGCAGTTCCAGGGTGACGAAGATCACCTTGTAGAGCGAGAAGAAGATCGGGATTTGGATCAGGATCGGCAGACAGCCCGCGGCGGGGTTCACCTTCTCCTTCTTGTAGAGCTCCATCATCTCCTTTTGCATCTTCTGGCGGTCGTCGCCGGCGCGCTCCTTGAGCTTCTCCATCTCCGGCTGAAGCTCTTTCATCTTCGCCATGGAGGCATAGGATTTATAGGCCAACGGGAACACCAGGATCTTGATCACAACGGTCAGGCCGATGATCGCCCAGCCCATGTTGCCGATCAGGACGTTGAGGTTGTGCAGCAGCCAGAACATCGGCTTGGTCAGGAAAAAGAACCAGCCCCAGTCGATCACGTCCAGGAAGCCCTCGATGCCTGCCTTCTCGTAGCCGCGGATGGCTTCCCATTCCTTGGCACCGGCAAACAGCTGGGTGGTCACCTCGGAGGACTGGCCCTCTGCGACGGTGACGGTCGGCAGCACGATGTCGGTCTGATAGATCTCGCGGCGCTCGTCGAATTTGGCGATGGAGCGGAAGCCCTGGCCCGGTGCGGGCACCAGGGTGGACATCCAGTAGTGGTCAGTGAAGCCGATCCAGCCGTTGGCTTCGACCTGCTTGACGCTGGACTTGGAGCCGTCGCGCGGGTCGGGCTCAAAGTCGGCCATGTCGTCATAGTCGGTCTCGGCCAGCTCGCCGTCGGTCATGCCGACCAGGCCCTCGTGCAGGATGAAGAAGTTCTTCAGCCCCTCGGGCTGGCCGTGGCGGGCCAGGGTGCCGTAGGGCGCCAGCGACACGGTGCCGCCGGAGGCATTGGCAACCGACTGGGTGACCGAGAACATGTAGTCCTCATCCACCGCGATGGTGCGGGAGAAGGTCAGGCCCTTGCCGTTGTCCCAGGTGAGCGTCACCGGGCTGTCCGCGGACAGGGTGGCGCCGTCCGGGGCAGACCAGATGGTGTTGGCGCCCGGCACGTCGTTCAGGGTCAGGCCCGCACCCGGGGCCCAGCCGTAGAGCGCGTAATAGGCGCCGGCCTCGCCCACCGGTTTCAGCAGTTTGACGATCGGGGAGCCTTCATCCAGCGTCTCGCGGTAGTCCTTCAGCGACAGGTCGTCGATCCGGCCGCCCTGCAGCGAGATGCTGCCGGTGACGCGGGGCGTGTCGATGGCGACGCGCGGCGCATCCGGGGCGGCGGCGTCTTCCGGGGCAGCCTCGGCCACGGCATCGGCACCTGCGGCGCTGGGCGCTGCGGCGGTGTCGCCCGCCGGGGCGGTTTCAGTGACCGCGGTTTCCGGCGCTTGTTCCGGTTCCGGCGGCGGGAAGAAAGTATACCACCCGAGGATCACCAGAAAGCTGAGTACGGTTGCGAGAATAAGATTTTTGTTCTGATCGTCCATTGGGGACTGCCACCTCGTGTAGGGAAGGACACGTGGGGTTCAACAGAGGTGGGCCGCAAAGGTCAAGCAGAATCGCGGTGCAGCGGCGCGTCAAAGGGCACCGCTGCGGCAGAAAATCAAAGGAATTGAGCGTTCAGGGGGGCTGTCAGGGCGTTTGGCGGCCAATCGCGGGCGCATCCTGCAGCTTGGCCTCATGCGCGGCGATCCAATCAAGCGTCTGGTCAAAGGGCATCGGACGGCCGATGCCAAAGCCCTGCACATGGCCGCAGCCCAGCTGTGCCAGCAGCGCGTGTTCGCCTGCGGTTTCGACCCCTTCGGCCAGGGTCTCCAGCTCCAGCCGCTCGGCCATGGTCAGAATGGCAGAGATCAGTTTCTGCTGCTCCGGGTCCTGATCGGCCTTCATCACAAAGGACCGGTCGATCTTGATGCGGGAGATATTGAAGCGGCGCACCGCGGAGATCGAGGCATGGCCGGTGCCGAAATCGTCGAGGTCGATCGGGCAGCCCATCTCGCTGAGGGAGAGGATATTGCGGGTGACCACATCGTCGGGCTGATCGGTCATCACGGTTTCCAGGATTTCCACGCAGAGCCGGTCCGCGGGCAGGCCGAAACGCTCCAGCTCCCATTTGACGCGGCCTGCAAGGCCCGGGTTGCGCAGCTCCTGGGTGGCGAAGTTGACGCCGACGCAAGGCACTTTCACCCCGGCCTCGTCCCAGGCCCTGATGGCGACCAGCGCGTTATAGAGCATCACCTGGCTCAGCCGGTCCATCAGCCCGGCCTCCTCCAGCGCGGGCAGGAAGGTAGAGGGCGGGATCAGCCCCTGCACCGGGTGCAGCCAGCGGGCCAGCGCCTCAAACCCCGAAACCCGGCCGGTGTCGGTGCAGATCTGCGGCTGGAACCAGGCCTGGATCTGGCCGGTCTCCAGTGCCGCTGCGGCTTCGTCGCGCAGGCTGGAGCGGCTGCTGGCGTGGCCGGGCATATCAGCGGAATAGGCGCGGATGCCGCCGGGGCCGTTGCTTTGCGCCTCCGACAGGGCGGCGATGGCGGCGCTGTTCCATTCGGCGCTGGTGCTGCCGGGCGCCCGGTTATGCTGGCAGAAGCCAAGCGAGGAGGTCATGTAGAGAGTAGTGCCGTCCAGCGCCACCGGCTCCTCCGTCGCGGATTGCATCCGCCCGGCCAGCTGAATGCACAGCTCCAGATCCAGTTGCAGGGTCGGTGCCAGGCAGACCGCAAAGCGGCTGTCGCCGATCCGGGCGATGATGTCGTTCTGGCGCAGCGCCGACACGATTTGCGCGCCGCAATGCTGCATGATCCGGTCGCCGGCCTCCTGCCCGTGGCGGTCGGTCAGCTCCTTGTAGTCGTCAAGCTCCAGCACGAAGATGGCAGAGCGCAGGCCGCCCTCGCTGCATTCCGTGTGGATCCGGGCGGCCTCCTGCTCAAACCCGTCGCGCAGGATCATGCCAGTGACAGCGTCGCGCGGCACAGTGTTGCCGCGCTTGCTGAAGCCGCCGGCAGCGGCAATCAGCACGGGCAGGCCCAGGGCAACTGCCAGCAGCGCGGTTTCGCCGCCAAGCCAGAAAGTGGCAAGCGTCAGGGCGGGCAGAAAGGCCAGCATCGCAGGTCCCGCAAGAGCGGGGGCAAGGGTCTGCCTGAGGCGTGCCAAAATGCCTGAACCCGTATTTGTCATTCCCAGACCTTTCGTCTGCAGCCGTTCGTTCGGCCCTGAGACTAAGGTGCTGATATAACCCGGGAGTTAACGCAGCTGGGGAATTTCCGGATTTTCGCCGGTTGAATCGGCAATCTTCAGCTCAAGACCCGCAAAATCAAACAGTTTCGGGTCCAGAAGATGCGACGGGCGCGCATTCATCAGCGCCCGGAACATCACCTGGCGGCGGCCCGGCGAATTTGATTCCCACTGGTCCAGGATCTGTTTCACCTGCTGGCGCTGCAGCCCGTCCTGGCTGCCGCAGAGGTCGCAGGGGATAATCGGGTAATTCATCGCGCGTGCGAATTTCTCGCAGTCGGCCTCTGCCACATGGGCGAGGGGGCGGAATACGAACAGGTCGCCCTCCTCATTGACCAGCTTGGGCGGCATCGTCGCCAGGCGCCCGCCGTGAAACAGGTTCATGAAGAAGGTTTCCAGGATGTCGTCGCGGTGATGGCCCAGCACCACGGCGGAGCAGCCTTCCTCCCGCGCGATGCGGTAGAGGTTGCCGCGGCGCAGACGCGAGCAGAGCGCGCAGTAGGTGCGCCCCTGCGGCACTTTGTCGACGACGATGGAATAGGTGTCCTGATATTCGATCCGGTGCGGCACGCCCATCTTTTCCAGGAACTCCGGCAGCACCGTCGCCGGAAAGCCGGGCTGGCCCTGATCCAGGTTGCAGGCCAAGAGGTCCACCGGCAGCAGGCCGCGCCACTTCAGTTCATAAAGAACCGCCAGCAGGGTATAGCTGTCCTTGCCGCCAGAGAGGCAGACCAGCCACTTGGGCGTGCTGCCGTCCTCGCGGCGCTCCACCATGCCGTATTGCTCAATCGCCTCGCGCGCGTAGCGCACGATGCGCTTCCTGAGTTTCTTGAACTCAGTGGTCGAGGGGGCGCCGGCAAACAGCGGGTGGATTTCGTCCAGATCATCATCAAGCATGCGCGCGCCCTAGCCGAGGACGGGCGTTTTGCCAAGGAAAAAAGGCGTGCGAGGGATCAGTCCCTTTTCTCCGGCACCGGGTCATAGCCATCGCCGCCGAACGGGTGGCAGCGTCCGATGCGCCGCGCGGTCAGCCAGGCGCCTTTGATGGCGCCGTGTTTTTGCAGCGCTTCCAATGCATAAGCCGAGCAGGTGGGCTGGTAGCGGCAGTTGAAGCCAACCCAAGGGCTGAACAGCAGCCGGTAGGCGCGCACAGGCAGGGCTAGGATATGGGCCAGCGGGGTCATGGCGGATAGATAGGGGCAGAGCGGCCTAGTGGCAATGCGGTCAAAGGCCGGGGCGGTTACTGGCCGTGGATCTTTTTTAATGCATAGATCAGGTCGCGCTTCAGCTCCTCGAACGGGCGCTGGGCGGTCTCAATCGCGCGGCCGATCAGCACGTAATCCCAGCCGGGGCGGCCATGGGTGGGCAGAATCATCCGCGCGGCCTCGCGCAGGCGGCGCTTGGCACGGTTGCGGGCGACCGCATTGCCGACTTTCTTGGAACAGGTGAAGCCCATGCGGATGCCACCGTCATCGTGGCGGTTCCGGCCCTGCACCATCATCGCCTTGGTGCCCTGCTTGCGGGCAGGGGGGCGGGCGCAGGCGAGGAAATCACGGCGCTTGGCCATGACCTCGATCTTTTGGGTGTCAGGCGGACAAACGGACACCGCCGGAGGCGTGTCCCCGCGGGCAGCGTTGCCGTCCTTGGGGGCCTCCGGCGGTGTCATGTCCGTCAGAACAGGAACTGAGCTTATGCGCTCAGTTCTTTACGGCCGCGGGCGCGGCGTGCGTTCAGGATCTTGCGGCCTGCCTTGGTGGCCATGCGCGCACGGAAGCCGTGGCGGCGTTTGCGAACCAGGTTCGAAGGCTGATAGGTGCGTTTCATCGCTCCGGTCTCCACATTTTTTATTCGGGTGCGCGGAATCGCCCGCCCGGGGTCTATCTCGAAGCCCGGTCTTTAGGAGGGAATGGCGGGTAAGTCAAACCCTGCGGGGCGGGTTTTCGGGGAGATATGCAACATTTCTGCCAAAAACCGCGCCGGAGCGGCCTCCGGGCAGGGCGGATGTAACATCGGGGCAGTGATTCTGCCACAAAGCTCACGAATCCGGGGCAGGCGATCAAGCGCCTGTGATCCGGGGCTGCCGGACCTCGCGCAGGGGCCATTTTATGCGTAGCAACAAAGAGCTTCATTTGAGACGGACCGATGAGTGACATGACAGAGACACCGGAAACAGGCCCCCAGCCCAAGGAACAGGACGGCGCCAAGCCGGGCCTGGCGCGGCATCTGCCGCTGATTGCGGTGGTGGCGGTGGCGCTGATCGGCGCGGTGGTGCTGAAGGATTACCTGACCTTCGACACGCTGCGCGACAACAGGGAGGCGCTGATGGCGTTCCGGGATCAGAACTACCTGGGGCTGGTTGCGCTGTTCATGGGGATCTACATCGTGATCGTGGTGTTCTCGCTGCCCGGTGCGGCGGTGGCGTCGGTCACCGGCGGCTTCCTGTTCGGGCTGGCGGCAGGCACCGCGTTCAACGTGATCTCAGCCACCATCGGCGCGGCGGGTATCTTTCTGGCGGCGCGTATGGGGCTGGGGGCCTGGCTGACCGCCAAGATCGAGGCGGCAGAGGGCCGGGTGCAGATGCTGAAACAGGCGCTGCGCGAAAATGAGGTCGAGGTTCTGCTGCTGCTGCGGCTGGTGCCGGCGGTGCCGTTTTTTGTCGCCAATCTGCTGCCCGCGCTGGTGGGGGTGAAATTCCGCAACTTCCTGTGGACCACCGCGGCGGGCATCATTCCCGGCGCCATTGTCTTTACCTGGATCGGTGTCGGCGTCGGCTCTGTCTTTGACCGCGGCGGCGATCCGGACCTGAGCCTGCTGTGGGAGCCGCATGTGATCGGGCCGATTCTGGGCCTCTGCGTGCTGGCGGCGATGCCGATCATCGTGAAAGCGGTGCGCGGGAACCTGCGCGGCCAAGCGAATAAGGACAGCTGAACATGCAAAGCGTCACATGCGATCTTCTGGTGATCGGGGCCGGCTCCGGCGGGCTGTCGGTGGCAGCCGGGGCCAGCCAGATGGGGGCGGATGTGGTGCTGCTGGAAGGCCACAAGATGGGCGGCGACTGCCTGAACTACGGCTGTGTGCCCTCCAAGGCGCTGCTGGCGAGTGCCAAGGCGGCTTATGGGCAGGCGCACACGCAAGCCTTTGGCGTGGCGGATCAGGTGCCGCAGGCAGATTACGCGGCGGCCAAGGATCATGTGCATCAGGTCATCGAAACCATCGCTCCGGTGGACAGCCAGGAGCGGTTTGAGGGCTTCGGCGTGCGGGTGATCCGCGAATTCGGGCATTTCGTCTCGGAAACCGAGGTGGCCGCCGGAGACTACCGCATCACAGCGCGGCGGATGGTGATTGCCACCGGTTCGGCGCCGCTGGTGCCGCCTATTCCGGGACTGGACAAGGTTCCCTATGAAACCAACGAGACACTGTTCGACCTGCGCGAAAAGCCGGAGCATCTGCTGATCATCGGCGGCGGCCCCATCGGCATGGAGATGGCGCAGGCGCATGTGCGGCTGGGCTGCAAGGTGACGGTGATCGAAGGGATGAAGGCGCTGGGCAAGGATGACCCGGAGGCGGCGGCGCTGGTGCTGGACAGTTTGCGCGAAGAGGGTGTTGAGATCGCCGAGGGCGCCATGGTTTCCCGTATCGGCGGGCAGGCGAGGGCCATCGAGGTCGAAACCAGGGATGGCAGCACATTCCGGGGCACTCATCTGCTGATGGCGGTGGGGCGCAAGGCCAATATGGACCGGCTGAACCTGGCGGCGGCCGGGATTGAGACCCAGGGCAACGGAATCAAGGTGGATGAGAGCCTGCTGACCACCAACAAGAAAGTATATGCGATCGGCGACGTGGCAGGCGGGCTGCAGTTCACCCATGTGGCCGGGTATCACGCGGGCATCATTATCCGCTCAGCGCTGTTCGGCCTGCCGTCCAAGGCGAAGACCCGCCATATCCCCTGGGCGACCTATACCGATCCGGAACTGGCGCAGGTGGGGCTGACAGAGGCACAGGCGCGCGACATCTATGGCGTCAAGCTGGAGGTGGCGCGGTTTGACTACCATCATAACGACCGCGCTATTGCCGAGCGCAAGATCAATGGTTTCATCAAAGTCATGGTCTTCAAGGGCCGCCCCGTGGGCGCCACCATCGCGGGCCATCAGGCGGGGGAGCTGATCGGGCTATGGTCGATGGCCATCGCCAACACCCTGAAAATGAGCCAAGTGGCTGCAATGGTTGCGCCTTATCCCAGTATGAGCGAGATTAACAAACGGGTGGCGGGGGCCTATTTCTCCCCGCGGCTGTTTGAGAGTAGCTTTGTTAAACGCGCCGTGCGCTTTGTTCAGCGCTGGATTTCATGAACTGAAGGCCGCTTCATGCTCAACACGCTCTCGGGCCGATTCCTGATCCTGACCACGGTCTTCGTGATGCTGGCCGAGGTGCTGATCTTTGTGCCGTCGATTGCGCGGTTCCGCGAGGATTATCTGGCCGACCGGCTGGAGCGGGCGCAGATCGCCTCGCTGGCGCTTTTGGCCGATGACATGCTGGAGACAGAGCTGGAAGCGGAACTGCTGGAGAACGCGGGCGTCTACAACGTGGTGCTGCGCCGCGATGAGATTCGCCAGCTGATGCTGGCCTCGCCGATCCCGCGGGAGATCACCGGCACCTTTGATCTGCGCATGGCCGGTGCCATGACCCTGATCCGCGATGCGATGATGCGGCTGGCCCGCCCGGAGAATGAGATCATCCGGGTGATCGGCGCGCCAGTGCGCGAGGCGGGGCTGCTGATCGAGGTCACGATGGAGACCGCGCCGCTGCGCACTGCAATGATCGACTACGGGGTGCGGATCCTGATCCTGTCCGCCGTGATCTCTATCTTTACCGCGGTGCTGCTGTTCATCGCGGTGCGGATCGTGCTGGTGAAGCCGATCAAGGGCGTGGTCGGCTACATGCAGCGCTATGCGGCGGCGCCGGAGGATGCGCGCGGCATCATCCACCCGAGCTCCAGCGTGGTGGAGCTGCGCGAGGCCGAGGAGGCGCTGATGCAGCTGCAGACCGAGCTGACCCAGGCGCTGAAGCAGCGCGAGCGGCTGGCGCAGCTGGGCGGCGCGGTCGCCAAAATCAGCCATGATTTGCGCAACATCCTGACCTCGGCGCAGCTGTTCACCGACCGCATCGAGATGAGCGAAGACCCGCTGGTGCGCCGCCTTGCGCCGAAGCTGGTGAACTCGATCACCCGCGCGGTGTCGCTGTGCGAAGGCACATTGGCCTTTGGCAAGGCAGAGGAACCGTCGCCCACATTCGGCGTGGTCTGCCTGCATGAGATCACCGCCGACATCGCCGAAAGCGAACTGCTGGCAGCGGACAGCGGCAATGTGGAGATCATCAATGCGGTGGCCAAGCCGATGATGCTGCGCGCCGACCCGGAGCAGTTGTTCCGCATCGTGCTGAACCTGGTGCGTAATGCCCGCCAGGCGATTGCAGCCAGCGGCAAGCCGGGCCGTATCACGGTGGACGCGCGCGAAGAGGACGAGGCCTGGTACATCACGGTTGCCGACACCGGGCCGGGTCTGCCGAAGAAGGCGCAGGACAATCTGTTCACGCCGTTTCAGGGCGGCATCCGCAAGGGCGGCACCGGCCTGGGGCTGGCGATTGCCGGCGAGCTGGCCCGCGGCCATGGCGGCAGCGTGAAGCTGACGCAAACCGGCCCTGAAGGCACCGTTTTCGAAATCTGCCTGCCCAAGGGTGACGGCACCCTCTGACCTCTGCGGCCGCGGTGTGCGGCAGGGCAGCAGAAAATTTTTCTTTTTGGGGTTGCGACTCCCTGATGCTAAGATTAAACCCCGCCGCAGTGGACCGATAGCTCAGCTGGATAGAGTACTTGACTACGAATCAAGGGGTCGGGGGTTCGAATCCTCCTCGGTCCGCCACTTCCTAAATGTCGGGCGACACATAGTTTTGCCATTTGCGACAGAACCTTTCCTTTTTCGTGTCTCCAACATCCCCGCTCGCGCCTCCTGTTCCGCCAGTGGCGAAGCCTTCCCTGGTTTTCATTTCGGAAGACCTCGTGTCTTCCGGAGGGCAAAGCAGGGTGGGCGCAGCCCGGACTGCGGCCGGACGGTGATCTGACACACGGGGCCGGAGCGGTGAAATTGGGAGGGACCCGCGCCTGGCGCGGGAGGAACCGGATTTCTCCGTGGAGGCTGACGCACAGCGGCATCAGAACCCGTGTTCAGATTGCCGGCCGGATGGCAGGCGGACCAATCAAACGGGAAATGCCAGGCGCGCTAGAGCGGAGCGGAGGCGCGGCTGACTCCTGTGCAAGCGATCGCGGTCTCGTCCGCGATCACATTCTAAATTAGACAGGAAGGGCAAGAGGAAAGCGGTTGGCGAGATCATCACCTGCCTTTTCCCACGCGGATCACTGCCGCCATGCAGCGGCACAGCACCGAGAAACCAGTGCAAGCCTGCCCCAGGCCAGCTGTGATCGGCTCAAGCCAGCCCGAACCGGACTTCCGTCCTGCCTCTTAGCCGTGGCGCGTACTTGTGCAGGTCGGGCGGGATGCGGAAGTTCGCTGCAGCTACATTTCGGATATTACGTTCTTTCAATTTCAGACGTTAGATTCTGAGCTGCATAGCTTAGTCTCAGCTATTTGCATCCGCTGAAGGTCCGAAGCGCCTCAGATTGTTTAAGCGCGACCGCGCGACGTTCTCCAAGATCGAGGACAGTCACAGTCCTATGGGTAGCCTGATTGGTCTGTCGCGATGACGTGATTTGTGATGTTCACGAAGATAGATCCAAAACCGAATAGGCAAGCCTCTCTGCGTTGCGAGATTTAAATGGGAGATCCAACGTCGAGCATGTTGCAATGAATTGATTTATCTGCAACTTTAGGGTGAATGAATATTTAACAAGTGATTGACGCCGTGCCCTCTGACCATGACGCAACAGGCTCACTCCTCGGGTATCTGGCGCAATGCCGATATGCGCTCCTGATGGCGTTGGACGAGTTGAAAAAACATCCAAGCCATGAAGTCTCAATCGAACGGTTTGACGACATAGCGTTTGAGGCAAATGGAACACCAAAGGAGCTGGTTCAAACAAAGCACCACGGTACACCATGCAATGTGACCGACATGAGTGTTGATATCTGGAAAACGCTGCTGATTTGGATCAAACAGATCCAGGAAAATCCGCAAGTTGCTGCAGAAACCCGTTTTGTCTTTATGACCACAGCGCAAGCTGCCGAGGGCAGCGCATTTGCGCTGCTTCGAAGGGGTGACGCGAGCCGAGATGTCACCTCTGCAACATTAAAACTCGCCGCTGCGGCGGGTAGTTCGACCAATCAAGTCAGTGCCGACGGCCGCGAAGCCTTCTTACAGATGGAGCCTGCCCTACGAAAACTCTTCATGTCGAACGTGATCGTTTTTGACAATGCGCCTAACATTATCGATGTGCGTGAAGAGGTTGAAGGCGCGCTTATGATTGGCGTTCCGGCGGAGGTGCTGTCTGACTACACAGATCGCGTCGAAGGTTGGTGGTTCAGGCGGGTTATTGCAGGGCTGTCCAAAACTGACTCTCCCGCCATCTCTCTGACATCGCTTTCGGCAAAGCTGGCAGAGATACGCGACGACTTCAGAGTAAGCGGCCTACCGTTGCATCCCGATATCGAGAAGGTGGATGTCATCGGGCTTTCAGATGATGATGAGCGTGTGTTTGTACGCCAAATGCGGCTTGTTGGTCTGCCAGATGGTCCAGCAAATCGTGCTGTACATGACTATTATCGGGCGTTTGTTCAACGTTCGAAATGGGCACGCCAAGACCTGTTGCTTGATGATGAGGCAGAAATTTACGACGGATCGCTGTCGGACGCCTTTGCACGCGAAGTTGAAGCGGCGAAAGATTTCCATCCCTGTGATAGCGAAGACGAAAAGCGCACTCTCGGCCGCAAGCTTTTCCATTGGGCGGCACGACACCAGCAACCGCTGCGAAATCGACACGAACTGTGGCTATCATCAGGTTCCTATCAGATGCTTGCGGATCGCAAGAGCATCGGATGGCATCTGGATTTCGAAGAGTTGCTAAAAAAAGACGAGCAGAAATCATGAGGCAACGTGCTGCATGGGATTGTCGTGCTCCAGAAGAGGCCCACCTGTTCAACCCAGCGTTTTGTGGAGCGTTGGCTTTTGAGTTTGTGAAGTCCTTCAGTCAGGCTGCTGGACAGTCGGGTGTAGATTTACCGCAAGTTTTCTGCGCTTTGCCGATCGCCTTGCACCGCGAAACTCGAAAGAACCTCCCATCAACAACACGGACATCGGTCTACACTTGGCTACAGCGGTTTCCGGCGGCTCAGGTTGGGTATGCGGAACGAGCTATTGACCTGGCACCTATAGTAAAAGAGGCGATCATGTTTGCCGTGGCACGCCAAACTCTAGCCGTCACCGATAGCGGGCAATTTGTTGTTGGGGCCCAGAAAGCTTCCTTTACACCGCGCTTTCTAGAAACAGCGACCCCTGAAGTAAAAGAAATCGTCTCTTCCGCACGATTTCTTGGGCGATGGTTCGCGACCGCTGGATCTACAGCCACACTGCTTGCATCTTGGAGCATCACGTTATGAGTTTTGTCATCCGATCCGTGACTATCTATTCTTATGACGGCGAGCAGAGGACTGTCACATTCAAGAAGTCAGGTCTCAACATCATTACCGGAAAATCCAAGACCGGAAAGTCATCTTTGATCGACATCATTGATTACTGTTTTGGTCGTGGTGAATGTTATGTCGCTGAAGGGTTCATCCGACAGAACGTGTCATGGTTTGCGGTTGAGATTGAAAATGATGAAGACGTCTTGTTTGTCGCGCGCCGAAACCCCGGGCAAACGCTGACCACCAGCCCTGATATTTTTATCCGGCGCGGGGAGCATCCTACGCTCCCAATTTATACCGACCTGATCAAGAACATCGCTGAAGAAGGGCTGACCCCGCTCCTGTCGCAGTTTGCAGGCATCTCCGAAAATGAACATCGCCCGATAACCGGGACGCGCCTGCCACTTCGTGCAACGATTAAACATGCAATGTTCCTGTGCGTTCAGGACCAGAATGAGATCGACAGTCGGGATCGGCTTTTCCACCGGCAAGGTGATCAATTTATCCCCCAAGCGATCAAAGACACTCTGCCCTATTTTTTGGGTGCGGTGGATGAAGATCACTTCATACGCCAGGCTGAGCTCGACGTCGCTCGCAACGAGCTCCGCGCTTTAGAGACGCAATTACAGGCGCAAAGCCAAACGGCGGAAAAGAGTTTGCGTCGGGTACGTGGCTACATCAACGACGGTAAAACTGTCGGTATCATCGATCCGAGATTTGAGACCGCTGACTATCCCCTGATGGTAGAAGCCCTCGTGCGTGCGGCCCAGTACGAGCTTTCTACACCCGAGAGTTTCTCTGATTTTGGCAGCGCGATTACGCGTTTACAAGACGATCAAAGAGGATTGCGGGATCGGCTGACCGATACCATCGAAGAAATAAGGGCCACCCAACTGTTTATCGCTGAACAGACTGAGTACAGTCGAGAAGCCAGCGAGCACCGGAGCCGGTTGTCATCGATTGGGCTGTATAAGAAAGATTCCGATGGAACTTGCTGTCCGCTTTGCGACAACAAGGTTGACCCTGCCGTCCCCAATGCCGCTGCTGTCATCAGCTCGCTCGAGCAGATTGACCGTAGTCTCAGCCGAGTCGGGGTTGAAAGCCCTCACCTTCAAAGCCAGCTTGCAGACCTGGCTGATATCAAGTCCCGTCTCGAAACCGCATTGGTCGAAAACCAAAAGTCACTGGAAGCCGCCTATCGCGAAGATGAGAGGGCCCGTTCTCGGCGTGAAATGATTGTTGATCGTGCCCGTGTTATTGGTCGCATAAGTGCATTTCTTGAGCAAATTGGCCAAGGCGAGCAGGATAAGGATCTCGGTGAAAAAATTGAGCGTGCGAAGCTGAAAGTTGCCGCGATTGAAAGTGCGGTCAATCCGGATGAAATTGGACAACGACTGGACACGTTTCTAAACCTGATTAGCCGCCAAATGTCAGATTACGCCCGCCGACTTGATCTTGAACATGGATCGGATTCAGTGCGCCTGGATCTCAAGAAGCTGACCGTTGTCGCAGATACAGCCACAGGTCCTATCCCCTTGAATCGTATGGGCAGTGGAGAAAACTGGATTGGCTACCACGTGCTCACACATTTGGCGCTCCACCACTGGTATCGTGCTCAAAATCGACCGGTTCCCGGCTTTCTGATCTTTGATCAGCCATCCCAGGCTCATTATCCGCCCGAGAGTGACCGTGGCCAAGATGGTAGCCTCGAGCCGTTACAAGACTCCGACCGGCAAGCGGTTTATGATCTGTTTGAGCTTATGCTTGAAGTTGCAAATGAGATCGGAGAGGGGTTCCAATGCATTGTTCTGGATCACGCGAAAATTTCTGAAGATTGGTTCGAGGATGCCATCGTGGAAGAATGGCGTGGCGATGCATTTCTAGTTCCGACGGAATGGGCCAGCTAATCGCTTTCTGCTCTGGTAGCGCCACCGCGCCATCGCCAGTTTGTCGTAAAGGTAACGTCTAGCCAAACGCTTGCCGTTTATCGGCTGAGCTGAATTGTACTCCACAGAGCTGCATCTCATCAGACGCAAAAGGAAGAAACAAGTGTTGGTATTTCTTGCCCACGCGATTGAACAGCTTGATCTTGCCGCCAAGCATATTTCCAAGGGTGATCCAAACAACGCTCGGTTCGGTATCATGCTGACCGACAATGTTCTGGAACTGGCTTTGCACCAGATGGCAAAGGATGAACAGCACCAGCGCGAGAGCCTGTTCAACCGAGAGAAGATCTATCCTGATGAAGCAGAACTAACTGCTGCGCTTGGTCGTCATTTCGATGCCAAAGTCGCGTTCTTCAAAGCGCACCAAAAACTGAGTGCGGAGGAAGCTGACAGCATCACGATATGCCACGGCTACCGGAACGAGGTCTATCATATCGGTCTTTATCATCAGGATATTTTGCCTGCGCTTTCGCGGTTTTACTTTCATTTGGTTTGCGGGGTGCTGGCCCGCTACAACCCAAATTTTATGAGCTACAGCCCCTCGATGGTGTTACCTGAACGCGCTCAGAAATATCTTTCGACAGACCACCTTGGGTTCGGTTCGTTGAAGGAATTTCAAAGCGGATGCCTGACACTCCAGGAAAGTATCGCATTCGAAGCTTCCGATCTTGTGTCCTCACTATCAGATCACATGGCAGAAGTAATTGAGCAACAAGACATTGGGGTGGAGATGATCGCCACTGGCGGACCGCGCCAGATGTCACGGGATGTAGCCATCGTAGAAAGCCAGGCATGGCGATTGGCGTTCAGACAGGAAGGTAAGGACTTGCTCGCATCGGGCAAATGGCCTGGTGGCAGCGTTCTGGATTTTGTGAATTGGTTGGCCCAGACTTACCCACTGATGCACAGGCGTGATCCGATCCCATCCTGGCAGAAACGTGAGCGATCTTTGCGCTCAGAAAAAGACCCGCACAAGGCGTTCAAAAAATACAAGGATTTCATGAAGCAAACCGAGGGCATCCGGGAATTCATCGAAGAAAGCCATACACAGATCGAGATGTACATTGATGAACAGATCGATAGAATGCGTGGGAAATAGCTTCTTTCCCAAATCACTCTAAAACCGCGAAAACGAGGTTAAGACGCTACGCAAGATGTGTGCATGCTACTATTCGCATCTTGGCAAGGGAACCCGCTGCGCGTTCCCCTTGCACCTCGCTGGCCTGTGGCTCTGATCGGGGTATGAAGCCTCTCCCTGAGCCAGTGGAACGTTTGGCTGTTCAAACACCACTATGTCATGGAGACGCTTTCAGCGTGGCCAGGAAGGGAGCCTTTCATGGCTACCCTTGCTGCGTCGGTAAGACTCAAGTGCTATTAATCGGACGAAGGTCGGCTTCGGTGAAGCTGCAACGCGGCATTCGATCTCATGGTCAATGTCCGTTTTGGGCCGAAAATCACCTACTCCGTACGTTGCAATTTGGGAGGCCGACCTAATCGCTTTCGCGGTTGCTCTGGTGCTGGAAGACCGCTGTCCGAGTGGATGTTGGACGCAGTTTGCCAATGGACACCTAGAGCACGGGCGAAGCTGTTGATGGTTTTTGTTTGATGCCAAATTTCTTGGAGGCTTCTGCTTGGTATGGCTGGTCGGGAGTGTCGCGGGAAAACCTTTAACCCCTTTTTCTTAAACAGTTTTGAGAGGGTCGCGGGTTTCATTCCGTTCTGCCTGGCAAGGGAACTGCAGCACCTTTGTGCTAAGTATTTATTATAGAGGTCTCTTACGAAGTCGATGCCTGCAATGCTCAACAGTTTGCGGGCCAGCAGAGGGCTTATGCCGAAGTGGCAGGCCAACTCTCTCAAGTTTTCACACTTCAAGAAAATCTCACGAATTTCACGCTTGCTGAATGGTGCCCAGACCACGGACGTCTTGCTGACGTAAGCATATGAAACACCGCAGTGTTTTGCTTCAAATACTCGACTCATCATCTTTTCGCTCCGCCTCTAAGAGCCTCATTAGGCAGCAATTTAGGGCCTCGACCCGTCGCCTGTGACGTGTCTCAAGGTGTACAGGTCACCGGCATTCTATGTAACCAACATTTTGGGGCATGTGGTGTAAATACATGAAATCAAATAAAAAATTGAAAAATCGAGACAGCCTTGCTATCGCTTCCGGCACTGGATTCGACCGGAGGACTACTCACATGAACTAGAGCTGCTTCAGCCCCACAAACGGGAAAGGCCCCACAGGGCGGGAACCCTGCAAGGCCTTTGGAATCCGTGTCGATAGTCACCCGACACGCTTTCTTCGCCCGGCATCGCTGCAAAGTCAACCATCCCGTCGCCAAATTCCGGCGATGGGCCTGGGAAACTTTGTTTCAATCCAAAGTCAATGAAGGGAGCGCCATGCCCTGCTTGCCCGCTGGCATGGCCAAATCAATCATGAAAGATAAATTCAATCAGACGGCGGGCTTCAGCTCGCCACTCTCCAGCTGTTCAACCAGGCCGATCCCGAAACGATCCACGAAAAGTTCGCGCGGCGGTGTTGTCGTGCAACTACCTAGCCAAACCAATCCGAGGGTTATCTTATTTGAAAGCAAACTGGAGCAGCGGGTTCTGTATCTGCTGCTAGCCCGGAAAAGCGTTTGGGACATTCGGGAACAGCCTGAGCCGTTCAAGTATCTTGGTAGGGATGGCCAGCGGAAATACCACTTCTTTGACTTCCTGGTGACACTTACCTGCGGCCGCATTGTCGCTATTGCGGTGAAACCCATGAAATTTGTGATCGAGCACCGCTTCCTGCTGGATCTTGAAGATATTCGCTCGGCCATGACCCGTGAGTTTGCGGATGATGTGGTCTTGATTACCGACCAGGACTTCACAAAAGCAGCGGCTCTAAACGCAGAACGCTTCCATACTTTCGCCCGGTGTCGGAATGAGAGCCTGCAGAAGCGGCTGGAAGACCTAGCGTGCTCGGTCACCTTCCCGCTGACAGTGGAGGCATTGCAGAAACGGCTAGGCGCAGGTGCGGACGGGTTCCGGGCCATTTTTCTAGCGATTTTCGACGGTGTCCTGAGCGCCGACAAAACGAAGGAGATCGGCCTGAAGTCAGTTGTCCGCCTAGGGGGGGACTCATGAACAAACGCATGCTTGTTACCAGGAATGACAAACTGACTGTTGGTTCGGAGGATTTCCGGGGACATCGGGAAACAGAGACTGGATACGTATTTGAATCCGTAGACCGTTCAACAAAGCAGGTGCACTACAGTTTTGAGGAGTTCGAAGCCCTGCTCTCGAAGCCAGATGTTGTGTTCGAACCGGGATACTTTCTCGTGGGTCAAACCAACGCCCGGATAAATGCGGGCCTTGAGACTATAGGTTCTATGAAACCTGAACTCCGCGAGCGGATTGCATGGCGCTACCTGTGGGTCACTGTTGCGATGCACCTTGTATCAAATGCGGGGATGAACAAAACAGACAGATCCATTGCGGAATTTATGCCGAAAATGGAAGCGCATGTGAATGAGCTGGCTAGGGCAGCGCGGCGGAAATGGAAAGCTCCGCGAGCAGGTCGAACAAATGTGTTACGCGACCCGCCGTGTTCAAAAACGTTGCGGACCTGGTTAAAGCGGTATGAGCAAGGTGATTATTCCTACCTCGCGCTGGTGCCTCACACACACCGGTCAGGCAACAGGAATGATCGATTTTGCCTATCGTCGGTTCGCCTGCTTGGGGATTGCGTATCGGCGTATCTGACACGGCAAAGATTGTCCAAAAAGCAAGTCGCAAAACATTGCAAATCGCGCTTTGAGGAGGTGAATGCAGCACGCGAGGCAGAAGGTAAACCTGCTTTGCGTGTTCCATCCCGGCGTGCCGTTGAGCGTGCGATCCAGCGGCTGGACCCGTATTTCACTTATGTGCAGCGTCATGGTGTGGAGGCGGCCAACCGCGAATTTGCGCTGTACGAAACAGGTCTTTCCGCCAGCTACCCAATGGAACGGGTAGAAGTCGACGAATGGAAAGTCGACATTATCTCCGTTTTGGCCGCACGCGGTGCACTGGATCATCTTTCCGATGAGGAACTGGCAAAGCTTGAGCGGGGACGGCGATGGCTTTACCTGGCAATCGACTGCGCGACCCGATGCGTCGTCGGAATGCGGTTAGCAGCCGTGCCAAATTGCGAAGATGCGTATGCATTGTTGAGCGACATTACTCGCGACAAAACTGATCTCGCAACGGCCGCCGGGTGCCAATCGACCTGGCACCATTTTGGTGGGCTGGGAGTCGTTTGTACCGACAATGGTGCTGCCTTCGTCGACGATCTCTTCAGTACGTCCATTCTTGAGGCGCACGGGCACCCGGAAACGCCACCTGGCGGGTTGCCACATCTGAGGGGGCGGGTTGAGCGCATATTCGGAACTTTTGGCACGACACTAATGCCGCATCTGGCAGGCCGAACATTCTCCAACACAATGGAGCGCGGCGACTACCCGTCTGAGAAACTCGCATCGTTGACGGATGATGCACTGATGCAAATCCTGACGCTCTATGTGGTCGACGTTTACCACAACACGCCGCATCGAGGGCTGGGCGGGGAGACCCCGAACAACTGCTGGAACCGTCTGGTCAAGGAGAAAGGCGTTGTTCCAAAGCTTGCAGAAACCACCCGCCGTCGTGCTTTTGGGCAGAGGCGCCGTCGTAAGGTCACAGGTTGTGGCGTAGAAATTTTGGGCATCGATTACGCCTGCCCAGCTCTTCAGGAGTTCTTTCTCCACAGTCATGAGAGCGAAGTCGAAATCCGTTTCAGCTTGGAGGACTTAGGGTGGATCTTAGTCCATATTGAAGGGGAGTGGCACCCTGCGCATGCGCTCCAGAGCTGCTTCGAAGGCGTGACCTACGAAGACTGGAGTGAGGCTGCTTTGGCGTTGCGCCTGAAGTACAAGACCGAGGGACAGCTTCATGAACATGTGGTTGCCGACGCTCTGTCCAAGATCATTGAAATCAATGCCAAAGAACAATCGCGCTTTGGAACGGCTTTAGCCGCTCAGACATCTGCCGGCCTGAATAGGGCACGGGATGATCTGTTTGTCGGCCTGACGATTATTCCGGACCGAGGCAAGGATCTCAATCTCCCACCTGAGCCGGATCTGTTTGGGCACATCATTCCCTCCGCTGAGGCACAGGACTGCCAGGGAATACAAACGTCAGAGAACCTGCTTGAGAACAACCCTCAGCAAAGCGGCAGAAGCGGTGACTGGAGTTTTGACGATGACAAGTGAAATTCACATCCATATGGCGAATCTGCGGGCCAAATTTATCCGGCATCGCGCCTATCGTGAGCTGCGAGAACAGTTCGATCTCCAACTCTGCAGGCGCCGCGCTGCGTTGGAAGCAGGGATGGCATTCGAAGCGGAGGCAATCGCTTTGACGGGCGCACCAGGCAGTGGCAAGACCACTGCCGTCGATCATGCCATCAGCATGCGCAACGATCTGATCCTGCCTAAACACAATATGGAAACTTGCGAAGTCGTCCAGATACAGGTGCCATCCCCGGCAACATTGAAAACAGTCGGCGGAACATTGTCCGATGCGCTTGGTTATGAGCTTATGCGCGAAAAATCAGCGGCCTTGATCTGGCAGCATGCGCGCAAGCTGCTGAAAGAACGCAGAACGTTGTTTGTTCACCTGGATGAGGCGCAGGACATTTATTTGTCAAAGGGTGATCGAGCGCGCAACGAGGTGGTAAACACGCTTAAATCCATCATGAACAACAAGGATTGGCCCGTTGGGCTGATCCTTTCCGGTACGCCTGACCTGCTTCACATGATCAACGCTGACCGGCAGTTGCAGCGCCGTGTTCGGGTGGTTCAATTGAGCGCAGTTTCCTTCGTGACCCACGGCGGCGACGTTTCCGAGTTGCTGCGCGGGTTCGCGCAAGAAAGCGAGCTGCCTGTCGTGTCCTCATTGGGGGAGGACGAGTTCCTCAAGAGGTTGATCCACTCAGCAGCGAATGAGTTTGGTCAGATCATCGACATGATCCTTTGCGGGATCGAGGAATGCTTATTGGCGAAGGAGGGGCAGCTGGAGATCAGTCACTTTGCAGAGGCATTTCGCAAAAAGACAGCTTGTCTGCCCGCGTTCAACCCGTTCCTTGCGCAAGACTATCTGCGTATCGACGTGACCCGTGTGCGTGATCAGGGAGGGGGCGAATGACCAGACTAGCGCTTACGCTTCCGCTCAACGAGTATGAAACTCCGGCATCCTATGTGTCCAGACTGTCGCGGCGCAATCGGACGATACCACGGGAGTTCTGTTCAGATCTGGGAATGCGCTGGCCCCATGTTTGTTCGTCTCACTCCGACCAGCTGGAGCGGTTATCTTACCTTTCCCGAGTAAACCTCGAAGGTTTGAAAGCCGCGGGAGCGGTCCTGATTGCTCAAAGCCGGTATCAGGTCGGGCATTCGCAAGCGACCACCGGCACGTTTCGGCGAGCCGTGACGCGGATCTGCCCAAGGTGTACCCAGGAAGCAGTGGAAGGGGACGGGCCGACAGGCCCGTTTCAAAAACTGGAATGGCTTCTCCTCTGTGTTGGGGTTTGCCGGAAGCACAATGTTCCTTTGCTGCAGCTTCCGAATGCGCACCACGCGCATGTAACCTACGACGTAGTTGCACGTGTCTTTGCGCATCTCCCTGAGATCCAGCGGGCCAGCGAAGAGGCTGCACACACCAGCCCGACTCCATTCGAAGACTACATCTGCGAGAGAGCACTGTCGGGCCCTGGGGAGGATTGGCTCACCCCGCTCGACCTGACCGGAATTCATCGCGGGTCGCTGTCTCTTGGCATGTCGATGCTGTTCGGTCCTGGAAAACGTGTTTCGGAGCTGGATTTCGCGGAACTGCGGTCTTCAATGAACACAGGTTTTCAAGTGCTGGTCGCGGGCCCGGAGGCGCTTGTGGCGGCTCTGGACGATCTGCGCCGGAATTACCGGACGGAACGTCCCTACTTTTCGAAGGACATAGGGGAGTTCTATGTGTGGCTGAAATCCCTCCGCAATGATCCCAGTGTTGATGCGATACGGGCTTGTGTCGAGGAATTCGTGCTGGAGAAATACCCGTTGCAGGTCGGTAAAACGGTACTTGGTTCGGCCATGTCGGCACCGAAGTTCCTGACACTGAACCAAGTTCGGGAAGTCCACGGGCTGGGCCATGTGCGGGTGCGGGGCATCCTTGCTCATCTCAACCGCCAGCCGAGCGCAGATTTCAGGCGCATGAAGGACATTTCCCTGAAAGATCTAGACCGTGTCCTTGCCTACTGGGCAACACTGCAGGATCTGAAGTCCGCGGCCGCAGCACTCAGCATCCTGCCCGCTCAGGTGAAATCACTGATCAAGCTCGGTGTGCTTGAAGCGCGGTCCTTTGGGACCAGCCGCCGCTACGTGAAAAAGCCTGCGGTTAAGGCGCTGCTCCAGAAGCTGGAGATGCTGCCGGAAGGGCAACCGTCCAGGCTCGTCTTGCCGCTCAAAGCTTACTGCCGTGCAGAGAAAATCCATCTGGGCCAAGTGATTTCGGATTGGGCCGCCGGAAAGCTTCAGGGAGTCTCGCGGGACATTGAGGCTCCGGGATTGCAGGGCATCCTGGTGGAGAGGGGGGAGGCGTTGCAGCGGCAGAAGGTCGTGCTGACCGGAGACCTTGGTCTTAGCGAAACAGCGCGCTACCTGCGCATCAGTGCCGGTTCGATCCGGAAGCTGAGGGACGGCGGCTATCTTGACCAGGTGCAGCACAGAAACCCGGACACGCGTCATCGGAAAAGCTATATCACCCGGCAGAGCATCAAGCTCTTCCAGGAACACTATCTCACGCTGGGGCAAATGGCTGAGCAGTACGGCTGTGCGCCGATCCACCTCGCACGTGCGCTGGATCGCGAGGATGTCGAACCGGTGTGCTGCCGCAGCGGGTATGTCAGGGTCTATCCTGCCGCGGCGAAAGGAAAGGTCCTGGAAATTGTGAAGGCTGCCCAGCAAAGGGCCGGAGAGAACGGGAGTGAGGAACATGCAGCCCCCTGTAACTGATGAGAAACTGGCAACGGATCCTGATGCGCAATTTGAGCTGCTTCGCGATGCTTACGCTTCCAGAGACCAGGAACAGATCGACCAGGCCATCTACCGCGTGTTCTATGCGCGGCGGGAGAGAAAACAGGGTCTGGATGCCTGGCCGGGCGATGCGGCGGGGCCTTCAGACACACTGTAAAGGTGTGCACATAACACCCGTTCGGCGATGTTCGCTCTTCGGTGCTGCCGGGACGTTCTACCTACGAGTGCCTGCGTGCACCTGCGACGACAGGATGCACGCAGGCGTTTGCGCGCTGGTTTGCCAGCCATCTGGCCCGGCGCGGCGGACAAAAGTATGTCAATCGGTGTCCAGGCTCGATCTCCTATCGGCTTTCCAGGTGCAGCCTTTTCGTTTGGTAAGCCGACCTGTTACGGATGAGCCGTTACATAGCGCAGCCGGTTTGGGCCTGCGGGTTAGTTTCACAGTTTTCCCGCAATGATGCGGGAAACGGACACATTGCCAGAGACAAGACGATCGGAGCTTCCGAGAGATCGGACAGCCAGCCGTTCTCAGCGCAGAAAGCTCAGGTGTCCGTCAGATCAAGCCTGAAGTATTGCACCGCTGTGAAGGTCGGGGTCAGGATGCCTGGCGCTATCCGAAGCCGGGTGGCGCATCCGGGCTTCCTGTCACTTTCACCAAAAGTACCTATGCGGCTTGCGTCCATCCGGCCAGCTCAAAATCTCCGGGTCCGCGCCTTTGACTACGAGCGCCTCCAGAAGTTTCGTCCTGTGCCTTGCAGGGCGCGTATGAAAGATTTTGTCATGCCAACGTGGCCAGTTTTCCAGCCAGCGGATGCTGCCGGGCTCCTTCGAAAGCCGGTGTTCTAGGCCGTGCGCCGAATAGCGAGCACTTACCGCGGCGCGCGCCTTTTTGCGTTTGTAGTGGGCCATATCTAAGGCCTTTCATGTAGTTTCCGTGCTACATGGCGCTCTCCATTCATTTGACTGTTTCAGGCTGGGTCCGGTCAGCGGGCCCAAATATGCAGCCGATTTTCTTACCGGAACCATTCCGATAAAGCAAGGGTCATGGCATGTGTCGGCTTGCAGGGCTGCGGGTTAGCGATATTGACTGCGCCTGGAACATCATCCGCATCGAACAGTCCAGGGGCCGCAAGGATCGGAACGCGATGCTACCCGTCAGATCTCGCGTCCGTTCAGCTGCCATTCGCCACGCCAGTCACGGACTCACACACCGCGGACTTTGCCGTCGTTGCCCTCGCAGCCATTGCTGCCGCAGAAAACCCTCGCTCCCGCGGCACAAAATTTTCGGCACGCGGCGAACTTCGAGTTTGCGGTCTTTCAGCCGCGCGGAAAACGGCGGAGCTCAAACCGCCATTTCGCTGCGACCAGGTCAGACAAACGAGACGCGGGACAATGTCAGTTTTGGAGGCAGTACAAAAAATTGGCCGTTTCCAAGTATGATATTGCCGGTGTTCAAATGACAGAAGTATAAACCTGGCCGCGCAAATACATGCATAAGCTCAATCAATCGCGAGACCTAACCACCACATGGAAGTCGGGCATTACGCACGGTCTGGTGCTCCTCTTGTTTCGATTGTGCCCCGCGGAAAGATGTGGACCCTTGCCAGTTTCAAACAAACTCAGCTTGCACGATTGGCATAAGGCTACACCGTGCAGTTAGCAGCCTGACCGGCTGCCGGTTTCGTGAACGGCTACCAAAAGCTTCATTGCTCGCTCGTCGAGTGTCAAAAGGATTGGATTTCCGAGGACAGAGTGCGACACGCTCAAAATAACAACTCACATCGGGCTTCAAAGGTGACGTGGCCGCCGCAAATTGTCAGTACTGCCTGCGCCGTGCTGAGGCTATCCGCAGGCTGTGCTTCAAGATCACAGTCCATCACAACCACATCTGCCATCATGCCCGCGCGCAGCCTGCCTTTTCTGTGCTCGTTGAATTCCGCCCATGCCCCGTCGCAGGTATAGGCCGCCAGCGCTTGGCGGAGGCTGTGGGTTTGGTCCTGCCAGCCGCCCGGCAGCGTCTGCCGGGCAACGGCACCCTGAATGGTGGCCATCACATCCACTGGCACAACCGGCCAATCAGTCGAAAAGATGACCTTTGCGCCGCTTTTGCGCAGCGTTCGGGACGGAAACGCTGTCGGGATCTGGTGATTGTGCAGCAAGGAGGCAAGCTCCGGGATCGCCTCCGGGCTGCTGTGCGGTGCGTGCAGCGGCTGCATCGAGGCGATGACACCAAGCTCCCGGAACCTGGGGATGTCCCCGGCGCTGACGGTCTCGATATGCTCCACCCGGTGACGGCTGTCGCGGGGACCGTTGGCACGCCGGGCAGCTTCATAAGCATCAAGGGTCCGGCGGACGCCAGCGTCGCCACAGGCATGGACCGATATTTGCAGCTCCATGGCATCGGCCCGGGTGCAAACCTCCTTGAAATGAGCATCGGAAAACAGTGGCGCGCCACGGTTTTCCGTCCCTGGATAGGGCTGCAGCATGAAGGCAGTCCTGTTTTCGATAACCCCGTCGATGAACATCTTGACCCGGCTGGACCAGAGATGGCTGCTGGCATAGGTCTGGCGCATGTAGGCCGCCTCTTCCAGCCGCTCCAGCGGATCGGTGTGCTTGAGGTGCAGCGGCACCTCGGTGCGGCACAGCAATTTGTCTTCTGCCTCCAGCTCCGCAAGCAGCTCCAGCTGGTAGAGGTTGCCGTCCATATTGTGCAGGCCGGTGATGCCGCGAGAGGCGCAATGCCTCAGACCTTTTTCCAGCACCGCCTTGTCTATTGCGCGCTGCGCCGGCGTGGGAGCTGGAATCGGGTCGGCCCCGGTCATTGACCCTTCCATGTCACGCCCGCCCAGCGGAGTGAACTTCATGACCGGAGCCAACGCCCCCGCCTCGCGCAGCTCGCCGGTTGCGGTGCCATCGGCGCCCATCACAACCTCGGAGCCCTCCTCCACCGCCTTGCCCTGCAGCAGTCCGGCAAGCTCCAGCGCCCTGGTGTTGGCCCAGGCCGTATGGCAGTCCGGCGCCATGCAGGCGAAGGGGCGGTCCGGCAGCACATCGTCCAGATCATGACGGGTCAAAGAACGGTCCCCCATCGCGTGATAGCTGGCCGCATAGGCATAGAGCAGCACATCGTCCGGCCGCTCCGCAGCATAGGCGCGCACGGCCCGGGTCAAAGCGTCCAGCCCGAATACGCCTGTCAGATCCAGGTACTCCAGTTCCGCGGCGCCCTGAAACAGGTGAACATGGCTGTCGATGAACCCCGGCAGGACCGTGCTACCCTGAGCATCGAACACGCGGGCCGCGCCGGCCATGGCCCGGATTTCGGCATTTGTGCCGACGGCTGCTATTAGCCCGCCCTTTATGGCCAAGGCCTCGGCGTCGGGTCCGTCGAATGTCAGAACCTTGCCATTCAGGATTACCAGATCAGTCATCGCTCCCTCCGGATGCGCAATAATTCCTTGTCCCGGACAGATGGCCTCTCCCGGGTGGTTTCTTCATTTTCTGCTTGCTGGAAGCTGACGGCGGCTGCAGCTCAAAACCCAGTCTGCAGCAACCACCCGCAATGGCCCCCTGTTACAGGTTCGGGCGCCGTGCAGGGGTGTCCAGCCAGGGCATCTTCTGCTGCAGCACCGAGGCCACGTGGAAGGCCCGCGGGTCATCAAAGGCACGGGCCACGATCTGCACCCCAACCGGCCGCCCGTTGGCCCCGAGCCCGGCGGGCACCGCCAGCGCCGGCAGGCGCGACAGCATGTTGAATACGGCCAGCGTGTTCAGGTCGTATTCGCTGTCGAAATCCCGGTCTCCGATGGTGATGCGGTCCCAGGGTTTTTGCTCGGCAAGCATCTCGTAGCTGGCGAAGGCCGGGGAGACGAAGGCGTAGTATTCGTTCTCCATCATTGGCCCGAACCGGCTGTAGATGTCCGCCGCGGTGTCAAAGGCAGCGAGAAAATCCTCCGCTGTTGTCTTGGCCGCGCATTCGGCGAAGTACTTCGTGTAATCACAGACCTGATCCGGGTGCGCCTCGACTTCACGCGCCAGTGCGGCTCCCATCAGATGGTTAAGGTAATTCTTGCACCCCTCCCGCACCTCATGGCCCCAGCCGAGCTTCACCTCTTCCACGATCGCACCTGCGTCCGACAGCGCGTCCAGCACCTTGAAAGTCTGATCGGCAACGTCCTTCGTCACCACTTCATTGCTGATATCCAGACTGTAGCCAATGCGCTTGCCCTGCAGGCTGCCGTATTCCATCGGGATAGTCATCTTCTGCCGGACCGTAGCGATGTCCTGCGGGTGGTGGCCGGAAATCACGTTCTGCATCAGCGCGCAGTCGGCAACCGTCCGGGCCATGGCGCCGACGTGGCAATAAGGGTCCAAGTTGAAAGGCGCCGCATCCGGAACCCTCCCGTAAGGCGGCTTGAAACCAACCACCCCGCACATCGCCGCCGGGCCGCGGATCGAGCCGCCGATGTCCGAGCCGGTGGCCAAGGTGGTTGTGCCCGCCGCCAATGCGGCCCCCGCCCCACCGGAGGAGCCCGAGGGGGTGTAGTCCGGATTCCAAGGATTGCGGGTAACCCCGTGCAGGCGGGTTTCGGTTGTCCAGGCGCTGCAGAACTCAGGCGTGGCCGAGCGTGCATGGAAAATCGCGCCTGCATCGCGCAGCCGCTGTGCTACCGGGTGGGTTTCGTCAGCGACATAGTCCTTGTAGATCAGCGAGCCTTGGGTGTTGCGCTGCCCTTCCACGGACATCTCATCCTTGATGGCCACGGTGATACCTTCCAGCGGGCGGGCATCGCCGGGACGGTTCACATAGACCTCCTCGGCCGCCCGGGCAGCATCCATGGCTTGCTCGTAGAAGGTCTCGGTAAAGGCGTTGATCACCGGCTCTACAGTCTCGGCGCGGGCGAACTGCGCCTTCACCACCTCAACAGGCGACAGCTCGCCGGATTTGAACAGCGCGATCTGCTCGGTTGCGGGCAGGTAGCACAGGTCGAGATCGGACATGGCAAGGGTTTCATTCAACGGCATGGAGTTTTCTCTCTTGGTTGGGTGTCTGTTGGTCCGGCAGGGCGTGGTAAGACGCCGCGATCAGGCTTCGGGTGTAGTCGTGGCCGGCTCCGGCAAAGAGCCGGGCGGTGGGGCCGGTCTCGACCAGCTCGCCCTTCAGCATGACGATCATGCGGTCGGCGGCATGGCGGACGACGCTCATGTTGTGAGTGATCAGCAGGATCGACAGGCCCATCTGCTCCTGCAGCGCGTTCATCAGGTTCACCACCTCTCCCTGGACCGAGACGTCCAGCCCGGCGGTGGGCTCATCCGCGACTACCAGTGAAGGTGAGAGCGCCAGCGCCCGGGCCACGCCCGCGCGGCGCGCCTGGCCGCCCGACAGCTCATGCGGAAAGCGGTCGGCATAGGCTTCGCCAAGCCCGGCCTGGGTCAGCAGTTCAACGGCACGGGCACGGGTTGCTTCCGAACGGCGGCCATGCACGATCAGCGGCTCAACCACCTGATCAGCGATAGTTGCCCGGGGGGACAGCGATCCGGCCGGGTCCTGGAACATCATCGCAACCTGCTCGCGCGCGCGGCTCCAGCCTGCGGCATCCGCCCCAGTCAGTTCGCTGCCATTCAAGGTGATCCTGCCGCTGTCAGGGCGCACCAGCCCCATGATGGAGCGCGCCACCGTGGTCTTGCCCGAGCCGCTCTCGCCGATCAGCGCCAGCGTTTCGCCGCTGCGGATTTCAAAACTCACGTTGCGGACCGCCGGGATCTCCTCGCTCCAACCGCCCAAGGCCGGCGGCAGCAGGCCCGAGCGGGTGAAAGTGACCGACAGATCCTCGACCCGCAGAACCGGCGCGTCTTCCGCGCCGATCCGCTGTGGCGGGCCTTGCACGATCTGCACGGGATGCTCCAGCGCCTCGCTCATTGTGGGCAGCCGCCGGGTCGGTGTTTCGATCTGTGCCGGATCGCAGCGCAGCAGGGCCTTGGTGTAGTCATCCTGCGGACCGCTGAACACATCCTGCACTGGCCCAGCCTCGCGGATATCGCCGGACTTCATCACCAGCACCTCGTCGCAAAGCGACGCCACAACCCCCAGATGGTGGGTCACAAAGATGATAGCGCAGCCAGTCTCCCGCTGGAGCCGCCGCAACAGCTCCAGGATCTCCACCTCCAGCGTCGGGTCCAGCGCGGTGGTCGGCTCATCCGCCAGCACCAGATCCGGCCCCAGCATCAGCGCCATGGCGATGGACACCCGTTGGCGCTGGCCGCCTGACAGCTCATGCGGGTACATATTCATCCGCGCCGCCGGGTCCGGCAGGCTGACCCAGTCCAGCGCATCAATGGCACGCTGCCATTTCTCACGCTTGGACCAGGGCTCGCGGTACAGAAGATCGGTCATCTGCCGGCCGATGGTCAGCCCCGGCGCCAATGAGGTCATCGGGTCCTGCGAGATATAAGAGATCCGGGTGCCGCGCAGCGCCCGCATCCGTGCGGGCTGCAAGCGCAGCAGATCCTCGCCGTCAAACCAGACTTCGCCCGAATTCAGCGTGGCCGCATCCGGCAGCAGCCGGGTCAGCGCCCACAAAAGGGTGGATTTGCCCGAGCCGCTCTCGCCGACAATGCCCAGGGTCTGGCCGCGCCGCAGCGAGAACGAGGCCCATTTCACCGCCTGAACGGGGCCAAAGCGCACCGCGAGCTCGCAAACCTCCAGAAGCGTATCCGCCATGGCTCAGCCCTTTCCGCCAAGTTTCGGGTCAAAGGCATCGCGCAGCGCTTCGCCCAGGAAGGTGAAGCCCAGCGTTGCCAGCACCAGCGGAATGCCCCCCGCCACCACCAGCCACGGGGTGTGGCCGACGAAGTCGAAGCCGTCCTGCAGCATCAGACCCCAGCTGGAGGCAGGCGGCTTGACCCCCACGCCCAGGAAGCTGAGGCCAGCCTCGGCGGCAATGAAGGTTGGAATGTCCATCGAAGCGACGATCAGCACCGGGCCGATCACATTGGGCAGGATGTGGCGCGCCACGATGCGCACGCGGCTGGCGCCCATTGCCCGCAGCGCCTCGACATATTCGGCATTGGCCTGCGCCATCACCGAGGCCCGCATGATCCGCCCGTAATAGGGCACCGAGGTCGCCACCAGCAGGCCGACCAGCACCACCATGCCGCCGCCGAAGATCGGGCCGATGGCCAGCGCCAGGATGATCACCGGATAGGCACGCACGGTGTCGAATCCCAGGGTCAGCACATAATCCAGCCAGCGCGGCCCCATCGCCGCCGCCATCCCCAGGATGCCGCCGAGGATCACCGACAGTGCGGTGGACACCAGCGCCACGCTCAGCGCGATCCGGCCGCCGTAAAGCGCGCGGGACAGCACATCGCGGCCCAGCTGGTCGGTGCCCAGCCAATGGGCGGCGCTTGGCCCCTGCAGCTTGGAGGGGATGTCCATGGCATTGGGACCGTAAGGCGCAATCCACGGCGCCAGCACAGCAGAGAGGATCAGCAGCACCGCGAGCAGCAGCCCGAACATGCCCATCGGGTCTTGCATCAGCCGGACAAAGCCGCTGGAGCGCACCGGCCTGGCAACAGGTTGAATATCAGCCGCGGTCATTGCTCCTGGCCCTCCTTGAAACGGGGATCGATGATGGCGTTGAGAATGTCGGCGGCGGTGGTTGCCGCGATCAGCAGCGCGCTGGAGGCCAGCACCGCGCCCAGCGTCACCGGATAGTTGCGCAGGATCACCGCGTCATACATCAGCTTGCCGATGCCCGGGCGGGCAAAGACGATCTCGGCAAAAACCGCACTGCCCAGCATATAGCCGACGCCGACGCCCAGCACCGTGATGGTCGGCGCCACCGCCACCCGCAGCGCATAACGACAGATAATGCGCGGCTCGGTCAGCCCGAAGGAACGGGCATTGCGGATATAGTTGGCCGACAGCACCTCGATCATCGAGGCCCGCACCAGCCGGGCCAGATAGCCGACCCAGCCGATGCCAACCGCTATTGCGGGCATGATCAGGTGATGCAGCGTCGACCAGAAGCCGCCCTCGCCTGCGCCGATTGCCGGCAGCCAGCCTAAGCGCGCCGAAAACAGCAGCATGCCATAGATCGCGATGATGACTGATGGCACCGCGATCACGCTGACCGACAGCACTCCGATCAGCCGGTCGAACAGACCGTTGCGGCGCACCGCCGCCAGGCAGCCCAGCGGGATGCCAAGCCCCGCCGCCAGCAGCATCGCAGCTGCTACCAGCTGCACCGTATGCGGAAGATGCGCCAGCAGCACGTCTCTGACCGGCAGGCGGCTGCGCAGGTCGGTGCCCAGATCGCCCTGCGCAACCGCGCCCAGGTATTTCACGATCTGCACCGGCATCGGCCGGTCCAGCCCCAGCCGCTCGGCAAACTCAGCCTTGATCGCCGGAGTGGCCCGCGGCCCCAGCATGGCGCTGGCCGGATCACCCGGAGCCAGCTGCACCAGCACATAGAGCGACGAGACCGCCAGGACCAGAACAACCACCCCAAGACAGGTGCGGCGGAAGATATAGCCAAGCATATTGGAATTTCCTCGGAAGAAAGATCCGGGCGGGGCACGGGGCCGCCGCCCGGCAGGAGGGAGATCAGTCCGCGGCCTTCTTGAAGCCGGCAAAAACCGGGCGGCCGTCGGGCAGCACTGCCGGAACCACTTTGTCATTCCACAGAATGGTCAGCGGCTCATTGGTCAGGAACAGGAAGTTGCCGGACTCCACCATCAGGTCCTGCATCTTGGCGTAGAGCCGGCCGCGCTCTTGCTCATCGGTGCTGCGGCGCGCCTGCTCGACCAGGGCGTCATACTCCGGGCTGCTGAGGCCTTCCCAGTTCCAGACGCCAACCTGGTCAGAGGTGAAATACTGCATGGTGTAGATGCCGTCGGGATTGCCGGTCCAGGACTTCACATGCAGCTGCAGATCCGCCGCGCGGGCTTCATCAACGCTCCAGAAGGTGCCCTCATCCTGGCCATTCAGCTCAACAATCAGCCCGATCTCGGCCAGGTTGGCCTGGACGATCTGGGCAATGGTGGCGCGGTTGGCGGTGTTGACGAAATCCAGCCGCAGCACGGTTCCTTCGGCCCCCGCCTCGGCAATCAGCGCCCGGGCGCCCTCGACATCCCGCTGCTTTGGCGCGGCATCGCGGTAGCCCAGCAGCCCCGGCGCCACGATACCGGTGGCGTGATCCGCCCGCCCGTTCGAGATCGCTGCTAGAATGGTGGGCACATCCACGGCCTTCTGGATGGCCTGGCGTACGCGGATATCCGACAGCCCCTCGTAGGTCTCCGAAATGCCCATCCACAGCGGATCAAGCGAAGACCGCAGTTCGGTGTTGCCGGAACTCTTGGACCAGTTGTCATACTCCAGCGCCGAAGCGGCATAGGTGTAGTCTATCTCGCCCGCGTCAAAGGCCACCCGGGCGGCGTTGTCATCGGCAATTGCGATGATGGCCACTTCCTCGAACTCGGCCGTCGCGCCGCTCCAGTCCGGGTCTTTCTCCAGCATGAAGGGCTGGCCCGGCTCATGCGACTTGAACCTGTAAGGGCCCGCAGTTGCGACCGGGGTGGCCTCGAAATATCCCTCCGAAGCCTCGGCTGCCGCCTTGGAGATGATCGCACCCGAAGTGTAGGATAGTGTCGCGCTCCAGAACGCAGGCGACGGCGCGCTCAGATGAATGATGCCGGTGTATTTTCCGGTGACTTCAACATCTTCCAGCAGGGAAAACTCCGCGGAAACGCCGGACTCCAGATCCGGATCCAGATGGCGTTCAAAGGAGTATTCCACGTCCTCCGCAGTCAACTCGCCAAAGCCGCCGGACCACATGATGCCGGGCTTCAGCTCAAACGCGATGTGCTGCGGGTCCGAAAGATCAACCGACTTGGCAGCATCCAGTTCGGCCTGCCAGCTGTCGCCCGCCGCATATTTGGCCAGCCGCGGATAAAGATTGTCGATCAGCAACTGCTCCGAGCTGGACCCCCAATAGGCCGGGTCCAGGTATCCCGGATCTGCAGCCACCGCTATGCGGAGGGTTTCGGCCTGGGCGGCCCCCGCTGCAGCAGCCCATAATGCGGCGGCTGTGCTGGCACATGCGGATGCACGCTTGGCCCGGTCTTTGGCAGTTTGGGTCATTTTCCTCTCCGTCTGTTGGCATCTTTTCCATCAGTCTAGAGGGCAGCCGGCCCGCAAATCACGCACTGTCAGGCTCCAAAAATTAAGCTGGACGAAGCTAAAGAGCATAATTTAGCATAAAAACATGTCTGAAACCCGTCTCTCCGCCAACCTCCGGCTGCTGTGCAGCTATGGCCGTTCTGTGTCCGATGTATGCCGTCGAATCGGCATCAACCGGCAGCAGTTTAACAAATACCTCACTGGCCAGACGGCGCCGTCTCTGGCAACCCTGCGCCGGATCTGCGACTTTTTTGGAGTGGATGAGGCCGAGATCCTGCAAGAGCATTCTGCCTTCGCCAAACTGGTCCGCTTGCGCCCGCCGGTTCTGAACCGCTCCGAGGATCCGCTGGCTGCGCAAATGGAGAAGGTCCTCCGCCGCGACCGCTGCAATACTGCCCTGCTGGAACGCCATTCGGGATACTACCACATCTACATGAGCCCGGATCCATCGAAGAACTACCTGCTCAAAAGCGTTGGGCGCATTTTTGGCAACGGGCAGGAATGGTTTTCCAAGGAACTAGAGCGGTATGAAGATGATGAGTTTGCTGTTCCGTCAACGCTGAAGCACTCAGGCCTTGTGTTCGAGGCGCACAGGCGGATCTTCATAACCAGCCGCGAGCAGGGCCAAGGCAGCGGCATGTGGACCACTGCCCTGATTTCGTCGGACTACGAAGAGCCGTCGTTTCTTCCGGGGCTGCTCCAAGGCATCGAACCGGAAGGCGGGCACATGCTGTATGGCACCCGCGTGGTCTGGGAGTATCTCGGCAAGTCACCGGATCTTCGGAAGGTTCTGCAGCAGTGCGGAGCCTACAAGAGCGGCAATTCCGAAGTGCCCGAATTCGTCCGCAACTCCATTTTTGCAACGAATAGTCCGTATTCTACCATCTTGAGTGCCGGCTTCTAGCCGTAGCAAAATGAAGCCTTCTAACAGCTTGAAGCAGACATCGGAGTGAAGTCTCTGTTGCGCGGAGGGCTGTTTTTCTATCCCCGCGGCGGCGAGGGCATCGACGCAGTTGCTGCGAATTTCGTGCTGCAGCGCGTGCTGTGAAAGTTCGAAACCATCCGAGATGGACTCGACCCGGCCCACTGCTGCGGCGCGAACGCAGGTTCGGTCCGGGCTGGCGAACGGCAAGAGCCGCCCGCCAACGTGGTTCAAATGTCGATTTGCTCGGCGATGCTCAGTGCATCTTCAAGTTCGACGCCAAGGTATCTGACGGTGCTGTCAACCTTTGTGTGCCCGAGCAGGAGTTGAACTGCCCTGAGATTTCCGGTTTTGCGGTAGATTTCCGCTGCTTTGGTCCGGCGCAGCGAATGGGTGCCGTATCCGCTGGGCTCCAGCCCGATCGCCGCCACCCAATCCCGCACAAGCCGGCCATATTGGCGCGTTGAGATATGCGGGCGGTCGTGAAACCGGCTGGGAAACATGAAGCGGCAGCCGATCATTCCCGGCGACTTGATCCATGCGGCAATGGTATCCCGAGTGTTTTCAGAGAGTTCGAACTGAACGGGCCGCTTGGTTTTGCTCTGGATCACGGACACTCTTTCGCGAACGCGATCATCCCTCACCAGGTCGGTTACAGCCAATTTCACCAGATCGCATCCGCGAAGCTTGCTATCAATTGCAACATTGAACAGCGCAAGATCGCGCAGGTTGCCCGTCATTTCGAGCCGCGCTCGGATCGCCCAGACCTGTTTCGGCAACAGTGGTCGTTTCTGGCCGATGATCCGGCCCTTGTTCCAGGCTCTTCGTTTCGGGGTGACAGCGGGAAGTTGGACTCTTGGCATAGTGCTCCCTCCAATCCTCCCGCCAAGCCCAGACATCAGCACCGCGCTGACGCCCCAGTTTACTGGTGATTTGAATGGCCGTTGTCCGGTTGCGTGTTCTTTGGGAAACGCCGCGGATGCATTGGGCCGGTCTGAGCCCTAAAACGATTTTGCCGAAAGTGTTCCTTCGCGGTTGGTTTTGCTCTTATTCAGCGGCAACGGCTAAGTCCGATTACCTGCCTGCCTCGGCGACGAACCAGTCCAGCAGCCTCTGCTGAAAACGCGCAGTGCTTCCTGTGTCCCGGTATTCCAGAAAGTAGCCAGCACCGTTCCGGTGAAGGCCCCGCCCGATTTGCACCAGTTCGCCGGAATCAACCTTGTCTGCAGCCAGGTGCTGCCAAGCCAATGCGACCCCGGCACCATCTGCCGCCGCCTGCAACATGAACTGGTAGCTGGGGTAGCGGAACACCTGATCCGGAGCGGTGTAGCCGATGCCGGAGGCGGCAAACCATTCGGGCCAGCCTGCGAACTCCATTGCACGTTCCTCATAGTGCAAAAGATCCGGTCGGATCAACACTGATGGATCCTCCGAGGCGTTCTGGAGCGCAGGATTGCGATCCAGATATTCCTGGGAGCACACCGGAAATGTCACCTCCTCAAACAGCTGCCTTCGCGGCCATCCGGCCCAGCCCTGCGGCCGCCAGTGGGCGATCATATCGACACTGTCAGGGTCGATGTCATCCAGCCAATGGGACACCGCAAGACTCACCTGCACATCCCCCATCGCGTGCCTCAAACTAGAAAACCGGGGGAGCAGCCAGCAGTTGGCAAAGCTCTGAGTGCAGGCTAGGCGCAGGCCACCGGTACCGGCGGTTCCAGCTGTTTTGCGGATGGCTGCATCGATATGCGACAGGCCCAGGTTCACCGCATTCGCCAGATCCCGGCCCTGTCTGGTCACCGTCAGCTTGTTGTGTTTCCGGGCAAAGAGCTGCACCCCGAGCTGATCCTCCAGATTGGCGATATGGCGGCTGACGGCAGGCTGGCTGAGGCCCAGATGCTCGCCGGCCTTCGTGAAGCTGCCAAGCCGCACGGATGCCTCAAGAACAGGAAGCGCATTGAGCAGGTGCTGGGTACGTCGGAAACGGCCTTGCATAACGAAAAGCTATGAGAGGCATGCAGAATTAGCAAGTTTATTTGCTGGAATTCTTTCGTAGGATACTGTCAGCAGATGCAAGCACAGGAGCAGATAATGCCGCTCTCACTCGAAATCAGCCCTTTGACAGACAGCTTTGGCGTCGTCGTTCATAACTTCGATCTTTCAAAGACCTCAGCAGAGAAGGATTACCCCGAACTGCGGAAGCTTTTCGAAGATCACTCTGCGCTGCTGTTTCGCAACCAGTCGCTGCCGCCGGAAGATCACCTGCGGCTGGCACAGATGTTCGGCCCCATTGAGGACCGGAAAAAGGATGAGCGGCAGCCGGGTGCGGCGCCGGAGGTGTCGCTGGTATCCAATGAAACGGACGCGGGCGTCACAGGGGAAATGGACCTGCACACTCTGCATCTGAAAGCAAACCAGCAGTGGCATATCGATTCCACCTTCATGCCGGTTCCTTCGCTGTGCAACATCCTGGCGGCCAAGGTTGTGACAACAGAGGGCGGCCAGACAGAGCTAGCCTCCACCCGCGCGGCCTGGGCTGCGATGCCCGAGGATCTCAGACAGCGGATCAAAGGACGGATCCTGGGTCACAACTACCGCCGGTCGCGAGAGCGGATTTCGATGGAACTGGCCAATCTTCCCATGTTCAACAAATGGCCCGCGCAAAGGTGGCCTGCGGTCTGGGCAAATCCCGTCAACGGGCAGGAGGCGCTGTATATTGCATCGCATGTGTTCGAGGTGGAAGGGCTTAGCCCGGCGGAAGGCGATGCGCTCGTGGATGAGCTGATCGCCTTCTGCACCCAGCCGCAGTTCGTGTATTCTCACCGGTGGCAGGTTGGCGATGTTCTCATGTGGGACCAAAGGGCAACGCTGCATCGCGGTATGCCCTGGCCCTATGAGCAGCCGCGCACCCTTGCCAGCGTTTGCTGTTCGATGACTGGCAGCGACGGCTTGGTGGCAGCGCGCAAGGCGATTGGCCGGGCAGGCTGAACCTAATAGGGCTTCAGGCGGCAGTATCAGGATCCAGCGGGGCAAGTCCGGCCATTTTCATATGCGGTGAATGGCCGGACTGTCCAGCAACCTATGAGTTGCCGCCTCAATCTTTGCTGCGCCTTGCACCAATGACCGGTTTTCCATCCGCCTTACAGCGCCATGAACAAAGCTGATGCAGCGATTTTCTCGCTGCGAGCGCGCGCAGCGAGACATAGCAATGACCGCCTCGGGCTCGTTGCCGCCTTGCGGCGGTGCAGAAACCAACTGGCCCAAATGGTCGCTGGAGTGTCAGCTTCCACCGATGGCACCACAAGATCTCGCACTTGCGGAGAAAGTCCGCATACCGCCCGATCTGCATATGCTAGCCCGCCTGGCTGGTGACCAGGTATGGGACCGCTTTGGGCTGGCTCGAGCGATCACAACTTGCCTGGGGTAGGCTGCTGCTGGATTTTCGGTGCTGTGCCGCCGCATGGCGGCAGAGAGCCCTCACCAGTCATTGGTCAGCTTACGCCTCCTCGCTCGTGCAGCGAGCCGTGAACTGCGTAACGCCGTCATTCAAATACTACTAACGAATAGGAGAGGGGGCTGAGTTGAGCTTTGCTGCCGTTCAAAATTTGAACCATAGTAAGGAAAGTCTGTAGCTATTTGCCCTGAGGGAACGTCGCGATGCGGTTAGAAATTGAAGAAAGCGTTTTCTTGTCCGGGCACGGCTGTACATCAGATCAATATTTGATTTGGCCACGCGACTTCCCACAGAGCATCCTCGAAAAACTCACCCTAGATCAAAGCTATACCATAAGGTGTGAAATCGAAAACCAGGGCTCAATAATCTTTGTTGGAGAAGCTTTTATTAAGCGCCGTCAACAGTCAGGCCCTGCGGACGTGCTAGTTGTTATGGTGTCCGAAATAGACCTTGGAAAACTCATACCCGCTGCCACTATCGAACTAGATTTAGGCACATTGAATTGATACATCGGGCTCGAAGCCCGATTTCGCCGCGCGCGGCACGAATGTCTGCTTCCGCCGAAGGAAAACTTACGAGTCGCAAAAGGTAACATTGCTGCGTCGGCTGTAAATATTTCTCTTTAAAATCAAACAACCAAGTTCCCCAAAAAGGAAAAACTATGTGTCGCCCGACACTAAAATTTCAGGCGATGCCTCATAAACCCTTGTGCTGACGTGCTGCCCGGGGTGAACGGCCGATGTCCTTGTCTTCAGCCTGGGTGCACAGTGTTTTGCAGGGTATCCCTATCGGCCTGAACACTTTTGGCAAACTCCATAAAGGCGCGGATCACCCGGACGTCGCGGCGCTGGGTCAGGTAGATGATGCTTTCGCTCATCTCCAGATCCGCATCGCGCAGGCCGTATTTGACCAGGCGGTTGTCATGGCCGAACTCGGCCTCGGAGACAAACCCGATGCCGGCACCGGAGGCCACAAGCTCACGCACGGCCTCGCGGCCTTCGGCGACGATCGCGGGCTTCAGGCGGATGCCGTGTTCGCGGGCGGCCATCTCCACTTTCTCACGGGTCTTTGAGCCTTCCTCGCGGAAGACCAGCGGAAGCTGCGCCAGTTCCTGGAACGAGAGAGCCGTTTGCGAAGCCATCAGCAGTCCGCGGGCGGCAAAGGCGACGATGCCGGTGGCGCCGAGGTTCAGCACGCTCATGTCCTTGCCCGGAGACAGGCTGCCGGCCACGCCGATTTCGGCATTATAGGCGCGCAGCTCGTCAATGATTTCACCAGTGTTTCCGGCCCGCAGAGAGATCACGACATTCGGATAGCGTTTCTGGAACGGGCCCAGGAAACCGGTCATGTGCTGGGCGGAGTCCGCGATGATGCGCAGTTCCCCTTCCACCGCGGCGCGGGTGGCTGACAGATAGTCCCCGATCTGGGTTTCGACCTCGAAATACTGCTTGGTCAGATGCAGCAGCTCCTCGCCCGCTTCTGTCAGGAACACCCGCTTCTTCTCGCGCCGGAACAGCAGCAGATCGTGGTCCTGTTCCAGCTTGCGGACCTGTTCGGAGACTGCGGGCTGGGTCAGGCGCAGCGCCTCTGCAGCGCGGGAAAAGCCGCCCAGGAGGGCCACGTGGTGAAAGGCCTTGAGCTGTGAATGGCGCATGATCCGTCCCTGTGACTTTGTATAGGCATGGCCTATCATTGAATTGTTTTTTGCAATTTTACATATGATTGAGGCTGGCGCAATCATGCTCTCGAACCATGCATTGGAGACAGGCAATGACCGCTTCCGCACCGCAGATTGACCCGCCTTTTCTAGGCGAACCTTACCTCCTGACCCCTGGGCCGCTGACCACATCCTATGAGGTGAAACAAGCCATGCTGCGGGACTGGGGCAGCTGGGACGACGACTTCCGCGCCATGACCCGCGACATGCGCAGCCGCCTGCTGGCGCTGTTGGGGGAGGGGGCTGGCGAATATGACTGCGTGCCGATGCAGGGCTCCGGCAGCTTTGCGGTGGAGGCGATGCTGGCGTCCTTTGTGCCGCGGGACGGTAAGGCGCTGGTGCTGGCCAATGGCGCCTACGGGCTGCGCTCGGCGCAGACGCTGCAATACCTGGGCCGCGCCTATCAGCTGCTGGACAAGGGCGATTACCTGCCGCCGCGCGGCGATGAAGTGGCGCAGATCCTGGCAAATGATCCGTCGATCACCCATGTGGTGGCGATCCACTGCGAAACCTCCTCGGGCATCCTGAACCCGGTGGAGGAGATTTCCGAGGCCGTCTATGCCGCGGGCCGCAAGCTGCTGATCGATTCGATGTCAGCGTTTGGCGCCATTGAACTGCAGCCGTCGCAGATCCGCTATGAAGCGATGGTGTCCTCGGCCAACAAATGCATTGAGGGCGTGCCGGGCTTCGGCTTTGTCATTGCCCGCAAGGCGGAGCTGGAAGCCGCCAGGGGCAACAGCCATTCGCTGTCCCTGGATGTGCATGCGCAATGGGCGCATATGGAAAAGACCGGCCAATGGCGGTTCACCCCGCCGACCCATGTGGTTGCGGCTTTCCTTGAGGCGCTCAAGGCGCATGAGGCTGAAGGCGGCGTCGCGGGGCGCGGCGGCCGCTATACCCGCAACCGCGATGTGATGGTTGCTGGCATGCGCGATCTGGGGTTCGAGACGCTGCTGCAGAACCGCTGGCTGTCGCCCATCATCGTCACATTCTTTTGCCCTGCGGATGCGAATTTCGTCTTCGACCGCTTCTACGATCTGATGAAGGAAAAGGGCTTTATCATCTACCCGGGCAAACTGACAGTTGTGGACAGTTTCCGCGTCGGCTGCATTGGGCAGATGGATGAACACGTGATGCGGCAGGTCGTGTCTGCCGCCAAGGAAACACTTGCCGAAATGGGCGTCGCCAGCGCGGCCCCGCCCGCCGCGGCGCTGGAAGAACGCGCCAAACTGGCTGCCTGAGACATAAAGGACTTCGACATATGACCATTCAATCCCCCGTCGTGGCAAACGGCCGCGCCTATGATGTGCCCAAGACCTGCGCGATTGCCATCTGTCTGGACGGCTGCGAGCCGGAGTATCTGGACAAGGCAATTGCTGACGGTCTGATGCCCACGCTCAAGCGGATGCGCGCGGACGGCACCGACCGGCTGGCGCATTCGGTGGTGCCCTCGTTCACCAACCCCAACAACCTGTCGATTGCGACAGGCCGTCCGCCGGTGGTGCACGGGATCTGCGGCAACTACCTGATCGACCCGGACACCGGCGAAGAGGTGATGATGAACGACGTGCGCTTTTTGCGGGCGCCGACGGTGTTCAAGGCGTTCTATGACGCTGGCGCGCGGGTGGCCGTGGTCACTGCCAAGGACAAGCTGCGAGCGCTCTTGGGGGCAGGCCTGGAGTTCGGCGACGACCGAGCCAAGTGCTTCTCTGCAGAAAAATCCGACACTTCGACCGCAGCCGAGCACGGACAGGAGAAAGCCAGCGAGTGGCTGGGCATGGCGCAGCCGGAGGTCTACTCGGCTGAACTCAGCGAGTTTGTCTTTGCCGCCGGTGTGAAGCTGCTGAAGGAATGGGCGCCGGATGTGATGTATCTGACCACCACCGACTATGTGCAGCACAAGTACAGCCCCGATCAGGCGGAGGCCAAGGCCTTCTATGCGATGTTTGACAAGTATCTGACCGAACTGGATGCACTGGGCGCTGCCATCGTGGTGACCGCCGACCACGGCATGAAGCCCAAGCACCACGCCGACGGCTCCCCCAGCGTGATCTATGTGCAGGACCTGATGGATGACTGGCTGGGCGAGGGCCAGGCCCGGGTGATCCTGCCGATCACCGACCCCTACGTGGTGCATCACGGCGCGCTCGGCTCCTTTGCCACCTGCTACTTGCCAGAGGGCGCGGACCGGGCGGAGATCATGGAGCGGCTCGCGGGTTATGACGCGATTACCGATGTGCTGACCCGCGAGGAGGCGGTGGCCCGGTTCGAGCTGCCCGCCGACCGGATCGGCGACATCATCCTGGTTTCGGGCGAGAACATCTGCATCGGCACGTCTGAGCACCGCCACGATCTGGCCGCACTCAATGAACCGCTGCGCAGCCATGGCGGGCTGACCGAACAGGAGGTACCCTTCATCTGCAACCGCGTCCTGCCGCTGCCGGAGCGCCCGGTGCTGCGCAACTTTGATGCGTTTTTCTATGCCGCGCAGGCGGCGGCGCTGTAACCATGAAGGATCAGGCGATGAGCGATACCGAAATCCGCAACGAGGGCATGCGCATCGGCGGCGAGGTGGTCTTTACCGAGGAAACCGTGCCGGTTCTCTACCCCTATACCAACGAGGTGGTGGGCCATGTGCCGGCCGGTCAGGCCGAGCACGCCCGCAAGGCGTTTGAGATTGCCGCGAACTATACGCCCAAGCTGACCCGCTACGAGCGCAGCCAGATCCTGCAGCGGGCAGGGGAGCTGATCGGCGAGAAGCGCGAGTGGCTGGCCAAATGGCTGACGCTGGAGCTGGGCATCTGCCACCAGCACGCGATCTATGAGACCAAGCGCGCCCAGGACGTCTATCAGTTTGCCGCTGCCGAGGCGCTGAAGGACGATGGCGAGATCTTTTCCTGCGATCTGACGCACAACGGCAAGGCGCGCAAGATCTTCACCAAGCGCGAACCGGTCAAGGCGATCTCGGCGATCACCCCGTTTAACCACCCTTTGAACATGGTCAGCCACAAGATCGCGCCTGCCATTGCCACCAACAACTGCATGGTCTGTAAGCCGACCGAACTGACGCCGCTGACCTGCATTGCGCTGGCCGATATCCTGTACGAAGCGGGGCTGCCGCCGGAGATGTTCCAGGTGGTCACGGGCTGGCCCAAGGACATTGGCGACGAGATGATCACCAATGAAAACATCGACATCATCACCTTCACCGGCGGTGTGCCGGTGGGCAAGATGATTGCCGAAAAGGGCGTCTACAAGCGCCAGGCGCTGGAACTGGGCGGCAACGATCCGTTGA
The DNA here is from genome assembly GCF_000813905.1 of Leisingera sp. ANG-M6. Taxonomy (NCBI): domain Bacteria; kingdom Pseudomonadati; phylum Pseudomonadota; class Alphaproteobacteria; order Rhodobacterales; family Roseobacteraceae; genus Leisingera; species Leisingera sp. ANG-M6. The sequence goes on from NZ_JWLG01000013.1 coordinate 113,977, forward strand.
TCGTGCTGAATGATCTGTCCGATGCCGATCTGGAAAAGGCGGCCACCATTGCCGTGGCGGGCGCCACCGGCAACTCCGGCCAGCGCTGCACCGCGATCAAGCGCATCCTGGTGCAGGAAAGTGTCGCGGAGCGCTTCGTGCCGCTGGTTCTGGAAAAAGCCAAGAAGATCAAGTTCGGCGATCCGCAGGATCCCGAGACGGAACTCGGCTGCGTCATCCACGACAAGGCGGCGGAGCTGTTCGAGAAACGCGTCTATATGGCTGAGGCCGAGGGGGCCGAGATCCTCTACCACCCTGGCCGCCAGGGCGCGCTGCTGCCGCCGATCGTGGTCGACAAGGTGCCGCACAACAGCGAGTTGGTGATGGAGGAGACCTTTGGCCCGATCGTGCCCATCGTCCGGGTGCCGGATGATGATGCCGAAGTAATGCGGATCTCCAACTCGACCGAGTTCGGCTTGTCCTCGGGTGTCTGCACCAACGACCTGAACCGGGCAATTGCCTATATTAACGGTCTGGACGTGGGCACCTGCAACATTTGGGAGCAGCCCGGCTACCGGATCGAGATGTCCCCTTTCGGCGGCATCAAGGACTCGGGCAATGGCGTCAAGGAAGGTGTGATCGAGGCGATGAAATTCTTCACCAACGTGAAGACCTATTCACTCCCCTGGCCGGAATAACACCGGCCCGCCGGGGCTGGCTCCACCTGGCCCCGGCCTTTTTAGCTTTCTCTTTTGACCCCCTGAACGGAGGCACCACATGCTCGTCCATACGGAAGGTGAATCCAACACGTCCGAGGCCCGCAAGGCCTGGCTGAAAACATCCATCGGCCCCAATTCCGCACCGCTGCTGGAGCGGGATGCGGATGCCTTCCTGCACCAGAGCCTGTCCAGCCCCTGCGTCAGCACCATCGCCAAGGCCGAGGGTATCTGGATCGAGGATATGGACGGCCGCCGCTACATGGATTTCCACGGCAACTCTGTGCACCATCTGGGCTATGGCCACCCCAAGCTGGTCGCCGCGATCAAGCAGCAACTGGACGACCTGCCCTTTGCACCGCGCCGCTTCACCAATGAACCCGCAGTGGAATTGGCAGAGAAGCTGGCGGCAATCACCCCCGGCGATCTGGGCAAGACCCTGTTCACCACCGGCGGATCCGACGCCAACGAGGTGGCGCTGAAAATCGCCCGCGCCGCCACCGGTCGGTTCAAGACGCTCAGCTTCTGGGACGCTTTTCATGGCGCGGGTTTCGGGGCCGCTTCGGTCGGGGGGGAGGCCACCTTCCGCAGCCATATCGCAGGGCCCTTGCTGCCGGGAACGGAGCATGTGGCGCCGTTCAGCCCGTCAAACTGCGCCTATGGCCACAAGTCGCTGGAGGCCAGCGCCGAGGCCTGCGCGCGGATGATCGACTATGTGCTGGGCCGCGACGGCGACTATTGCGCCTTCATCGCCGAGGCGATGCGTGCGGTCCCGAATGTGCCGCCGCCGGGGTTCTGGAAATCGGTGCGCGAGATCTGCGACAAGCATGGCGTGCTGCTGATCCTGGATGAGATCCCCACCGGGCTGGGCAAGACCGGGCAGATGTTCTCCTTCCAGCATGACGGGATCGTGCCGGACATCCTGACGCTGGGCAAATCGCTGGGTGGCGGCATTCTGCCCATCGCTGCCTGCGTGGCGCGGCGCGATCTGGATGTCTGCGGAGATTTCGCCATCGGCCATTACACGCATGAGAAAAACCCGGTGACTGCCCGCGCCGCCCTGACGACGCTTCAGATCCTCGAGGAGGAAGGGCTGGTGGAACGTGCTGCCGAGCTGGGACGCCACGCGCTGGAGCGGCTGCGCGATGCGCTGGGCCAGGTGGCCATCGTCGGCGACATCCGCGGCCGCGGGCTGATGTTCGGGGTGGAGATTGTCGAGGACCGCCAGACCATGGCACCCGGCATCACCAAGGCAGAGCAGATCTATTATGCCTGCCTTGAGGCTGGCCTCAGCTACAAGATCAGCCAGGGCAGCGTGCTGACCCTGTCGCCGCCGCTGACCATCTCCCGCGAGGATCTGGACCGGGCGCTCGATATCGTGATTGCCGCGGTGAAGGCGGCTGTCTGATCCGGCATTTCGGCGCACAGGAAAAGCCCCGCCATCGGCGGGGCTTTCCATTTGCCTGGTGCCTTGCGGTCAGTCCAGGAACCGTTTGGCGGCCGGCAAGTGCTGCATCAGCAGGTAGTAGGAGACACCGGCGGGCAGCAGGCTGGCGTACCAGGAGATGCCGGAGAAGATCAGCGCTGCTGCAACCCCGATGCCCATGGCGATGACCGCGGCCCAGTTCACCCCCTGGTAGGGGCCGGTTTCATCGTAAAGCTTGTCCAGATCCAGCTTCTGCTTGCGCAGCACGAAGTAGTCCACCACCAGGATCGCAAAGATCGGGCCCAGGAAGGCGGAATAGGTCTGGATGAACAGGCTGAGGCCAGCGGCGGATTCATCCTTGACCAGCTCCCAGGGGAAGGTGGCGAAGGCCAAGAGGCCGACGATAACGGCGGAGGTCTTGAACTTGATCTTGAAGATATCCATCAGTGCGTAGGCCGGCGGCACCACGTTGTTCAGGATGTTGGTGGTGACCTGCGCAAAGGCGATGAACAGCAGGGTGATGACCAGCAGCGGCTTGTTGTCGACGGCGCTGGAGAACACCTTGATCGGGTCGACCTCGCCGGTGGCGCCGGAGACCATCAGGCCGATCAGCCCCATAAACAGTGTCGCGGGCAGGATCGAGTTGGCATAGATCGCCACCTGGCGGAACGGGCCGACGTTGCGGCGCAGCTCGCGCGAGTAGTCGGAGACGTTCAGCATCATGGTGCTGTAGATGCCCAGGAACAGCATGGTGGCTCCCCAGAAGGGCGCGCCCCAGGTGCCTTCGACATTGACCAGATTGGCGGAGATTTCCTCGCCGTATTTGCTGATCACGCTGAAGAACATGTAGACCAGCGAGCCGATGATGAAGACGGAGCCGATGTTCTCCAGCCATTTGATGCCGTGAAAGCCCAGTACCGACAGGCCGATCTGCAGCAGCTGGAAACCGATGAAGAACACCACGATGTTGTCGTAGCCGAACAGCGTGTCGGAGACGAGGTTCAGGGCGCCTGCGCCGATCCAGCTCTGGAAACCGAACCAGACGATGGCGGGAACGGAACGCACCAGCGCGGGGAGGCGGGTGCCGGCAAAGCCGAAGGCAGAGCGTGCCTGCACCATGAAGGGGATGCCGTATTTGTGCCCGGCCTGGCCGTTGATCATCAGCGCGAGGCCGATCACGGTGCAGCCGATAGCGATGGCGACAAAGGTTTGCAGCAGGTTCAGTGTGCCCACCAGGCCGGAGCCGATGGTGAAGGTGCCGATCGACACGCAGCCGCCCAGCCAGGCAAAGAGATAGGACCACGGATCCATGATCCGCGTTTCCTGCGGTGCAAGGCTCTCCTCCCCGATGCCCTTGCTGCTGTGGTCCTCTGTTACACCGCCGGGGCTGGCGGCTTCCAGTTCTGCGTTCATGGTCATGTTGTCCTCCCTGACGATACCATTATTTCCGGTTGGGGCGCGCATAGGCGTTGATCTTGCTGGTCTTCAGGCCGCAGCCCGCCAGCGCCTCGATCATCCGCGTTGCCGCGCTGACCCCGTCGATGACGGGAATGCCTGTTTCCTGGCTGAGCCATGCCGTGAGATCGGCCATGCCGGCACAGCCCAGCACCACCGCTTCGCAATGGTCCTCCTCGATGGCGCGCAGGATCTCGGCGCGGATTTTCTGGCGCGCGTCTGATCCTTCCTCCTCCAGCGCCAGCACCGGGATCGCGGCAGAGCGCACCCGGCGGCACTGGTGGCTGAGGCCGTAGCCGTGGACCAGATGTTCGATCACCGGCACTGCGCGAGGCAGAGTGGTGACCACGGTGAAGGAGGTTGCCAGCATGCTGGCGGCTTTCACCGCCGCTTCGCAAATGCCCAGCACCGGGCCGGTGGCCAGTTCGCGGCAGGCGCCGATGCCGGGATCGTCGAAACAGGCGACAACGATGCCGTCCACGCCCTGCTCCTCGCCCGCCGCCACCTGTGCCAGCAGGCCGGGCAGCGACATCGCCTCGTCGAAATGGCCTTCGATGCTGGCGGGCGCACCTGCTGCGGTGGCACCCATGATGGTGACACCGGGGCTGGCAGCGGCCTCCGCGGCCGCGACGATCTTCCGCGTCATCGACTCGGTCGAGTTGGGATTGACGACCAGGATTTTCATGCGCTCCTCCTTTGTTGTCATTTATTGTTAACAATATTTGATAACACGTCAAGCCGGCCACGCCGCGGCGCCATTGCCAAGCGCTCTGACGGCCCTTAAGTTGCGGCGGCGCAGGAAAACTTTTTTGAGGCTCCATGAAGGATTCTCCCGAAGATCTGATCGTGAATGCGATTCTCGACGCGATTGCCGAACAGCGGCTGCCGGCGGGCACCAAGCTGGGCGAGCAGGCGCTGAGCGATCTGTTTTCCTGCAACCGCGCCAATGTGCGCCGGGCGCTGGCCTCCTTGGCGGCGCAGCAAGTGGTGGAGCTGCGCCCGAACCGCGGCGCCTTTGTGATGACGCCTTCGCCCAAGGAGGCGCGCGACATCTTCCAGGCCCGCCGCGCCATCGAACGAACCATTGCGCGCCACGCTTCCGGGCAGGCCTCGCCAGACGACATTGCCTTTCTGCGGGGCAATATCCTGGAGGAAGCCGCGGCGCGCAGAGCGGGCGACAAGCCGGCGGAGCTGCGCGCCTCGCGCCAGTTTCACATGCGGATTGCGCAGATTGCCGGCAATCTGGTGCTGGAGCGGTTCCTGTCGGAGCTGACCATGCGCAGCACGCTGATCCTGGGGCTATACTCCCCCACCGGCAGTTCCTCCTGTGCCGAGGATGAGCACGACCGGATTGTCGATGCGCTGGAGGCCGGCAGTACCGATGAGCTGGTCCGTCTGGCCGACGAGCACCTGCGCCATCTGGAGGCAGGGCTGAACTTCGACGAGCCGCCTGCCGCACCGATGAGCCTGCAGGAGCAGCTGATGGTGCCGCGCAGCACACCGTCGGCCAAGTAAGGCAGCGCGCAGAGCGCATCTGCTGCGGTCAAACTCCCTGTCCTGACGACTCCCCTCCCGCCCGCGAAGGCCCCGGGGACAAATACATCCATGACGTGTGTTTCTGGTCTTTCGGGCTGATGCGCTGCGCGTTCCGCACCCGCTAGAGTCAATGCAGGCCGGTGCCGGATGGTGCTGCAGCCATATGAACCGCCGGCGTGCCGGTGTTTATCTGATGGGAGACTGACATGACTGGATATGTGAAAAAGATGCTGTCCAAGCTGCGCCGTGATGAGCGCGGTGTGACGCTGGTGGAATACGGCATTGCCATTGCGCTGGCAGTGGCGCTGGGCGTGACTGCCCTGAGCAACCTGGCGCTGGATGTCGAAGGCGGCATGATCGCCGCGGGCAACGAAATGCCCGGCGAACGCCCTGCAACTCAGTAGGGTTTCGCCAGCAAGGCAGCACAGGCTCTGCAAGGGGGAGCAGAGCCTGTGCGCCTGAAGGCCGCCCGGCAGAAGGGCGGCGGCAAGCATGGCAGGAAGCAGAAGCCTGCGGACTCAGTCGTCAACCACATGCCGGGACCGTCCTTCTGCTGCGTCAGCCAGCGACGAAAGGATGTTTGGCATGAATATTTCATCACTTCTCAGCATGATTTCCGGGCTGGCCCTGGCGGGCGGCTCCGCCTATGTCGCCAAGGATTACATCGACGGCCAGGCCGTGACGGGCGGTTCAGAAGGCCCGGCGCTGGTCGAGGTCGTCGTTGCGTCGCAGGATATTGCTTTCGGCACAGCGCTGACGGCGCAGTCCCTGACTACCATCGCCTGGCCGGCCGAAGCGCGGCCCGCAGGCACATTCACCAGCTATGACGTGCTGCTGCCGGATCCCGGCCAGCCGCCGCGCCGCGCCCGCCGCGCGATTGCGCAGGGGGAGCTGATCCGGGCTGCGAAGATTTCCAAGTTCGGCGAAAAGGTGACCATCGTGCAGACGCTCAGCCCGGACCACCGGGCGATGGCCATCAAGGTCAGCGCGGAAACCGCGGTGGGCGGTTTTGTGACGCCGGGTGACAGCGTTGATGTCTTGCTGACCCAGGGCCGCGGTGCCGGCCTGAAGACCGTGACCATTCTGCAGAACGCCCGGGTGATCGGGGTGGACCAGGATGCCAACGAAGAGTCCGAAACGCCCGGCGTGGCCCGCACCGTCACGGTTGAGGTGACCCCGGACGAGGGCCAGCGCCTGGCGCTGGCGCAGCGGGCCGGCACGCTGAGCCTGACCCTGCGCAATCTGGATGCACCGGCAGAGGAAGTGCCGCTGGACTCGATCAGCCTGAACGACGTGCTGCGCAACCTGCGGCCGCAGCAGGAGGAGGTCGAACAGCCTGTTCGGAAGACCGTTTTGATCCGCCGCGGCACCGAAGTGTCCGAAACCGAAATCCGCTGAGGGCCGCGGCCCCGGGAGCCTTGCCAGACCATGATCCTGAATATCCGCATAAGACAGTTTGCTCGGGAAGACAGCGGCACCATGCTGGTCACCTGGGGGCTGACTTTCGTGGTGCTTCTGGGCATTGCCGCGATGTCCTTTGACTTGGGGCGCACCGGCATCACCCGCAGCGAGCTGCAATCGTTCACGGACAATGTGGCGCTGGCCGCAGCCGGTGAGCTGGACGGCAAGGATGATGCCATCATCCGCGCCCGCGCCGCGGCTGCCAATCTGATCAGCGACCGCAAGACCTTTGGCAGCGGTGGCAGCGTGCTGAGCGGCGATACCGATTACACGCTGACGTTTTTTTCCGAGCTGCCCGCAGACGATACTGCTGCCCTGACATCTGTGACCACCGATCCGGCAGAGGCGGCCTTTGTCCGTGCCGTGGCAACGCCCAGCACGGTTGGCGCCTATTACGGCGCGGCCTTTGCTGCGCTGACCGGAACAACCCGCCCGAACGAACAGGCGCGGGCATCGTCCGTGGCCGGCTTTACCCAGTATGCATGTGATATCACCCCGCTGATGTTCTGCGTGCCGCCGGGTTTTTCGGCGGATGCCAGCATCGGCGAGATGATCCTGCTGCGCTCCGGCGGCAACGGGTCTGCTTGGGGACCTGGGGATTTCGGCTTTCTTGATCCGGGCAAGGTGCTGGTCGATGAGGATGGCCCCTGTGCGGGGCTCAGCGGGGCACAGCTGGATGCCTGCCTGCTGGGCGCCGAGGGCAGCATTACCCAGTGTTTCAGCCAGCGCGGCGTCGATATCGAGCCGGGCCAGAAGGTCGGCATCCGCGATGCGGTCTTCAATGTGCGCTTCGACATGTATCACGCGATCATGAACGGCAAGCGCAATGACCCCGACTACCCGCCCGCACCCAATGTCATCAAGGGGCGCAAGCCAAAGGGCGGCGGCAGCTGCATCGGCAACAATGAGGAAGCCGCCGATTCAGTGGCGCTGCCCAGGGACAACTGTTTCGAGAGCGGCGGATGCGCCCGCTTTGGAGATGGGAACTGGGCGGCGGGCCGGACCAAATATGTGGACGCAAACTATGGTGGTGTGGATCCGCACCCCGCCGCCGCCACGCGGTTTGAATACTATGTGGCAGAGATAAACGCAGCAGGCGGGCCAGGGTCCGGCAATCCTATTCTCTCGGGTCTGGATGAAACCGGCCGCCCTATGTGCTCACCCAATCAAAGCGCTGACATTAACCGCCGCGTTGTCATTGCAGCCGGGATCGACTGCACGGCAAATCCGGTCAGCGGGTCCGTCACCGGTGTTCCGGTTGAGGAATTCGTGAAGATCTTCCTGACTGAGCCGGTTGGCACCCACACGACCTCTCCTCCGACGCTCAATATCTGGGGCGAAGTTGTCGGCAGCGCTGGCGGCGGGGCCGGGGGCACCGGCGATGCGGGCATCTTCCGCGACGTCGTGCAGCTCTACAGGTGAGCGGGATGGGGGAGGCAAAACATACCGCCGCCCGCTGGGCCGCCTTTCGCAAAGGAGAAGAGGGGGCGGTGCTGGTGGAGTTTGCCCTGATGCTGCCGCTGATGCTGCTGGTCTTTGCGGTGATCATCGAAGGCGGGCGGATGATGTGGTCTTACCAGGCGGCAATCTCCGGCGTGCGCGATGCTGCGCGCTACCTGGCGCGGGTGGCGCCGCAGGACATCTGCTCCACCGGCGGCTCCGTCGCCGCGCACCAGCCGCAGTTGCTGGACATCGTGCGTGAGAGCATTGATGGCGATGCGCTGTTCCCACCCAGCCTGAACGTGACCGCGGTCACCCCCAGCCTGACCTGCCAAGCCGGAAGCTACCGGATTTCACCGGCTCCGGTGGTGGAGGTGCAGGCCAATCTGACCATGACCTTTCCGTTTGCCGGCATCTTTGCGCTGAACGGCGGCAGCCTGAACACCATCAACACGGTCATCACCGATCAAAGCCGGGTGTTCGGGACATGAGCGGGCCAGGAAGGGCATATGCCGCATTGCGCCGTTTCCGCCGGGAGCAGAACGGCGCTGCGCTGGTGGAGCTGGGGGTTGCGATCCCGCTGTTCCTGCTCTTGTTCATGGGTATCATCGACTACGGCCGTATGGCGTTTCACTACGTGGTGGCGGAGCGGGCGATGAATGTGGCCGCGCGGGTGGCGGCGGTGCGCCCGCCTGCCTGTGCCGGGGTGCCGGAGATCCACCGGCGCGATCCGTCTGCCAATGCCCCGCTGCCCATTTACGGCACCTCCTGCCGGGCAGGGCCGGACATCTGCCTGAATGCGGGCACGGTGACCTGCTCAGGTTCCGCGGCCAACGCCACAGCGAATGAAATCTGGGCACTGGTAGGCGGTGCGATGCCGCCCGACGCCACCATTGCCGCGCTGTCGTTCAGCTACAGCTACGACGGCAGCCTCGGCTTCCTGGGCGGGCCCTATGTTCCCGTGGTCACGGTGGAGCTGCAAAACCAGACGTTTGAATTCGTATCGCCGCTTGGGCGGCTGGCAGCGCTGGCGGGGTCCGCCGGGGGAGGCGCGCTGGGCGCCTCGGTGCCCTTTCCGTCGATGAGTGTGTCATTGCCGGGCGAGGATCTGGCACTGGGCCAGAGCGGCTGAAGCGATAGAGGAAGGAGAGGCCGATGCAGGCTGAGACACAATCCATCGTGGTCATCTCAGAAGACCCGGCTGTCTGTGCGCTGGTTGCCAGCGTGGCGCAGTTCCAGCCGGGCACCGGGGTGCGGAAATGCGCCTCGGCGCTCAGCGAAATTAACGGCACCGCGCTGCAGCTGGCCAAGGAAAACGACCTGATCATCTTCCGTGCCGGGGCAGATGCGGCTCGCGATGCCGCTGCGGTGCAAGAGATGATGCGCCACACTGGCGGTGCGGCGCGGATCCTGGCTCTGGCGGGTTCCAGTATGCCGTTTGCCGATTTGCGGCAATTGACAGAGGCCGGGGTGCAGGACGTGCTGCCTGATACGGCCTCTGCCGATGAGATGTCGGCGGCGATCCGCAAATGCCTGCGGGCAGATGAGCCGCAGCCCGTCCCCGGCGGTGCCCGGGGCAACCGTGAGGGGATGGTGATTGCGGTCAGCCAGTCCTGCGGGGGTGCCGGGGCGACGACGCTGGCGGTGAACCTGGCTGATTGCATGACCTGCCGGCGCGGGCTGCGGCGGCAGGAGGCGGAATTCAAGGTCGCTCTCCTTGACTTCGACCTGCAGTTCGGTGCCATCGGCAGCTTTCTCGATCTGCCGCCGAACCGCTGCCTTTATGAACTGGCTAGCGAAGGTTTCGTGCCTGACCAGGTTTTTGCGGAACAGTCGCTGAGCGAGGCGGCGCCGGGCCTGTGGGTCTTGGCCGCACCGGCCGAGATCGCGCCGCTGCATGCGCTGAGGCCGGAACAAGTGCAGGCGCTGATTGCGCATCTGCGCCTGCAGTTCGATTTTGTGGTGATCGGCCTGCCGCGCGCCTTGGCAGACTGGCTGACACCGGTTCTGGAGGCCAGCGAGCGGCTGCTGATGGTGACCGGCAGCTCAGTGCCGGCAATCAGCCAGGCGCGGCGGCTGCTGGATTTCTATGCCGAGGCCAGCATGAGCCTGCAGACCGACATCGTGATCAGCCGCGAGCGCAAGCCGCTGATCGCTGCCAGCCACCACAAGGAAGCGGCCAAGCTTTTGCAGAAGCCGTTCAAGTACTGGCTGCCCAATGATCCGTCGGCGGCCTCTGCTGCGGCTGACAGGGGCGTGCCGTTGTCGGCAGCCGCTGGGCGTTCCAGCCTGGCCAAGGCGATCCGGCGGCTGTCCCGCGATCTGATTGAAACTAAGAATGCCCGCGCCGGTGCGGCGCAGCCCCAGCACGGAAAGGCGGTTTGAGATGTTCAGGAATTTTGGCAAGCGAACAGAAAACACCTCTCCTGCGGATACTGTGGTGCCGCTGTGGCCGGAGGCCGGGGCACAGCCGTCTGGGGGCGAGCCGGAAATCAGTGAGGAAACCCGCAAGCTCACAGCCTTTCTGGAGCTGAAAAGCCGGATGCACGAAGCGGTTATCGACCGGCTGAATCTGGCGGTGATCGACAAGGTTGAGCCGGAAGAGCTGCGCCGCGAGGTGGCGGCGCTGGTCGGCGATGTTCTGGCAGAGGAGAACAACCCGTTGCGCGCGGATGAATTCCGCCGCCTGGTGGATGAGCTGATCGACGAGGTTCTGGGGCTGGGCCCGCTGGAGCCATTATTGGCGGACCCCGGCATCAACGACATTCTGGTCAATGGCCACAAGACGGTTTTTGTCGAACGCAGCGGCGTGCTGGAGCAGACTGGTGTGCGGTTCCGGGACGAAAAGCATCTGCTGCGGATTATCGACAAGGTGGTTTCGCGCGTCGGGCGCCGGGTGGATGAGAGCAATCCTTGGGTGGATGCCCGGCTGGAGGATGGCAGCCGGGTCAACGCAATCATCCGGCCCTGTGCCATCGACGGCCCGTCGCTGTCGATACGCAAGTTTGCCCGGGACCCGCTGACGCTGGAGAAACTGGTGGCGGGCAACGCGCTGAACGGGCGTGCAGCCGCCTTCCTGCAGGCGCTGGTGGAGGCGCGGATGAATATCCTGATCTCCGGCGGCACCGGCTCTGGAAAAACCACCATGCTGAACGCGATTTCAGCGGGCATCGACCCGCGCGCGCGGATTGTCACCATCGAGGATGCGGCAGAGCTGCAGTTGCAGCAGGCCCATGTGGTGCGGCTTGAAACCCGTCCTCCCAACCCTTCCGGCGGCGGCGCTGTCAGCCAGCGCGACCTGGTGCGCAACGCGCTGCGGATGCGCCCGGACCGGATCATCGTCGGCGAGGTGCGCGGGGCGGAGACTTTTGACATGCTGCAGGCGATGAACACCGGCCATGACGGTTCGATGACCACGGTGCATGCCAATTCCGCCCGCGACGCGCTGGGCCGGATCGAGCAGATGGTTTCGATGATGGGGATGGAGCTGCCGCTGCCGGCAATCCGGGCGCAGATCGCCTCCGGCTTGCAGATCATCGTGCAGCTGGCGCGGCTGTCGGACGGCCAGCGGCGGGTGATGAGCATTTCCGAACTCACCGGCCTTGAGGGGGAGGTGATCACCATGCAGGACATCTTTGTGTTCCGGCGGATGGGTAAGACCGCGGAGGGCGGCATCGCGGGCGAGTTCATTCCAACTGGCATCCGGCCGCAATGCGCTGCGCTGCTGGAAGCTGCGGGCGTTGGCTTTGACCAGACTCTGTTCCAGCCGGAGGGCGCCTGATGCTGAATGATCTGTTGAAAGAACTGCATGAATGGAACGGCCATCTGGGCGGATATGCGGTGTACTGCGGCGTGGCGGTGGGCGTTCTGCTGCTGCTGTCCGGCCTGCGGCAGCTGACCAGCCGCAAGAGCCGTTCAGTGGTCTTCCGCAGCCGCCGGATGCGGCTGATCAATCAGGGGCGCAGCGGCAGCGAGCGCCTTGCCATCCTGAAGCCGCCGCCGCGCCGCACCGGCTGGCAGCGCATTCCCGTGGCGGGCGCGCTGCCGAAGATCCTGCGCCAGGCGGATGTGCCGCTAAGCACAGGCGTGTTCTGGACCGCATGCGGCGCATTGGGGGTGCTGATCTTTCTTGCCGCGGCGGGATTTGCGGGGCTGTTGCAGGCCGCTGCGATTGCGGTCCTGGGCGGCTTTGGACTGCCATTTGCCCTGCTGATCGGGCGTCAGCGCAAGCAGATGGACAAGCTGGTTCACCAGCTGCCGGATGCGCTGGAAATGCTCGCGCGCGGGCTGAAGGTAGGCCATCCGCTGAACAACTCCATCGGCATCGCAGCGCGGGAGATGCCGGACCCGGCGGGCACTGAACTGGGCATTATCTATGATCAGGTGACCTATGGCGATGACCTGCCGGATGCGGTGCAGGAATTCGCGGACAGGACCGGCCTGGAGGATGCGCAATACCTGGCCGCCAGCATCAGCATCCAGCATGGCACCGGCAGCGACCTGTCGGTGATGCTGGAAACCCTGGCACGGGTCATCCGCAACCGGATTGCCCTGCGCCGCAAGGTGCATGCACTGGCCTCGGAAGGACGGCTGACGGCCTGGCTGCTGTCGGCGCTGCCGCTGGTGATTTTTGCCACCGTGTCGGTTCTGACACCCAGCTACTACGCCGGGGTGGCCGATGACCCGATGTTCCGGCCGATGATGGGCGCGATCGTCCTGCTGACGGTGCTGAATGCGCTGACGCTGCGCAAGCTTGTCAATTTCCGGATCTGATAGAGGAGGTTTGCCATGGAAGAGTTTGCCACACGCCTCCTGACCCAGACCGGGCTGCCGCCCGGCGCACTGGCAGCGGTTGGGGCTGCCGCTGCCGTGCTGCTCCTGTATTTCGGCGCTGCTGCCAGCCTGGCGCGGAAATCACCCGCCGCGGCACGGCTGTCGTCTCTGGGCGAGGCCCGCCGCCGCCAATCTGGCGACCTGGCGCTGCTGAAGGCTCCCGGTGCCCAGCCGGGCGGGCTGATGAAGGCCTTTGTGCCTGCCAGCCGGAGCGAACGGTCGGAGCTGGAGAACAAGCTGTCGCAGGCCGGTTTTTCGCAAGAGGGAGCGCTGCGCAGGTTTACTCTGATCCGGGTTTTTCTCGGGCTGGCGGTGCCGGGGCTGCTGCTTCTGGTCATCGCCGCCGCCAAGACGCCCGGTCTGCTGCCGCCCAACCCGTTCACGGGGCAGGTGGCCGGATGGACAAATCTGCAAGTCTTTCAGGCCCTGAGCGGGCTTGTGGGGACAGGTTACTTCGGCCCGGTCTATGTGCTGAACGCCCGCGCCGCCGCCCGCCGCCGCCGGATCGAGGAGGCCTTTCCCAATGCGCTGGACCTGATGAGGATTTCAGTGGACTCCGGGCTGGGTTTCGACGCCGCGATGACCCGCGTCGGCAATGAGCTGGGGCAGGTTTCGCCGGATCTGGCCTTTGAGCTGCTCAGCGTGCAGCGGCAGATTCAGGCGGGCCGTGCCCGCGGTGATGCGCTGCTGGACATGGCTGGCCGCACCGGAGTGGACACCGTCCGGTCGTTTGCAAATGTTGCCCTGCAGTCGATGCAGTTTGGCACCAGCATGGCCTCGGCGCTGGCGACCTATTCCGAGGATTTGCGCAGCCAGAGGGAGATGCGGGCGCAGGAAATGGCCAGCAAACTTCCGGTCAAGATGTCGGCGGTGCTGGCCTCTCTGATGCTGCCTGCATTGGTCATGATCACCATCGGCCCGGTGGTGATCCGCTACATCCGCTTTATCGCAAGCTGATTCGAATTCCGTTTGGACAATTGCAGCAATCGGCAGCCATTGGTTCGGCGGGTCAGCTCCGGAGCACTGAATAAATCTCCTTATGATTGCAAAAATGCGCGTTTACCTGCAATTTGCGCCAAATTCTTGACGCAATTGAAAGAACCGGCCAGCATGGCGGGACGCAATAAGGAGATGATTGGTACGGGCGCTTGCTAAGTTACTAAAAGCGCTATGTTAAAAGTTAGTATTGCTGTGGGGGGATGCGCGTTATGGGGACCAATGCGCTATTTGACACCCACACCATTCGGGCTGCTGAGGCCGGAATGATCGCGCCAATTGCGCGATGGTGTGAGTGTTTGCACGGCTGTGCGCCTTTCAGGGACGCGTTGAGCGGACTGGCGGCGGCCATTAAGGGGGAAGCAGCTGCAATTTGCAGGGTATCGGCTGGCAAGGGCCGGGCTTCAGGATCAGTTATCTATGACAGGGCCGCGGGCAGCGGAAACGGCTTGCCATTGGAGCGCTCCTTTGCCTGCTCGGTGCTGGGCAGTTATCTGGACAAGGCCAAACCAGGGCTGATCTGGTACAAATCCATGAGCGATGAGGCGGCGGATCCGGCATTGGACCGGTTCCACAGCGATCGCAAACTGGTGGAGCTGGCGGTGATCCCGCTGTCTTCGGGCGAGCAGCACACCGATTTCCTGGAGCTGCATTTCGCAACCCGGCCTGGTGCGGTGCAGCAAGCGCTGCTGAACATCATTTCCGGCACTTTGGTGCGGACATGGACCAACCGCTCTCCCGGCCTCTATGCTGAGGCCTGCCTGAAGGAACGCCGCGTTGCCCGGAATGCCGAAGTCGCGGCGCATCTGCTAAGCATGGAAAACCCGGCCCAGCTGAGCCGCGCCGAATACCGGGTCTGCGTTCTGCTGAGCAAGGGCCAGCCGGCCAAGCGGGTGCAGTCGGACCTGGGGATCTCGAAATCGACGCTGCGCACCCATCTGCGCAACATCTACGCCAAGACACGCACCCGCAACATGAGTGAACTGGTCTATCAGCTGGTCTCGGTTGACACCTTCGCCGGCCAGACGCCGCGGCGGAGTTCTGCTGCATGACAGGCTTTGTTGAGCTGCTGCCGCTGGCTGCGGCCAGCCCGGTGCTGATCTATGCGGGGCTGGGGGACCTGCGATGCCTGCGGATTTCCAACCGCCAGATGCTGGGATTGGCAGCCGTGTTTCTGCTGACAGCACCGCTGCTGCCGCTGGCGGAAACCGGGCTGCGGCTGCTGGCTGCTGGCATTGTCTTTGCGCTGTGTTTCGCGCTGTTCTGCGGGCGGGTGCTGGCGGGCGGCGATGTCAAGATGATGGCACTGGCCATGCTGTTTGTGCCGTCTTCTGCGCTTGCCGTCTTTGGCTGGAGTTTCAGCGCTGCAATGCTCACCGTGCCCTTGGCCTTGACGCTGCTGGGCCGGACAGAGGCCGCCGCCGGCTGGCGGCAGTGGGCCTCGCTTCAGACGCCGGGGAAAATGCCGATGGGGGCGGCAATTTCCCTGGCTCTGATGCTCTTGCTTTTTCTTCAGACTGTCAGGGTCTGATCCTGAATGGCGGCTGGCAACTTAGCGGGCAGGCGGAAACACCGCCGTCCGCTTGACCGTTCCATACACAAAACTGGTGTCGATGGAGGCAATGCCGCCGACCGGGTGGATGCGGGTGCGGATGAATTCCTCATAGGCCTCCAAGTCTGGCACCAGCACTCGCAACTGATAATCCATTGCACCCGTCAGCACGTGGCATTCCAGCACCTCGTCGATCAGCTGCATCTTGCGTTCGAAATTCTTTACGTCCGCCTCGCCGTGCCGCTCCAGCTTGATGCGGACAAAGACGGTGATCGGCAGCCCGTAGGATTTGGCATCAACCACCGCGCTGTAGCCCTGGATCACGCCCTGGGCCTCCAGATTGCGCACTCGCCGCAGGCAGGGGGAGGGGGAGAGACTCACTGCCTCCGCCAGGTCCTGGTTGGTCATCCGGCCGTCCCGCTGCAGGGCGCGGATGATCTGGCGGTCCTTGCTGTCCATTTTGAGGTCCTGTTTGGCATAATCTGCCAAAAATTATATCTACTCAGAAATAATTCGCAATCCACTGCCGCTGAAACAGGCGGATGATGCCTGTAACAACAGACAGGAGCATCCCATGAAAACCTCCGGCGGCTTTGCCACCCGTGCCATCCACCACGCCTATGACCCGCAGGACAACGAAGGCGCGCTGACGCCGCCGTTGCACCTGACCTCGACCTTCACGTTTGAGACCGCCGAGGCCGGTGGCGAGATGTTCGCAGGCGAACGCCAGGGCCATATCTACAGCCGGATCTCCAACCCGACCTGCGACTTGCTGGAGCAGCGCATAGCCACGCTGGAAGGCGCCGAGGCGGGCCTGGCGCTCAGCAGCGGCATGGGCGCCATCACTGCGGTTCTGTGGACACTGCTATCACCCGGTGACGAGGTGATCGTGGACAAGACGCTTTATGGCTGCACCTTTGCCTTCATGCGCCACGGGCTGGCGAAATGGGGCGTCACCATCACCCATGTCGACATGACCGACATGGAAAATCTGCGCGCAGCAGTGTCGGACAAGACCCGGGTGGTGTATTTCGAGACCCCGGCCAACCCGAACATGCGGCTGGTGGACATCGCGGCGGCATCTGAAATTGCCCATGCCGCAGGCGCGCAGGTGGTGGTCGACAACACCTATGCCACCCCCTATTTGACCCGCCCGATTGAGCTGGGCGCTGATATCGTGCTGCATTCCGCCACCAAATACCTGGGCGGCCACGGCGATGTGGTGGCGGGCCTTGTCGCGGGCACCGCGGAGCAGATTGCTGAAATCCGCCTGGTCGGTATGAAAGACATGACCGGCGCAGTGATGGCGCCCTTCAATGCCATGCTGATCCTGCGCGGCCTCAAGACCCTGGCGCTGCGGATGGACCGCCACTGCGCCTCTGCCGTCACCGTGGCCGATTATCTTGCCGCCCACCCGGCAGTGAAGTCGGTGTCCTTCCCGGGGCACGAGAGCTTTGCCCAGGCCGATGTGGCCAAGCGCCAGATGGCACAGCCCGGCGCCATGATCGCCTTTGAGGTCGAGGGCGGCCTGCAGGGCGGCATTGCCTTCATGAACGGTCTGCAGATGATCCAGCGGGCGGTATCGCTGGGCGATGCGGAAACCCTGATCCAGCATCCGGCCTCGATGACCCATTCGACCTACACCCCGGAAGAGCGCGCCGAGCACGGCATCAGCGACGGGCTGATCCGCCTGTCGGTGGGGCTGGAGGATGTGGCCGACATTCTGGCCGATCTGGAACAGGCCTTGCCCGCCCCCGTGCAGCACGCCGCCGAGTAAGGAGAGAGCCATGCGCCCCGATCTGACCCACCTCAAGACCATCGAACAGCGGCTCTTGTGGCTGTCGCATTGGATGATCCACAACGCGAACCACATCCGCCCCAAGGCGGACGGGATCAAGATCGGGGGGCACCAGGCCTCTTCGGCGTCGATGGTGTCGATCATGACGGCGCTTTATTTCTCGGCGCTGAAACCGGGCGACCGGGTGGCGGTGAAACCGCATGCCTCGCCCGTCTTTCACGCGATGCAGTACCTGATGGGCAATCAGACGCGCGAGAAAATGGAGAACTTCCGCGGCTTCGGCGGTGTGCAAAGCTATCCCAGCCGCACCAAGGACGTGGATGACGTGGATTTCTCCACTGGCTCTGTCGGGCTGGGTGTCGGGATCACCGCGCTGGCCTCCATGGTGCAGGACTTCATCACCGCCAAGGACTGGGGCAAGGATGCCCGCACCGGCCGCATGGTGGCACTGGCGGGCGATGCAGAACTGGACGAGGGCAACATCTACGAAGTGCTGCAGGAGGGCTGGAAGAACGATCTGCGCAACACCTGGTGGATCATCGACTACAACCGCCAGTCGCTGGACGGCATTGTCCGCGAAGGCCTGTTCGAGCGGATCGAGAAGATCTTTGACGCTTTCGGCTGGGACGTGGTGCGGGTGAAATACGGCGCCCTGCAGCGGACCGCGTTCGAGGAGCCGGGCGGCGAAGCTTTGCGCGCCTGGATCGACGCCTGCCCGAACCAGCAGTATTCCGCGCTCACCTACATGGGCGGCGCGGTTTGGCGGCAGCACCTGATGGATGATCTGGGCGACCAGGGCGATGTCAGTGCGCTGATTGAGAAGCGCAGCGATGATGAACTGGCTGAGCTGATGGAAAACCTCGGCGGCAACTGCGTCGAGACGATGGCGGATGTGTTCGCTTCCATCACCCACGACCGCCCGGTCTGCTTCCTGGCCTATACGGTCAAGGGCTGGGGTACGCCGATTGCCGGCCACAAGGACAACCACGGCGGCCTGATGACCAAGGCGCAGATGGCGGAGTGGCAGGCCCATATGGGCGTCGCCGCAGGGGAGGAGTGGGAGCCCTTCGCCACCGTCGCCGACCCCGCCGCGCTGCAAGGCTTTCTTCGCCAGGTGCCGTTCTTTGCCGAAGGCCCGCGCCGCCATTTCGACGCGCCGCTGCCGGTGCCCGCGATTGCCATCGACACCTCCCGCGAAATCTCCACCCAGATGGCCTTTGGCAAGATCCTTGATGATCTGTCCAAGGGGGACAGCGAACTGGCGGCGCGGATCCTCACCACCTCGCCCGATGTGACCGGCACCACCGGGCTGGGGCCGTGGGTCAACCGGCGCAAGCTGTTTGCCCGTGAGGTGCAGCAGGACGCCTTCATCGAGCACCGCATCCCCTCCACCGCGAAGTGGAACTTCGCCCCCGAGGGCCAGCACCTGGAGTTGGGCATCGCGGAGATGAACCTGTTCCTGCTGCTGGGTGCCGCGGGCCTGTCGCATTCGCTGTTCGGCAAGCGGGTGATCCCCATCGGCACCGTCTACGACCCCTTTGTCTGCCGCGGCCTCGATGCACTGAATTATGCCTGCTATCAGGACGCGCGTTTCATGATCGTGGGCACGCCCTCCGGCGTCACCCTGGCACCCGAGGGCGGCGCGCATCAGTCCATCGGCACGCCGCTCATCGGCATGTCGCAGGACGGGCTGGCGTCGTTTGAGCCTTCTTTTGCCGATGAACTGGCGGTGATCATGGAATGGGCCTTCGACTACCTGCAGCGCGACGGCGAGGGCGATCCGGATGAGCGCACCTGGCTGCGCGACGAGACCGGCGGATCGGTCTATCTGCGCCTCACCACCAGCCCGATGGAGCAGCCCGGAAAGCGCGCCGACGAGGACTTCCGCCAGGGCGCCATCGACGGCGGCTACTGGCTGCGCAAGCCGGGGCCAAACTGCGATGTTGTAATTGCCTATCAGGGCGCAGTGGCGCCGGAGGCGATCAAGGCCGCGGGTATCATCGGTGAAAGCCGCCGCGACGTGGGCGTGCTGGCGGTGACCTCTGCCGACCGGTTGAACGCGGGCTGGACCGCGGCGCAGCGGGCGCGCTCGCGCGGCAATGCCACCGCCAGGTCCCACATCGAAACGCTGATGGGCGGACTGCCGCCGCACTGCAAGGTGATCACCGTGATCGACGGCCACCCGGCGACGCTTGCCTGGCTGGGCGGGGTTGCCGGCCACCAGACCGTGCCCCTGGGGGTGGAGCATTTCGGTCAGACCGGCACCATCGGCGATCTCTACCGCCACCAAGGGCTGGACGCTGCCGCCATCGTGGCCAAGGTGAACGGCCTGACCGTCGGCAAACTGGTCAGCAACGCCGTGCCGGCCGGGTAATCACCCGTCTGAGCTTGCTGGATCAGACTGAAGTACAGGGGCGGCCGCGCGGAAGCACGGCCGCCCTTTTGCGTTATTCCGCCACGCAGTCGGCGAAGTAATGGGTCACCCCGTCAGGGCCGGTCTCCTGCACCAGCCCGTGAATGTCGGTCTCGAAACCGGGACAGTCCCGCGCAAAAGCGCGGTTGAACTTCAGGTATTCCACGATCTTCTTGTTGAACACCTCGCCGGGGATCAGCAGCGGAATGCCGGGCGGGTAGGGGGTCACCAGGCTGGTGGTGATGCGCCCCTCCAGATCATCTATCGGCACTCGCTGGGTGGTGCGCCGGGCGATGTGGCTGAAGGCATCGCTCGGTTTCATCGCTGGGGTCAGGTCGCTCAGGTACATCTCGGTCGACAGCCGTGCCACGTTGTTTTTGGAGTACAGCGCATGCACATGTTCGCACAGGTCGCGCAGGCCCATCTGCTCATACCGCGGCTGGCTGGCGCAGAATTCCGGCATCGCGCGCGGCACGGCCAGGTTGCGGGCAAAGTCGTCCTTGAACTGCTGCAGCGCGCTCAGCAGCGAGTTCCAGCGGCCCTTGGTGATGCCGATGGTGAACATGATGAAGAAGGAATAGAGCCCGGTCTTCTCCACCACCACGCCGTGCTCGGCCAGGTATTTGGTCACGATCGAGGCGGGGATGCCCCAGTCTTCGAACCGGCCGTCCAAATTGAGGCCCGGGGTGATGATGGTGGCCTTGATCGGGTCCAGCATGTTGAAGCCCGGCGCCATGTCGCCAAAGCCGTGCCAGCTGTCCTCGCCGCCTGCCTGCACACCGTCGGCATCGGTTTTCCTCAGCACCCAGTCTTTCGTGCTGCCGATGCCGTCCTCGGCCAGATCCTCCGGCCCCCAGACTTGGAACCACCAGTCATCGGCGCCGTACTCTTCGTCGACCTTGCGCATGGCGCGGCGGAAATCCAGGGCCTCCATGATGCTTTCCTCGACCAGCGCGGTGCCGCCCGGCGGCTCCATCATCGCTGCCGCCACATCGCAGCTGGCGATGATCGAATACTGCGGGCTGGTGGAGGTGTGCATCAGATAGGCTTCGTTGAACAGATGCCGGTCCAGCTTGGTCTCCTCGCTGTCCTGCACCAGCACATGGCTGGCCTGGCTGATGCCCGCCAGCAGCTTGTGGATCGACTGGGTGGCATAGGTCACCGAATGCTTGGTGCGCGCCCGCTTGCGGCCCATCGCGTGATAGCTGCCGTAAAACGGGTGGAAGGCCGCATGCGGCAGCCAGGCCTCGTCGAAATGCAGGTTCTCGGTATAGCCGTCCAGCTGCCCCTTGATCACCTCGGTGTTGTACAGCACCCCGTCATAGGTCGACTGGGTCAGGGTCAGGATCCGCGGTTTCACCGCATCGGCATCCACATCCTCCAGCAGCGGGTTGGCGCGGATCTTGGCCTTGATGCTCTCGATTTCGAACTCCGAATGCGGGATCGGGCCGATGATCCCCCAGTGGTTGCGGGTCGGCTTCAGGAACACCGGGATGGCGCCGGTCATGATGATCGAATGCAGGATCGACTTGTGGCAGTTGCGGTCCACCACCACCACATCGCCCGGCGCCACCGTGTGGTGCCAGACCATCTTGTTGGAGGTCGAGGTGCCATTGGTCACGAAATAACAGTGATCGGCGTTGAAGATCCGTGCCGCGTTGCGTTCCGACGCCCCAATCGCACCGTTGTGGTCCAGCAGCTGCCCCAGCTCCTCCACCGCGTTGCAGACATCGGCCCGCAGCATGTTCTCGCCGTAGAACTGGTGGTACATCTGCCCGACCGGGCTTTTCAGGAACGCCACGCCGCCGGAATGCCCCGGGCAGTGCCAGGAATAGGAGCCGTCCTCGGCATAATCCAATAGCTTCTTGAAGAATGGCGGCTGGATGCTTTCCAGGTAACTCTTCGCCTCGCGGATGATGTGGCGGGCGACAAACTCCGGCGTGTCCTCAAACATGTGGATGAAGCCGTGCAGCTCCCGCAGGATGTCATTGGGCAAGTGGCGGCTGGTCTTGGTCTCGCCGTAGATATAGATCGGCACATCGGCGTTCTTCCAGCGTACTTCCTCAATGAAGGTGCGCAGGGCGACTACCGCGGGGTCCAGATCCGGTCCGGGGGTGAACTCCTCGTCGTCGATCGACAGTACAAAGGCGCTGGCGCGGGACTGTTGCTGCGCATATTGCGACAGGTCGCCGTAACCGGTGACACCCTGCACCTCGAACCCTTCGTCCTCGATGGCCTGCGCCAAGGCGCGGATGCCGGAGCCTGAGGAGTTTTCGGAGCGGAAATCTTCGTCAATAATGACAATGGGAAAGCGGAATTTCATGCTGTTCTCCTGGAAGCATGCCTGATTTGACGATACAGGCTGTCCGCGCTGATGCAACGCCCGCGGCAGGGCGCAGTTCGCGTTACGCTCAACCGTAAAGCCCGCCAAGAGGGCATGTGCAGAATTCGCTGGCATTTGACGGGCAGATAGTTGACATTGTCAATTATCATGACCCAGACACGCTTTCACCTGCATCACTCCCTTGGCTACCAGATCACCATGCTGGCGCGTGTGATCGAACGCCGCTTTGAACAGCGCATCGCGGAACACGGGCTGACACGCGTGACTTGGTGCGTGCTGCTGGCTGCAGGGGAGGAGGGACTGGCAACGCCTTCGGAGATTGCGGATTTCATCGGCATCGACCGCACCGCCACCTCCCGCGCCTTGCGGCAGATGGAGGCGGGCGGGCTGATCACCCGCCGCAGCGGAGAGGGCGACGGGCGCTCGATCCGGGTGATGCTGACCGCTGCAGGCCAGGCGGCGCTGCAGGCGGTTCTGCCCATCGCGCAGGAGAACGCCGCGCATTTCGAGGCCAAGCTGAGCGGTGAAGAGCTTTCCGAGCTGCGCCAGTCCGCCGTCAAGCTGCTGCAGGACGAGCCGCGCATCGTCGCCAAGCTGTAACTCAAAGGGGCCATCCATGGGCAAACTGTTTTCCTACCGCAACCGGCCCGTGCACCTGGGGCCGTACCCGATGGAGACCCTGAACCGGCAGGCCGGGCCGGAAGGGCTGGACGCGCTGCCGCCACAGGAGCAGGTCAGTTTCCGCCGCCCCGATGCACCGCTCTCCCTCGTCAATGCGATGCGCGACTACCAGGCGATGCTGGACGCCACCCGCGAAGGACTGGTGAAAAAGGAACGCGCAGAAATCCCTTCGGACCGGCAGGAGCGCACCGATCATCTGAAGGCTTTCGGCTACTTCTGCGACGCCTCTCTGGCCGGTGCCTGCGCGGTGCCTTCCGGCGCCTGGCTGGAGGCGCCGCTGGTGAACCCGGATGTGGCGGCGCTTTCGGAAACCCTGCGCAGCAAGCAGACCAAAACCTTCGCCTCCGGCATCGACGTGGTGATGGCTTCCTTGCGCGAGGCGATGCAGGCCCCGCCCGCGGACTGCCGCCACCACACGCATGCGCTGGTCTGCATCTACGAGTTCCCGCGTGATCCTGAAGCCGGTGAAGACGGCACCGACTGGCTGGCGGATGCACAGGATCAGCGCGCCTGCTTGCGGGCGGCAGAAACCGTGGTGACGCTTGCCAATTACATCCGCCTGCTGGGGTGGGAGGCGCGCGCGCATACCGGTGCCGCCAGTGATGTGCATCTGGGCCAGCTGGCGGTGCAGGCGGGGCTTGCCACCTGCGAGGATGGCGTGCTGACAAACCCGTTCCTTGGCAATCGCTTCGGCATCGCCGCCGTCACCACCACCCTGGAACTGGCCGCCGATCTGCCGCTGGTGCCGGGGCAGGCGCCGGGCCTCAAATACCGGCTGGGCCTTGGTAGCCACGCCAAAAGCGCTGCCAGCCGCGACCCCTATGCCAAGCGCCGCTTCATGGACGGCCCGCACCCGTTCGAGACCCTGAAGCGGGTGGCTGACCCCACCACCTATATTGACGAGGTGAACGTGGCGCGCGTGCCAAAGCGCGCCGACATGTTCGCACGCTCCCTGTTCGGCGACCTTGGCAAAGGCCCGCAGGAAGCGGCGAAGAACGGCAACTATGTCCGCAAGTCCTCCTCCGCCTTTGCCTTCCGATCCTCGCTTGCGGCCTTCGTGCTGCTGCAGGACGGCGAGCCCGCACCGCAGGTTGACCCCAGCGCCGCCGATGCTGAACGCAACGCCGCCAACATCAAGGCTGCGGCCTATTTCCTCGGTTGCGACGCTGTGGGGATCTCACGCTGCCCTGACTGGGCCTACTACTCCCACGACGCTGCAGGCGAACCACTGGCCCCCTACCACGAAAACGCCATCAGCATCATCATCGACCAAGGCCATGAGACGATGGAGGGCGCCTCCGGCGACGACTGGATCGCCTGCGCCCAGTCGATGCGCGCCTACCTGCGGTTTTCGCTGCTGGGCGGGGTGATCGCGCAACAGATCCGCAACCTCGGCTATACCGCCCGGGTGCATTCGGTGATGGACGGCGAGGTGCTGCAGCCGCCGCTGTTGCTGCTGTCCGGCCTTGGCGAGGTCTCCCGCATCGGCGAGGTGATCCTGAACCCCTTCCTCGGCCCCCGCCTGAAATCCGGTGCCGTGACCACCAATCTGCCCATGACCCATGACAAACCTGTCGACTTCGGCCTGCAGCGGTTCTGCGAGGCTTGCAATAAATGCGCCCGCGAATGCCCTTCCGGCGCTATCACTGCGGGCCCTAAGCTGATGTTCAACGGCTACGAGATCTGGAAATCCGACAGCCAGAAATGCACCACCTACCGGGTCACCGTGCCCGGCGGCGCCATGTGCGGCCGCTGCATGAAGACCTGTCCCTGGAACCTGGAAGGGCTGTTTGCAGAGGCGCCGTTCCGCTGGGCCGCGATGAATGTGCCCGGCAGCGCGCCGCTTTTGGCGAAACTCGACGACGCGCTGGGCAATGGCGAGGTCAACACGGCCAAAAAATGGTGGTGGGATCTGGAGATGGTAGACGAAGGACCCTATGCCCCCTCGCAGCATCCCGTGAATGCCCGCAAGCTCTCCAAAGATCTGGACTTGAAGTTCGAAGACCAGACCCTGGCGGTCTATCCCGCACCGCTGGCGCCGCCGCCCTATGCCTGGCCCGCCCCGATGGACCGAGAGGCCGGGATCGCGGCTTATCAGGCGATGATACCCGCAGCGGAGCACAAGCGCCGCCGCGCGCAAGGCCTGCCGCCGGAGCATGTCTATTCTGCCGATCAGGGTGCTACGCCGGTCATGCGGGTGCGTCTGTCGAAGGTCGAGCACGTGACGGAGGCCGTCACCAAGTATGAGTTCTCCCTCCCGGACGGTTCTCTGCTGCCGCCTGCAACAGCCGGTGCCCATATCGACGTGGTCGTCGCGCCGGAGTTCTTCCGCCAGTATTCGCTGTCGGGCGACCCGGCGGACCGCTCGAAATACCAGATCGCAGTGCTGCGCGAGGATCAGGGCCGCGGCGGTTCCAAGCTGATGCACCGCATCTTCGAGGAGGGGCGCATGGTCTTCATCTCCAAGCCAATCAACCACTTCCGGCTGGTGGAGGATGCCGCCAAATCCTACCTGATGGGGGGCGGTATCGGGGTGACGCCGATGATCGCCATGGCCCACCGCCTGCACGCGCTGGGGCGGGATTTCGAGTTCCGCTATTCCTGTTCGAAAGTGACGAATGCCGGGTTCCTGGAAGACCTCCGGAGCGTTCCCTGGGCGGGCAAGGTGCATCTGCATTTCTCCGATCAGGGCACCCGCGCAGACCTGAACGAAGTGCTGCAATACGTGCCCGGCAGCCACGTCTATACCTGCGGGCCGGAGGTCTATATGCAGGCTGTGCTGGAGGCGGCAGAAGCCAATGGCTTCCCGGAAGAGGCCCGCCATATGGAATACTTCTCGGTTCCCGAACAGCCCGAATACGAAAACCATCCCTTCACCCTGAAGCTTGCTAAATCAGGCCGGGAAATCCTGGTTCCGGCAGAGCAGACTGCCACAGAAGCGCTGGCAGACAGCGGCATCCACGTGGATGTGAAATGCTCTGACGGTATCTGCGGCGTCTGCAAGTGCGGGCTGATCTCCGGCGACGCCGAGCACCGCGACTTTGTGCTGTCGAATAAGCAGCGCGAGGGCGCCATCATCCTGTGCCAGTCCCGGGCGCAGGCGCCGGACGGGGTGCTGGAAATCGATCTCTGAGCCGCGGGGCTGGAAGGGGCGGCACAATTTTCTTGTGAAAGAAAATTGCCAAAAGTTTTGCTGAAAACTTTTGCGCGCGGGGCAGCGGCGGTTCAGTACGCTTGCCGCTCTCCCAGCAAATAGCGGGCCGCATCCGCGTAATCGAATACCAGCGAGACCACGATCACCGCGCACACCGTCAGAATGATCCGCCGCGGCCAGACGGGCATATCCGGGCGCGCCTGCTGGCGCCACAGCCAGACCACGAGTGGGGTCCACAGGATCACATGCGGCACCCCCAAAAGCCGCACATATCCCAGCTGCCCGTAGATCCAGTACACACCGCCAGCCGCCAGCACACTGGCCGTCACTGTCACCAGTCCGGCGATCCGGCTGGGTTTCCAGATCAGCAGCGCCAGCGGCAGCACAAAGGCACCCAGAAACAGGATGTTGACCCAGACCTGCACCCACAGCGGCTGGGTTGCAATTGCTTCTTCCAGTGTCATGGCACGGCCCTCCCGCCCGCGACCCTAGGCAAGGGCAGGGCGGGCGGCAAGAGCTACAATGGAGAGCCTTCGCGCATCTTGTCCTGCTCCGAAGGAGTCGGCGTATGGTTGAAGACATAGGCGGTGCGGCAGGCCTCCTCACCGCCCAGTTCCTCGATCCTGCGGCGCTGATCGGCAAAGGCGCGGGCGTTCACCTCCTCCGGGTCGCAAATTGCGTGCAGCCGCCGTTCGCCTTCGCTAAGCGCCGCCCTGATTTCTGGGTCATTCACCCCGTCCATCGCCCGGTTCACGAGTTCATACGGGTCGCCTTCCAGATCGAACAACTGCGGCTGCATCCCGGCGTAGTGGACATATTTCCACTTGCCCCAGCGCACCATGAAGGCGCCGGTTTTCGAGCCGCCGTCGTGGTATTCGCTAAAGCCGGTGCGGCTCTCGTCATAGGGGGCATTGGCAATCGCGCGCAGCGACACGCCCGGCAGCTCCGCATCCTCCGCCACGCCGCACACCTCGCGCGCGGTGGCGGCGATGTCGGTCAGGCTGGTGCAGGTCGCCACCCTTTGCCCCGCCGGAATCCCCGGCCCGGCGGCGATCATCGGCACCCCGGCGGATTGCTCATACATCACCTGCTTGGTCCAGAACCCCTGATCCCCCATCATGTCGCCGTGATCCGACACATAGAGGATCACCGTGTTCGCCAGCTGGCCGCTGGCCTCCAGCGCCCGGATCACCCGGCCTGCGCAATCATCCATAAAGGAGGTGAGCCCGAAATAGGCCGCCTTGGCCTCGCGCATCTTCTGCTCGTCGAAGTAATCATCGTAGTTGAAGAAACCTGCGATGTTGCGCAGCTCCTCATGCTCCGGCAGTCCTTCGCCATAGCCCACGGGCAGGTCCATCTCTGCCGGGTCGTAAAGGCTGTACCACTCCTCTGGACAGGTGAGGGGGTAATGCGGGCTGACCAAGGACACAAAGGCCGCCCAGGGCTGCTGCTGCCGCTTGGGATCCGCCAGCCAGGTCTCCGCCGCCCCGGTGATGGCGAGATCATAGTCGGTATAGGTGCTCGACCCGGTGCCCACATCACCCGCCAGCTCCGCTGCCGAGTCATAGGACGGCGGGTTTTCCCGCAGCAGGCCAATCGCCCAGCCGACGCCGCCGACCACATGCATCGGCAGGATTTCCTCGGAAAACCCGTTGTCATCTTCTGCGGAGCGGAAATGCAGCTTGCCGATCGACACCACCTCGCGGCCCGCCTCCCGCAGTGCGTGCATCCAGCTGTGCGGGGCTCCGGCGTAGGGTGTCGCGCTGTCCCAGTGGCCGGTCTTGTGCACCCAGTCCCCGGTGGCCAGCGCCGCGCGGGTCGGCACGCACATGGGAGAGGGCGTATAGGCCGCGGTGAACATCGTGCCGCGCGCCGCCAATGCATCCAGGTTCGGGGTCTTCACGATGGGATGTCCTGCGCAGCCCATCGCATCCTTGCGGTGCTCGTCCGAGATGATCACCAGTAAGTTCGGTTGCTGCGCCATCCTTCCCTCCCAATTTTGTCCTTCTCCCTAGACTGAAGGCGAAAGGCGGCGCCTGAACGTCAGTTTGCGGCACTCGGGCGGCGGATTGCTCCACCGGATGCTTGCCGTTTCCTGGCTTTCTGGGTTGTGAGCTGAGCAGCTGGGTGCTATCTCGCAGACGGTACTGTTATGATATAACATAATTGGATTCGCAAATGACGAACAACAGACTGCCGGTAACTGTGCTCTCGGGCTTCCTTGGGGCGGGCAAGACCACGCTTTTGAACCACGTCCTGAACAACCGCGCGGGCCGCCGGGTTGCGGTGATTGTCAACGACATGAGCGAGGTGAACATCGACGCGGACTTGGTGCGCGGCGGAACGGAACTGTCGCGGCATGATGAGAAGCTGGTGGAAATGACCAACGGCTGCATCTGCTGCACTCTGCGCGACGACTTGCTGCAGGAGGTGCGCCGCCTCGCGGCTGAAGGGCGGTTCGACTATCTGCTGATCGAAAGCACCGGCATTGCCGAGCCGCTCCCAGTGGCCGCAACTTTCGATTTCCGGGATGAGCAGGGCGCAAGCCTGTCGGACGTCGCCCGCCTCGATACCATGGTCACTGTGGTGGATGCGGTGAACCTGCTCAAGGACTTCTCCAGCCATGATTTCCTCAGCGACCGCGGCGAAAGCCTGGGCGCCGAGGATGACCGCACTCTGGTCAATCTGCTGACCGACCAGATCGAATTTTCCAACGTCATCATCCTGAACAAGGTAACTGAAGCGGGGCCGGCCCAAACAGAAGCGGCGATGCTGGTGATCAAGGCGCTGAACCCGGATGCCGAGGTGATCCAGACCGACTTCTCCGAGGTGGACGGGGACCGCATCTTCGACACCGGGCGCTTCGACTTTGACAAGGCCCACGAGCACCCCCTCTGGGCCAAGGAGCTCTACGGGTTTGAGCACCATGTGCCGGAAACCGAGGAATACGGCATCTCCTCCTTTGTCTACCGCGCCAAACGCCCCTTTGATCCTGCCAAGATCCATGCGCTGCTGAATGGCGACCTGCCCGGCGTGATCCGCGCCAAGGGTCACTTCTGGCTGGCCACCCGCCCGGAATGGGCCGCTGAATTCTCGCTGGCCGGCGCCATCTCCTCGGTCCGCCCGCTGGGCCTGTGGTGGGCGGCGGTGCCAACGGAACGCTGGCCCACGCATCCTGAGGCCCGGCGCGAATTCCTGCAGAACTGGGACGAGACCTGGGGCGACCGGCGCCAAGAACTGGTGTTCATCGGTGCAGGCCTCGACAAGGAAGCCACCACCGCCCGCCTCGACGCCTGCCTGATGCCGGAATTGGCGAATGGCTTCGACCCGGCCTGGGCCTCCCTGGAGGACCCCTTTCCAAGCTGGCGCCGCAATGGCTGACCGCAGGGCGCGCCGCAACCTGAACTCCCGCCTGAAACGGCGGCGCAGGGCAGGGGATCCGATGCAGGCCTATGATGCCTTGCCGCCGGGGCTGCGGCAGTGGTTGGCCTCCGCCTGCCTGCCCTGGAGCCCGGCCTCAGCGCTCAGGATCTGGACCAGGGCGGGCGGCAGCCGCGATCCAGCTGCCGCGGCCGCACGGCTGGACGCCGCTGAACAGGCTATGCTGAAACGGGACGTCCGTGTCTGGACGTTGCGGTATTAGTGGGTCCTGCTCCTAGACACGAAGACCGCCGCCTCAGGCGGTCTTCTTGTCCGCTTCGGCTGCAGCGTCGAACTCTGCCCGGGCCGCGTCGATCACCGGCAGATGCTCCAGCGCCCAAAGTCCCAGCGCCCTGACCGGCTCGCGGAACGACTCGCCCAGCGGCGTCAGCGAATATTCCACCTTGGGCGGGATCGTCGGGTGATAGGTGCGGCTCACCAGCCCGTCCCGCTCCAACTCGCGTAAGGTCAGGCTCAGCATCCGCTGGGATATCCCCAGATGCCGCTTCAGCGCGTTGAAGCGCAGCACGCCGTATTGCGCCAATGAAATCACGATCAGCACGCTCCAGCGGTCGCCGACCCGCGACAGCACTTCGTTGATGCGCCCGCATTCCGGGCATTGACCCTCCGCCATGGCGGTTCCTTCCGTGTTACCGGGGCTAAAGAATGTGCCTTCTTGTGCCCTTTCTGGTACCGCTTATATAGCCGGTTACAAATTTATACCACCCATCACATAAGGCCCCGAAAGGACCGGACACATGAGCAAGAGCACCCTGATCGAGAAGCTGAACTGGCGCTACGCCACCAAGAAGATGGACCCCTCCAAGGCGGTTCCGCAGGAGAAGGTCGACCAGATCATCGAGGCGATCCGCATGGCGCCGACCTCCTCCGGCACCCAGCCGTTTGAGGTCTTCGTGATCACCAACCCGGAAATCCGCGCGCAGATCCGTCCGCACGCCTGGGACCAGGCCCAGATCACTGACGGCTCGCACCTGATCGTTTTTGCCGCCTGGGACAACTACTCCGAAGACCGCATCGACGCCGTCACCCGCCAGATGACCGAGGAACGGGGCGAGATCCCGATGCTGAACCAGTATTACGATAACCTCAAGGCGACCTACCTGCCGCGCGAGTCGCGCACCAACCACGACCACGCCGCCCGCCAGGCCTATATCGCGCTGGGCTTTGCGCTGGCCGCCGCGGCTGAGCTGGAAGTGGACAGCACCCCGATGGAAGGTTTCACGCCGGAGAAAATCGACGAGATACTGGGCCTCAAGGACAGGGGCCTGCGCTCGGTACTCTTGCTGCCGCTGGGCTACCGCGCCGAAGACGGCGACTGGCTGCTGCCAATGAAGAAAGTGCGCAAATCCCGTGAAACCATCGTGACAGAGATCGCCTGAGCATTCCCCGCATGAGGGCAGCAGGCGGCATTTCCGGCCGCTTGCTGCCTCCCGTGCGGAACACGAAAGGCAATCAATTCGAATTGAATCCTTTAATGCGCTGATTTCAGGCTACATTAACAGCTGAGTGTTATTGATTAAGGTACGGCTCTTGCCGCTTCCAAAGGGCCGCAGAGTGGTGTGATTTTGCCGGGGCTGCCCAAGCGTGTTTACTTCTGATTTCTCTGCAGGCGAATTGCAGCCGGAGCTGAAGCAGGTCTTCTTCCACTGGCGGAACGCTGCTGAAGACGGGAAATTCCCGCGGCTCACCCAATTCGAACTGCCAAATGCCCATCCGGCACCGAACATCCTGTCAGTGTTTGAAATAGAACGGACACAAACCGGTGAACCTGCTGACTTCAAGGCGCTGTATATCCGCAACAAGATCATCAACACGCTGAGTCGCAAGTACGTCGGCACCCGGCTGTCCGAACATCCCGGCTTTGGACCCGGATCGATGATCTGGAGCTGTTTTCACGAAGTGGCATCCACCTCCCGGCCATTGCTCGCTGCACTGCCCTATGTCGGACCGCTGCCGGAATACCGCAGCACCTCCGAACTCTACCTGCCGTTGCGGGGGGAGGGGGTGTCGGTTGACTACGTGTTTGTGGGTGTCGTCCTGCTGGAACAGGAATACAGCCACAAGGCACCCTGAACCGTCCGCAGAGAGCGGCAGCGGGCAGCCAGCCGCCGTAAAACCCTCTTCCCCTTGCCATGCAGGGCTTTTCCCTTGCGCGCGCCCGGGAATCCGCTTATATCGCGCGCTGTCAGAACACGGGCGGCCAACGTCCGGACGGCATATCTGAGCAGGGCTGAGGACTACCTCGGCCCTTTGTGTTTGTTTGATCAGATGTGCTCCGGGCCACGTTCTGGACTGGCTTAACCAAGACCGGCGGAGACAACCGCCCGGCCAGAAACACTAGTAAAGGAAACCTGAGACCTCATGGCTCAAAACGCATCGATGGAGGAATTCGAAGCCCTCCTGAACGAAAGCTTCGAAATGGACACCCCGGACGAAGGTTCGGTTGTCAAAGGCAAAGTGCTGGCAATCGAAGCCGGCCAGGCCATCATCGACGTCGGCTACAAGATGGAAGGCCGCGTTGATCTGAAAGAATTCGCAAACCCCGGCGAAGCCGCTGAAATCGCAGTCGGCGACGAAGTGGAAGTCTTCCTGCGTTCGGCAGAAAACGCCCGTGGCGAAGCCGTCATCTCCCGTGAGATGGCCCGCCGCGAAGAAGCCTGGGACCGCCTGGAAAAAGCATACGCAGACGATCAGCGCGTCGAAGGCGCGATCTTCGGCCGCGTCAAGGGCGGCTTCACTGTCGACCTGGGCGGCGCTGTTGCCTTCCTGCCCGGCTCGCAAGTTGACGTCCGCCCCGTGCGCGATGCCGGCCCGCTGATGGGTCTGAAGCAGCCGTTCCAGATCCTGAAGATGGACCGCCGCCGCGGCAACATCGTGGTTTCGCGCCGTGCGATCCTCGAAGAGTCCCGCGCCGAGCAGCGCGCCGAAGTCATCGGCAACCTGTCCGAAGGCCAGGCCGTGGACGGTGTCGTCAAGAACATCACCGAATACGGTGCGTTTGTTGACCTGGGCGGCGTTGACGGCCTGCTGCACGTCACCGACATGGCATGGCGCCGTGTGAACCACCCCTCCGAGATCCTGTCGATCGGCGAAACCGTCAAGGTTCAGGTCATCAAGATCAACAAAGAGACCCACCGCATCTCCCTCGGCATGAAGCAGCTGCAGGAAGATCCGTGGGATCTGGTTGGCGCCAAGTACCCGCTGTCCTCCGTGCACAAGGGCCGCGTCACCAACATCACCGATTACGGTGCATTTGTTGAGCTGGAGCCGGGCGTCGAAGGTCTGGTCCACGTCTCCGAGATGTCCTGGACCAAGAAGAACGTCCACCCGGGCAAAATCGTCTCCACTTCCCAGGAAGTCGACGTCATGGTTCTGGAAATCGACGGTGCCAAGCGCCGCGTGTCCCTGGGCCTCAAGCAGACCATGCGCAACCCGTGGGAAGTGTTCTCCGAGAACAACCCCGAGGGCACTCAGGTCGAAGGCGAAGTCAAGAACATCACCGAATTCGGTCTGTTCATCGGCCTCGACGGCGACATCGACGGCATGGTTCACCTGTCCGACCTGTCCTGGGACGAGCGCGGCGAAGACGCGATCCAGAACTACCGCAAAGGCGACATGGTTTCGGCCGTTGTCTCCGAAGTGGATGTCGACAAAGAGCGTATCTCGCTGTCGATCAAAGCCCTGGGCGGCGACAAGTTCGCTGAAGCCGTGGGCGGCGTGAAGCGCGGCTCGATCGTGACCGTGGAAGTGACCGCAATCGAAGACGGCGGCATCGAAGTGGAATACGAAGGCATGAAGTCCTTCATCCGCCGCTCCGACCTGTCCCGCGACCGTGCCGACCAGCGCCCCGAGCGTTTCTCGGTTGGCGACAAGGTCGACGTGCGCGTCACCAACGTCGACTCCAAGACCCGCCGCCTGGGCCTGTCCATCAAGGCGCGCGAGATTGCGGAAGAGAAAGAAGCAGTGGAACAGTATGGCTCCTCGGACTCCGGCGCATCGCTGGGCGACATCCTGGGCGCCGCACTGAAGTCGGGCGACTAATCTCCCCGGCCTCACGGCTTAAAAAACGGAAAGCCCCGCAGATATCTGCGGGGCTTTTTGTTTGGCGAAAGAGCGTTAGTTCTCGGCAGCCACAGCGTCAGCTTGCGCTGCTGCTGTCTTCCTGGGGCAGAGCCGCTTCCTCCAGCCGCGCTTTGAGACGGCCAATAACGTGCTGCGCCGCTGCAATTTCCTCCGGCAGCAGGCCGCTGGCAAGCGCGTTTACCCAGGGGATCTGCTTTGCAATGGCGGCATCGTACAGGTCCTTTCCTTTGGGCGTCATGACGACCAGCTGCGCGCGTTTGTGCTGAGGGTTGGGCTGGAACTCCAGGATCCCTTCGCGCTTGAGCTCATTGACGATCCTTTGAATGCCCTGCCTGTGAACACCCATGGTACGGGCGTGCCAGGCGACAGTTTCCGCCTTTTCCGCATAGGCAATGGCGCCAAGTATCTGCCATCGCGCGCTTGTCAGTCCCAGCCCGGAAACCAGGCGGTCACCGGCAATCTGCAATCGGCCGTTCAGCCGGAACACATCCAGTATCAGCTCCGTTACCGCTTCTCCCAATTCGCTTCGCCGCTCTTCAGGCATGATACTCCTTAAAAATTTGACAATATGTTGTCATCGTGCTTTGTGATCCCCATATGACAACATGACACCAAGTTGAAGCGGCATACAAGGAGCTCCCTGCGATGGTCAATGTCAAACCCCTGGATCCTGAGTTTCCCATTGATCAGCAGCTGGCGGTCGAGGCAGGGCCGGTCGTTCTGGTTAACCTCTTCACGGTTGATCCTGCTGAGCAGGATGCCTTGGTCGAAGCGTGGAGAAATGATGCCCTGTGGATGAAGAAGCAGCCGGGCTACATCAGCACCCAGCTCCACAAGGCCATCGGCGATGGCAGCATGTATCTGAACTATGCGGTCTGGGATTCCGTGGCTGACTTCCGTGCGGCGTTTTCCAATCCGG
Source organism: Leisingera sp. ANG-M6 (assembly GCF_000813905.1). Taxonomy (NCBI): domain Bacteria; kingdom Pseudomonadati; phylum Pseudomonadota; class Alphaproteobacteria; order Rhodobacterales; family Roseobacteraceae; genus Leisingera; species Leisingera sp. ANG-M6. The sequence continues at coordinate 148,204 of NZ_JWLG01000013.1, forward strand.
AGTTCCAGCAGCAGCTCAGCCACTATCCTTCCAGTGCCGTAACGGCTCCGCATCTGTTTGAAAAGATTGCCGTGCCGAACTGCTGCACGTCCTGACGGCCTGTTCTGCGGATCTACTAATTGGGAAGTAAAATGAAGACGAAGATTCACGCCATTGCAGGCGCCATCGGTTTTCTGATGATCCTGGTGTTCTGGACATCGACGGCCCTAAGTGAATTGTTTGCCGGCCACGAGACGGTCGCGGCGGTCAAAGCATCGATCCTGAAGGGTATGCTCGTCCTTATTCCTGCCATGATCATTGTTGGCGGGTCCGGGATGGCGATGGGCCGGCGGCGCAAAGACGCGCCGGCGAGGGCCAAGAAGAAGCGCATGCCGGTTATTGCACTGAATGGTTTGCTGGTCCTCGTCCCTGCCGCCTGGTTCCTGGCCGGGAAGGCTGCTGCCGGCGAATTTGACGGCACGTTTTACTCGGTCCAAACGGTCGAGCTGATCGCCGGCGCCGGAAACCTGTTCATGATGGGCTTGAATTTCCGCGATGGTCTGAAGATGACCGGGCGGCTCCGGCGTTCCCGCTAATGGCGCCGCGGCACGATCAGGCTGCCGCGGTGCCCCGGATGCCCCTAGTTCGGCCGCACCGCCACCAGCACGACGCCCAGTTCCTCTTCCAACTCCTGCAGTTTCTTCAGCTTCTCGTCAGGCAGGGCGGCGGTGGTTGTCTCAACACCTGCCAGCGCCACCACCGGGCTGCCGATGTCTTTTTCGAGGCTCTTGATCGCGTCCAGTTTGTCAGCCTCAAGCGAGGCAAGCGGGTACAGCATGGTCGTCTCCTCATTGTTGATGGGTTTGACTATAGCCGATTCTTGGCGGTGCCGGCCTGAACGGCACAAAAAAGGCCCCGGCAGCAACCGGGGCCTTTCGCACTTTGTGCTGAATCAGGCGTGCTGGGTGCTGTCCGCGTGGGTGACAACATCCGGCTCCAGGTCCCAGTTCTTGCCGTCCAAACCGTCGATCTGGTCGTCCTCGGACACCTTCAAGCCCACGGTGCGCTCCAGGAGGAAGGATAGGACAAGCGCCGTGACCACCCCGGTTCCGATGCAGACGGCAGTACCCGCCAGCTGCATCACCAGCGAAATCTCGCCGTGCTGGAATGCATAGGCGCCTTCCTCGATGCCGAAGTAGCCGCCGCGCGGGGTGCCCGCCTTGAACAGGCCCAGCAGAACCATGCCCAGGGTGCCGCAGCCCAGGAACAGCGGGAACAGCTTGTGCTCGTCAATGCCGCGCTTCAGCGTGAACTCATAGACGGCATAGGCTGCGAAAGGCGCCACCAGGCCGACGATGAAGGCCTGCCAGGGCAGATAGACATCAAAGCCGGATGCGCCGGCAACATAGCCCGCCAGCGGCCCCAGCAGGGTATAGGCGTATTTGCCGGTGGCATAGGCGATCAGCAGCCCGGTGATGGCGCCGCCGGCCCAGACCATCGCGTAGTTGTTGATGGCGATGCCGACGCTGGTATCCGCCATGGTGACGCTGACGGCCAGCGCTTCGGGATCAAAGAAGAACAGGCACGACAGGATCACCATCGGCAGGCCCGCAAAAATCAGCAGCAAGCCCGGCGCACACAGGCCGATGCTGGGAGCCAGATAGGCCGAGATCCGCGGATGCGGCGCCATCATGCCGGGGCGGGCGCCCAGCTTGGGGGTGAACACCAGCGCCATGCCTGCCGGGAACAGGTAGACAAAACCAACGCCGAAGAAGTCGTGGAAACCGGCATTGGTCAGCGGCCCGACAGAGCCCCAGGTTGCCCAGCTCAGCGCGGAGGACACCACAGCAGCCACGATGCAGGTGATGAAATAGGCGGAGGCCTTCATCCGCTCCGACACCGCGAAATGCAGCAGGATGTTGATGATGCCGGCAAACACCGCCAGGAAAAAGATGAAGATCTGGAACGTGTTCAGCCCCGGAAACGTTGCCGGGTCGGTGTGATGCGCCAGCGCATTGGTCATGGCGCCGCCCAGCCACCAGTCCTTGATCGAATCCATCATGGTCGCGCCTTCCATGATGTAATACTGCCCGGCCCACAGGCCGAAACCGATGACGTAATAGGTGGCAAAGCCGAGGAAGAACCCCAGCGTCTTTTCAATGGTCGAGTTGAACAGGTTCCTGCGCCGCGCGGTGCCCGCGTCGATCAGCAGCAGGCCGACAACGACCAGGATGGCCCCGACGATGCCCGATGCGTACAGAATGTTCTGCACCAGGGAGTTCAGGGTAACTTGCTGCACATGTATCGTGCTCATGTCCAATGGCATTTCCAGTTCTCTCCAAGTTGGTTTGGCTGCCTGCCGGTTGTTCGCCACCAGCTTCGGCAGTCCGGCGCCCGTTGCCGCCATGAGACGGGCGCGCCGGTTCGTTTGGCACCAGATCCGGTCAGTTTGCTGACGCGCCTGGTTAGGAAAAGGATGGGCGATGCGGGGCGCTTTACAATGAAAAATTTTACTTTGCGGAAATATAGTTTCATATGCGGCACGCGGGGCGGGCTGATGCCGCATCCCGCGCTGCCTGACCGGCAATGTGACGGAATCCGGGCAATGAAGAGAGCTGCCGGCAGCCCCCCCGAATCAATCGGACCCCGGCCTGCGCAGTTGACGCCGATGCCGCGCTGCGGCGGCGGTTTGCCGCCCGCGATTGGGGCCCGGCGGCCTGAAAAGGGGGTAAAGTGCCGCTGATTTGGCCGTCAAACCTGCGGCATTTTGTTCCCCCGCGCGCGAATTTTTCCTATACTCTCAGAATAATAGCCAAAACATACCGGCACCTGGGAGGAAAAAGAACATGATCCGCTCTGAGTTGATTCAGAAGATTGCAGACGAAAACCCGCACCTGTATCAGCGGGATGTAGAGAGGATCGTGAACACGGTGTTCGAGGAAGTGACCGATGCCATGGCCCGCGGCGACCGGGTCGAGCTGCGCGGCTTCGGGGCCTTTTCGGTCAAGAAGCGGGACGCGCGCACCGGCCGCAACCCGCGCACCGGCGAGACGGTCGAAGTCGAAGAGAAACATGTGCCGTTCTTCAAGACGGGTAAACTCTTGAGGGACCGCCTGAACGGGAAAGCCTGATGCGTTACATTCGCTACGCGGTTCTTGGGGCCCTGGCCATCGTGCTGGTGTCCGTCTGTCTGGCCAACAGCACGGTGGTTGAGCTGAAACTGATGCCCGCTGCGCTGGCGGAGCTGTTCGGCTTTAACTACAGCATTTCGCTGCCGCTGTTCGTGGTGGTGCTGGGCGGGGTCGGCGCCGGGCTGGTGATCGGCTTCCTGTGGGAATGGATCCGTGAGCACAAGCACCGCAGCGAGGCCGCGCAGAAGGCCCGCGAGGCGCGCAAGCTGAACCGCGAAGTGACCCGGCTCAAGAAGCAGAAGAACCAAGGCAAGGACGAGGTCCTGGCGCTTCTCGAAGACGCGAACTGAGCCAGCCATGAGCAATATCCGGGTCAAGATCTGTGGGCTCAGCGTCCCGCAGGATGTGGCTGCCGTTGCCGCTGCCGGTGCGGCCTATGCGGGTTTCGTGTTCTTCCCGAAATCGCCGCGCAATGTTTCCATCGCCCAGGCCGCTGCGCTGGCGATCGAGGCGCCTATTGGTCTGTGCAAGGTTGCACTGACGGTGAATGCCTCTGATGATGAACTGGATGCCATCACCGGCGCGGTGCCGCTCGACATGCTGCAGCTCCATGGGCGTGAAACCCCGGAACGGGTGGCAGAGGTGCGCGCCCGCTACGGGCTGCCGGTTATGAAGGCGGTGGGCATTGCGGATGCCGCCGACATTCCCCAGATCGCGCTTTATGAACAAGTGGCCGACCAGCTGTTGATCGACGCCAAGCCGCCCAAGGAGGCCGAGCTGCCCGGCGGCAACGGCCTCGCCTTTGACTGGCGGCTGCTAGCGGGGCGGAAATACTGGCAGAAACCTTGGATGCTGGCCGGCGGGCTGACACCTGAAAACGTGGCGGAGGCCATCCGCATGACCGGAGCCCGGCAAGTTGATGTCTCCTCGGGTGTCGAAAGCGCGCCGGGCGAAAAGGATGCAGGTCTGATCGAGGCCTTTACAAAGGCGGCCCACGCCGCCCGCGGCTGACGGCCTCCCCGCCGCGGGTTTCAGGATATGCCGCAAAGAGAGGGATTTGAGTATTTGGAGAAAGATGAAAACACTGGGCCTGCGCCTTCATCTTTTTATAAATACTCACAGCGCAACCGCAGCGCCCAGGGTGTTGCGCCCCCGGCGTACGATGGTCTCACGGGATCTTAAGTCCCATATGCCATGATCTTTCCTGATCGCGGTCACCGCCGGGCCTGACACCCCCGGCACTTTGGAACAGGGCCCTTTGGCAGGGGCACGCACAGACGACGTTTCGCGTGCGGGAGGAAACTCCCGTCCCGCCTCCGCCCCTTGGCGGCGCCGCCAAACTTAAACTTCCGGCCTTTTGATAGGCAGATCACAGCAGAAACCAGCAGCACACCGGCAGGGCAGGCGCCTTGGCCGGATGCAGCCGCTTGCGCAATCTCCCTTTACCAAGGCGCTGGCGCGCTATAGTCATGGCGGGCGCTGCGAAAGTGAGGGAAGAACCATGGCCGACGATCTTTTCAACAGCTTCATGAACGGTCCGGATGAACAGGGCCGTTTTGGCATCTTTGGCGGGCGTTTCGTCTCCGAAACCCTGATGCCGCTGATCCTGAGCCTTGAGGAAGAATACAACAAAGCCAAGGACGACCCCTCCTTCTGGGCCGAGATGGAAGACCTGTGGAAACACTACGTTGGCCGTCCAAGCCCGCTGTACTTCGCCGAACGCCTGACCGCGGAACTGGGCGGTGCCAAGATTTACATGAAGCGCGACGAGCTCAATCACACCGGCGCGCATAAGGTGAACAACGTGCTGGGCCAGATCCTGCTGGCACGCCGCATGGGCAAGACCCGCATCATCGCTGAAACCGGCGCCGGGCAGCACGGAGTGGCGACTGCCACCGTCTGCGCCAAGTTCGGGCTCAAGTGCATCGTCTACATGGGCGCGCACGACGTGAAGCGGCAGGCGCCCAACGTGTTCCGCATGCGCCTGCTGGGTGCTGAGGTGATCCCGGTGACGTCGGGCCGCGGCACCCTGAAGGATGCAATGAACGACGCGCTGCGCGACTGGGTAACCAACGTGCGCGACACATTCTATTGCATCGGCACAGCGGCCGGCCCGCACCCCTATCCGGCGATGGTGCGAGATTTCCAGTCGGTCATAGGCAAGGAAGTCCGCTGGCAGTTGGCTGAGCAGGAAGGCGAAGGCCGCCTGCCGGACACCGTGATTGCCGCGATCGGCGGCGGCTCCAACGCCATCGGTCTGTTCTACCCGTTCCTTGATGATGCTTCCGTCAATATCATTGGCGTCGAGGCAGGCGGCAAAGGCGTTGATGACCGGATGCAGCACTGCGCGTCCCTCACCGGCGGCCGCCCCGGCGTGCTGCATGGCAACCGCACCTACCTGCTGCAGGATGAGGATGGCCAGATCCAGGAGGGCTTCTCTATCTCCGCGGGCCTCGACTACCCGGGCATCGGGCCGGAGCATTCCTGGCTGCACGACACGGGCCGCGCCCAGTATGTCTCGATCACCGACAAGGAAGCGCTGGAGGCGTTCCAGGTCAGCTGCCGTACCGAGGGCATCATTCCGGCGCTGGAGCCCAGCCACGCGCTGGCCCATGTGATGAAGATCGCGCCGGACCTGCCGAAGGACCACATTATCGTGATGAACATGTGCGGCCGCGGCGACAAGGACGTGTTCACCGTCGCCAAACATCTGGGCTTTGACATGTCCGACACCGAAGAAGGGCGCACCTTCGAGGAGTGACCGGCTCCTTACCGGCACCGGATGTCCAGTATGAAACGGCACCTCGCCTTGGGGTGCCGTTTTTATTGCGGGCAATGTATCCGGTCGCGGCGGCCCTCTGCAGCCGTATAAACCAATGGTATAAGCGCGTTTTCAGCGTCTTTTAAACCTGCGGGTGATGGCGCTGGCCGCCGAAGCATGGCCTTTGTCCGGCACCAGCCAAAAGTCCGGTGCCGCCATGACCTTGCAATTGCCCTGCCTCAGATCAGCCTTTGATCCGCCCTCCGGCCAGGCAGGCGCATTGACGGAGCAGCTGCGGGCAGAGCTGGCCGGGCAGGGCTATGACAGCGTTGCGTTTGTACAGGACGGGCAGGATCTGCTGGTTACCGCCCGAACGGGCTGCCTGGTGCTTGCGGCGGTCTATGACCTTTCCACCGGCGCCCTGATGGCGCAGGACATCTGGCATCAGAGCGATGAGGAGGCGCTGGAAATTCTGTCTGCGTCAGGCAGTGGAGATCAGGCCGGATCGGCGGCGTAGCTTTGCAGCACGCTCAGCGGCACAATGTCGAGCGCGCGCACATGAGTGGCCTCCAGGATGACCTTGGGCGCGCAGCCCTCATCGGCGGCCTGCAGGAAGCGCGCGGCGCAGAGGCACCAGCGGTCGCCGGGCTGCAGGCCGGTAAAGCTGAACTCGGGCCGCGGCGTCGACAGGTCGTTACCAACGTATTTTGAGAACGCGAGGAACTCCGCCGTGGTCACCACGCAGACAGTGTGGCTGCCCTGGTCCTCGGCGCAGGTGTTGCAATGGCCGTCGCGGAAGAACCCGGTCACCGGGCCATTGGAGCAGAGCGCAAGCGGGCCGCCCAATACGTTGATGCTGTCGTCTTTGTCCATGGGGTGCCCCGTCCCGGATATGGTTCAGTGTAATGATAGGGCAAATCCACCGCCCGTCCCGGTATTTCCCGTGCCAGAGCAGGTCTGTCAAACGCAAGCCGCCCGTCAGCGGGGCTGACGGGCGGCTGAATAGCTTACCTGAACGCCGGATCAGGTGTTGAACAGGAAGTGCAGCACGTCGCCGTCCTTGACGACATAGCTTTTGCCTTCGGCCCGCATCTTACCGGCTTCCTTGGCGCCCTGTTCACCATTGCAGGCGATGAAATCGTCATAGGCGATGGTTTCGGCCCGGATGAAGCCCTTCTCGAAATCGCCGTGGATGACGCCTGCCGCCTGCGGTGCCGCGGTGCCGGTGCGGATAGTCCAGGCGCGTGCTTCCTTGGGGCCGACGGTAAAGTAGGTTTCCAGGTGCAGAAGTTCGTAGCCCGCGCGGATCAGACGGTCGAGGCCGGCTTCTTCCAGACCCATTTCCTCCAGGAACATTTGGGCTTCTTCTGCTTCCAGCTGGCTGATCTCTTCCTCGATCTGGGCAGAGATGATCACATGGCTGTTGCCCTGCGCCGCGGCCATTTCCGCGACCTTGGCGGAATGTTCGTTGCCTTCGACCGATTCCGCCTCGCCCACGTTGCACACGTACAGGACCGGCTTGGTGGTCAGCAGCTGCAGCATCTTCCAGGCCTTGGCGTCCTCGGCATCGACCTCGACCAGGCGGGCGGGCTTGCCGTCTTCCAGCATCGCCTGCGCGGCGGCCAGCAGACGGTCCTGCTGCTGGGCCTCCTTGTCGTTGCCCTTCAGCTTGCGCACCAGATTGGCGCGGCGCTTCTCGATGCTTTCGAGGTCCGCCAGCATCAGCTCGGTCTCGATCACCTCGGCGTCCGTGACCGGATCGACGCGGCCCTCCACATGGGTCACATCGCCGTCTTCAAAGCAGCGCAGCACATGGGCAATCGCATCGGTTTCGCGGATGTTGGCGAGGAACTGGTTGCCCAGGCCCTCACCCTTGGAGGCGCCTTTGACCAGGCCTGCGATGTCCACAAAGGTCATCCGGGTCGGGATGATCTGCTTGGAGCCGGCAATCGCCGCCAGCTTGTCCAGCCGCGCGTCCGGCACGCCGACCTCACCCACATTGGGTTCGATGGTGCAAAACGGAAAGTTGGCCGCCTGTGCAGAGGCGGTCTTGGTCAGCGCGTTGAACAGTGTCGATTTACCCACGTTGGGCAGGCCGACGATTCCCATTTTAAAGCCCATTCCGGCCTCCTGATACCACTTGGGAGCTGCTTCTAGGCAGCATTGGGGTCCCGTGCAAGCCAAGTCTGGCTGGCAGAACTGCCACAGTTGCGATCTGTGTTCCGCTTCACAGACAGTATGCACACTGATTTTTCATAACGCCCTTGGCAAAGATTTAGAGAGTTTTAGAACAAGGTTGAAAAAGGCTTGGCCAAAAGCCGTAATTTTTCCGAGGGGCTGGAAATGAAAAAGACAACGTTGCTGGCGGCCGCGGTTTCAGCGGCCATGGCACTGCCCGCTGCGGCGCAGGAAGTCGCGCTGGGGCTGGGGTATTCCGATTACCACCGCGAGACTGCGGACGACGGGGCGGTATTTACGCTGGATTACCTGCATGCGCCGTTCCATGAGCGCGGCCGTCTGTCGGCGCGGTTCGGTGCCGCGCTGGAGGTGCAGGATGCGGGCGACATTTTTGCAGGTGTCGGCATCAGCGGCGTAATAGATCTAAATAACGACTGGTTCATCGAAACCAGCGTGATGCCCGGTGCCTATCACGAGAGCTCGCGGGAGAACGACCTGGGTTCAACCTTCGAAATCCGCAGCCTGCTGGCGGTGGGCAAGCGGTTCCAGAACGGCAAGGCGGTTTCGCTGGCGATCAGCCACAAGTCCAACGCCTCCACTGCGGATGAGAACCCGGGCGTGAACTCGCTGACGCTGCGCTGGCACATTCCGCTCGGCGGCTGAGCCGGGCTGCAAAACTGCGCGGGATTGATTTCCCGCGCAACATTCGGCACACCGGGGCGGACAGTTTTCAAAAGGCCCGCCCATGACCCGTATTGATGCCAAATTCGCCGAACTGAATGCCGCCGGCAAGAAAGCCTTTGTCACCTATGTGATGGCGGGCGACCCCGACTACGAGACCTCTTTGGAGGTGGTGAAGGGGTTGCCGGACGCAGGCGTGGACATCATCGAGCTGGGCCTGCCGTTCACCGATCCGATGGCTGACGGCCCGACCATCCAGCTGGCTGGTCAGCGCGCGCTGGACGGCGGCATGACGCTGGAAAAGACGCTGCAGCTGGCTGCCGATTTCCGCAAGGGCGACGACACCACCCCGATCGTGCTGATGGGCTATTACAACCCGATCTACAGCCGCGGCGTGGAGAAGTTCCTGGAAGACGCCAAGGCCGCGGGCATCGACGGGCTGATCGTGGTCGACCTGCCGCCGGAAGAGGATGACGAGCTGTGCATCCCGGCGCAGAAGGCGGGGCTGAACTTCATCCGCTTGGCGACCCCAACCACCGACGACGCGCGCCTGCCCAAGGTGCTGCAGAACACCTCCGGCTTTGTCTATTACGTCTCGATCACCGGCATCACCGGCGCTGCTGAGGCTGAGGCCGGCGATGTTGGCCCTGAGGTTGCCCGCATCAAGGCGGCCACCGATCTGCCGGTCATCGTGGGTTTTGGCATCAACACGCCGGAGAAGGCGCAGAACATCGCGTCTATTTCGGACGGTGCGGTTGTGGGCAGTGCCATCGTCAGCCAGATCGGCGCGGGCAAATCCCCGGCAGAGGTGCTGGCATTTGTGAAGTCACTGGCGGATGGCGCCCACAAGGGCTGACACACGGACACCAACAGGTTTGGAAAACCGCGCCTTCGGGCGCGGTTTTTTGCGTTTCAGGGGTGCGGCAAACCGGGCGTTGCTTTTGCTGGCTTGAATTGGTAAAGAAATTTTACCAAATGAGATCGGGAGAGAATCCAGTGCCGGTGATCACCAATATCAACGACCTGAAGCGCATCTATGAACGCCGTGTGCCGCGGATGTTCTATGACTACGCCGAAAGCGGCAGCTGGACGGAACAGACCTTCCGCGAGAACACTTCGGACTTCGAACACATCCGCCTGCGCCAGCGGGTGGCGGTGGACATGACCGGGCGCACGACCGCGGCCCAAATGATCGGCCAGGACGTGGCGATGCCGGTGGCGCTGGCACCGGTGGGGCTGACGGGCATGCAGCATGCCGATGGCGAGATCAAGGCAGCCCGCGCGGCGGAGGAATTCGGCGTGCCATTCACCCTGTCGACCATGTCGATCAACTCGATCGAGGAGGTGGCGGAGGCGACCTCCAAGCCGTTCTGGTTCCAGCTTTACACGATGAAAGACGAGGATTACATCCGCCGCCTGATCCAGCGCGCCAAGGATGCCAAGTGCTCTGCCCTGGTGATCACGCTGGATCTGCAGATCCTGGGCCAGCGCCACAAGGATCTGAAGAACGGGTTGTCCGCGCCGCCCAAGCTGACTCCCGCCACCATTGCCAACCTGATGACCAAATGGACTTGGGGCCTGCAGATGCTGGGCGCCCAGCGGCGCAATTTCGGCAATATCGTGGGCCATGTGCAGGGGGTCTCCGACACCTCGCAGCTGGGCGCCTGGACGGCGGAGCAGTTCGACCCGGCGCTGGACTGGGGCAAGGTCGAAAAGCTGATGGAGATGTGGGGCGGCAAGGTGATCCTGAAGGGGATCCTGGACGCCGAGGACGCCAGGATGGCCGCCAAACTGGGCGCTGATGCCATCGTGGTGTCGAACCACGGCGGACGGCAGCTGGACGGGGCGCTGAGTTCGATCCGGATGCTGCCGGAAATCATGGATGCGGTGGGCAGCGATGTTGAGGTGCATCTGGACAGCGGCATCCGCTCCGGCCAGGACGTGCTGAAAGCGCTGGCGCTGGGGGCCAAGGGCACCATGATCGGGCGCGCCTTTGTCTATGGCCTGGGTGCGATGGGGCAGAAGGGCGTCACCGCGGCGCTGGAGGTGATTCGCAAGGAGCTGGACACCACCATGGCGCTCTGCGGCGAACGCTCTGTCGAGGGGCTGGGGCGCCACAATCTGCTGATCCCGGAGGATTTCGGCGGCCGCTGGCAGGAATAGTGTGCTCAGGCGGCCGGGCAGGGGCCTTTGCCCCTTCCCATGCTGCACATTCCGGTCTATAGGCACGGCTTCACGCGGGGTGACAGCCTTGGAGGCACCCCGGTTAGACATATGGAGAATTAAGATGGCAAAAGAGATTCCTGATCTCGTAGCCCAGGAACGTGCGGGGACGGGCAAGGGCGCCGCTCGCGCTGCGCGCCGCGCAGGCATGGTTCCGGGTGTGGTTTATGGCGGCGACGTGGATCCGGTCGCGATCCAGATCCCGTTCAACGAACTGCTGAAAAAGCTGAAAGCCGGCCAGTTCAAGTCCACCCTGTGGAACCTGAAAGTGGAAGGCCATGACGACGTGCGCGTGATCTGCCGTGACGTTCAGCGCGATGTGGTGAAGGACCTGCCGACCCACCTCGACCTGATGCGCCTGCGCCGCACCTCGAAGATCAACCTGTTCATCCCGGTTGAGTTCATCAACGAAGACCAGGCCCCCGGCATCAAGAAGGGCGGCATGCTGAACGTGACCCGCCCCGAGGTTGAGCTGGTTGTGACCGCTGGCGATATCCCCGAGAAGCTGGTTGTCGACATGGCCGGCCTGAACATCGGCGACGTTGTCACCATCTCGTCGATCGAGCTGCCGTCCGGCGCCAAGCCGACCATCGACCGTGACTTCGTGATTGCAAACATCGCGTCGCCCGGCGGCCTGTCCTCTTCCGACGATGAAGAAGGTGAAGGCGAAGAAGGCGAAGCAGTGGAAGCAGCTGCTGAAGAATAAGACCGGCGCCCATCGGGCAACGGTTTCACGGGCTCCCATCCGGGGGCCCGTTTTCTTTTGTGCGGCAGGCCGTTTGCCGGTGATTGACTTTTGCCCGCACCGCTGTCCCATTTCCGCCTGAGGATTGGGAGGAACGGGCATGGCGGATTACGATATTGCCATTGCAGGCGCTGGGGCCGTGGGGGTGAGCTGCGCGCTGTGGGCACAAATGCGCGGCCACAGGGTGCTGCTGATCGACCCGGAGGATCCGGGATCGGGCACCAGTTACGGCAATGCCTGCACGCTGGCGACCTATGCCTGCCTGCCGGTCAATGACCCCTCGGTGCTGACCTCGCTGCCCAGTCTGATGTTTTCCAAGGACAGCCCGCTGTCGCTGTCCTACGCCCATGCGCTGCGCAATCCGGGCTGGATGTTGTCCTTCCTTGCCAATTGTCGCACAGCCCCTTCGCGCCGGATCGCAGGTCATCTGGCGGAGCTGCTGTCGCACGCCGATGCCGGGATCAATCCGCTGATCGAGGCCGCAGGTGCGCAGGATCTGGTGGTGGAGCGCGGCCAGCTGTCTGTGTGGTCGACGGAGAAAGCCGCCAAGGCCGCAAGCGACGGGCTGGAGCGCCGCCGCGCCTTGGGGGTGCCATGGCGGGAGGTGGACCCGGAAGAGGCGCTGGAGATGGAGCCGGGGCTGCAGCTGCCCATCAGGCGCGCGGTGCATTTCCATGCAGCCCGCAGTTTGCGTGATCCGCTGGAATTCATCACCCGGATGCACCGGGCCTATACCGAATTGGGCGGCACCACCCTGCGCGCGGAGGCAGAGGCGGTCAGGGCTTCGGATACGGGTGTGGAAGTGCAGGCCGGCGGCCAGAGTCTCACCGCGGGCCATGCAGTGATAGCCAGCGGCGCGTTTTCCAAGCGGATCGCGGGGGCAGGGGCGGAGCGTCTGCCTCTGGGCACCGAGCGCGGCTACCACGTGATGTATGAAGGTGAGGCGCATAGGGTGACGCGGCCCGTGGGCTGGGGCGAGGCCGGGTTTTACGCTGTTCCCCATGCAAAAGGCCTTCGGCTGACCGGAACGGTGGAGATCGCGGCGCTGGATGCGCCCATGAACATGCGCCGTCTGGCCTATATTGCCCGCAAGGGCGCGGAGATGCTGGGGCAGCTGCCCGCACCCAGCAGCGAGTGGCTGGGCTACCGCCCGACGATGCCGGATTCGCTGCCGGTCATTGGCCGCAGCCCGCAATCGGACAGAGTGCTGTATGCCTTCGGCCATCAGCATATCGGGCTGACCCTGGGCGGCATTACCGGGCGGTTGATCACCGATCTGGCGGAAGGCCGTCAGCCGAATGTCGATCTGGCGCCTTTTGCAGCGGACCGCAGCTTTGCCTGACGCCGCGCGGCACTGGATTCCGCGGCCCAAATAGGGCATCACTCGGTTTCCTTGAAACGCAGATCGGGCAGACCCCATGAAACTCTTTGTCGGCCTTGGCAATCCCGGCCCGAAATATGAGCGCAACCGCCATAACATCGGCTTCATGGCGCTGGACCGGATTGCCGGTGATCACGGGTTTTCCCCCTGGAAGTCAAAATTCCAGGCGCTGATTAGCGAGGGCAATTTGGGCGGCGAGAAGGTGCTGCTTTTGAAGCCGCAGACCTTCATGAACCTGTCCGGCCAGTCGGTGGGGGAGGCGATGCGGTTCTACAAGCTGACTCCGGCTGATGTGGTGGTGCTGCATGACGAGCTGGACCTGGCGCCGGGCAAGGCACGCATGAAGCAGGGTGGTGGCCATGCCGGCCACAACGGGCTGCGGTCGATCCATTCGCACATCGGCGCGGACTACGCGCGGGTGCGGCTGGGGATCGGCCATCCGGGCCACAAGGATGCGGTGGCGGGGTATGTGCTGCGCGACTTCCCCAAGGCGGACGAGGGCTGGCTGGACGATCTGATGCGCGGTATTTCCGACGGCGCGGCTGAACTGGCGCGCGGCGATGGCAGCAAGTTCATGAACGCGGTTGCGCTGCGCGTTGCACCGCCGCGCAGCTCCACCAGCAAGCCCAAGGCTGAGGCGAAACAGCCCGCCAAGGAGGGGGTGGCGCCGGATACCCGCTCGCCGCTGGAAAAACTGATGGACAAGTTCAAGTAAGCTCAGGTTAAAAGCGAAGAGACAGGCAGATGGTGAAACTGATTATCGACACCGATCCGGGCATCGACGATGCCATGGCGATCTTCTATGCCGCCGCGGCCCCGGACATCGACCTGTTGGGCCTGACCACGATCTTCGGCAATGTGACCACCGCAACGGCCACCCGCAACGCGCTGCGCCTGCTGGAAGCGGCGGATCTGGACGTGCCGGTGGCGGCTGGTGCCACCACTCCGCTGGTGCTGCCGCCGTTCAAACCCTCGGCCTATGTGCATGGTGACGAAGGTTTTGGCGACATCCCGGCGGCTGAGCCCAAGGGCAAACCGCTGGAGGAGGACGCTGCGGACTTCCTTTGCCGCATGGCACGCGAGCACAAGGGCGAGCTGGTGGTTTGCCCGATCGGCCCGCTGACCAATATCGCCTTGGCGATGCAGCGTGATGCAGATTTCATTGCAAACGTGAAGGCCATCGTGGTGATGGGCGGCTCTTTGGAGGAGGGTGGTAACATCACGCCCCATGCTGAGGCCAATATCTATCACGACCCGCACGCAGCGGATGTGGTCTGCCAGGGCGGTTCCAAGGTGGTGTTTGTGGGGCTGGACGTTACCCACCGCATCCTGTGCCGGCCGGAGGATTTCGAGGCCATCGCCGCCAAATCGCCGGAGCTGGGCGGCATGCTGCAGGAGATGTCGCATTTCTATATCAAGTTCTACCGGGAGGTTGCGGGCCTTAACGGCTGCTCGCTGCATGATCCGGCGGCAGTGATTGCCTGCACCAACCCGGAGCTGTTCGGGATGCGCGATGTGGCGCTTGAGGTGTCCTGCGAGGGCGAGACTTCCGGCGCCACGGTTGCTGCGCCAGACAGCACCCGCGACCCGGTTAAGGTCTGCATGACGGTTGAAGCGGACGCGGTGAAAGCCTTGTTTCTCAAGCGCTTGGCCCTGCTGCCATAAGGGGGGGTGGCCGGGCGGCCCGGTTGTTTTCCGGGCAGCCGCACCCGGTTAGCTGACCGCGCTGAGCATTAGCCGTCTGCGTTCGCTGCCGGGGCAAGATCTCGCGCAGCCGGTCTGCATCGCCGCGCCCTGCATCCCTTCGCTTTTCATTGGCCGAAACGCATTGTCAGGTGCTGTGCGGCTTGCCCGCCTTGCGAGCCCGGGAATGGGTACCGCGGCAGGCTTCCATGGCGGTCGCGCTGGATGGCAGCTGAGCAAAGATCTCCAGCGCCTGAACCCGCTGGATCATGCGCAACGGTGATAAACCTGCCATGCTTGCTCTGCTCTGCGGACCGTTGCTGACTCGCCTTGGCAGGCCGTTGCGCCAGCGGCGCGGTCACATCATCAGTGTCGAGGCGATGGCCTTTCGCTGCAGTTGCGTCACGTTTTTTTCAGCTTTGACGAGTATTATTTCAGAATCCGATTGTGATATCGGAGTGCTATGGCATTCTTCATGTGCGGTAGTTTGGATTTGCTGGCAGACATCTTTGATTTTTGCTTGCGCCAGCTGATTTTAGCTTTTCTAAGATACATGTTCAGATTGTGAGGCGAAGGTTTGGTTGATAGGTTGTCGGTGCTGGCAGCATGCCGGCAGATTCAGGCAGAGCACCCGCACCTGCGGGAAAAGTACTCTCGTGCCAGAAAAGTCGTCCGGGCCTTCAAGTCGCCCGCATTTTATGAAGTCACCACCAAGTGCAATCTGAAGTGTGAAGGCTGCTACTATTTCGAAGGCGGGAAGACTGCGTCGATCCCTGCCAGAGATCGTATTGACGACTGGAAGAAGTTCTTCGCCGATGAAGCAGCACGCGGTGTCAGTATGGCCTATTTTGTCGGGGCCGAGCCTGCTATGGCGCCGGACCGGCTCATGGCAGCGGCTGAGCACTTCCCTTATGGAAATATCGGAACCAACGGCACGATCAGGATAGACCCAAGTGTGCAATACCGCATTGGTGTTTCGGTTTGGGCTGGCGACGACGAATCCGACAAGCAGCTGCGTGGGGGGAGTGTTTTTCGGAAAGCCCTCAGGAATTATGCGGGCGACCCGCGTGCTATCATACTGCTCACTGTGTCCAACTGGACAGTAGATCAGATCCCGCGTGTCGCTGAACTGTGCAAGGATCACGGCCTCCCGTTGACATTCAATATTTTTTCTCCAACCCATGAATTCAACCGAAAGCTGTCTATCTCAGCGCCGAACGACAGTGATTTTTTCCGGGTCAGCTCGCCGCTTTCATCACCGAAACTGGATGATGCTGCGCTGGAGCGGCTTAGGCGCGCAATGAATCAGGCGATTGAAGATTTCCCGGAGACTGTAATCTACTCAAAATCGTATAATGACTATATTTGCCAGCCGGGTGCGCGTTACGAACTTGATCCGGAAACGGGCATTGCAATGGACTGCCAATCCCGCATTCGCGAACCCATGCGGTATTTTGATGTCTCCCTCAGACCCAACCCTGTGAAGTGCGGCACGCCGGATGTCGATTGCAGAACCTGCCGCATGTACTCTGGAGGCTGGTCCTCCCAGTTCATCCCGAAGCCCAGGGATACAGCCAGCCCGGAAGCCTTTGAAGGCTGGCTGGATTCGCTTGAAACGCTTGGCCGGATTTTCCTCTATTCTCCGGCTGACGCAGGCGCCGCAAAGGCAGTCGCATGAGCTTGCAGGTTCCGGCACTGTCCTTGCCGCCGTTGGCCGAAATCCGCTGGACCTCTGCTGCGGACGCCATTCGTTTTCGCCCGCACACCCGGCCCAGGGAATTGCTGTCGCAGGGGGTTGTTCCAGTGCCGGCCGGCAGGCGGAACATTTTTCTCATTTCGGATCCCGGCACTGCAGATCGCATTCTAAGGCGGGACAGCAAGCAGTTTCCCAAAGCAACCCCGCAGTACAGGGTCGGGTATAAGGCGTTCGGCCCGGGTATCAGCGGGACGATTGGAGAGACGAACCTGCGCCAGCGAAAGGCACTCGCCCCTCTTTTCGAAGGCGCGAATCTGCGCAGGGCCGCGGAAGCGGCGCGGCTTGCGGCGGCTGATGCTGCGCACCGCTGGACAGGCACGCGTGTCGTTGATCTGCACAAGGAATCCAGCCGGCTGGCCCTGGATGTGGCCTGGAGTATCTTTCTCGGCAATGGCGAGTATGAGGGGGCAGCGCCAAGTGTGCGCGAAGCCATTGAAAAGATTGCACGGCTTCCGAAACAGGATTTCGTGGAGGCGGCATCCGTTGTCCGGGAGCTGGTAGATACCTACGTTGATACGGGCCGCTATCTGTCCGTTGATGATGAAAACCCAATGTCTAAGATCGCCTGCGCTGCAGGCTACAGCGGCTCTCCCGGGTTAAGCCAGCCGGAGGTGCGGGCGAATGCGGCGGTGCTGGCAGCGTCGGGGCATGTGACAACTGGCCTGACCCTTGGCTGGGGCCTGTGGGTGCTGGGGCAAATGCCCGCGTATCAGGCAGAGCTGCGGGACAAGCTGGAACGCAAAGGCAGTATCCGGCCCGAACTGATCGCATTGTTCAGCGAAGCGATGCGGCTCTGGACGCCAGCAGCCGAAACCATGCGGGAGAACCTGGTTCCGGTTTCAGTGGAAGGGACAACGATCCCGCCCAAGTCCCTCATTCTGGTCTCCTATTACGCCATGCACCGGCGCTCCGGTCTTTGGGCCGAGCCGAACAAGTTCGACATAACGCGCTTCAGCCGGGCGAACCTGGCAAATATTCCCAAAGGGGCCTTTCAGCCGTTTTCAGGGGGAGAATACCGGTGCCCTGGCATGTCGCTGGCATGGCAGGAGCTGATTGCAGCAAGTGAAACCTTGCTGAGGCGATGCACGATCGAAGTTGAACCTGCGTCAGCTGCGGAAGTCGGGCTGGAAGCCGGAACCTGCATTTATCCCGACCGCCCGCTGCAGGCAAAAATTTCAGGAGTAAAATGAAACACGCTTTGGCCGACGGGCACTACCTTTCTATTTACTCCGCAATCGACCCTGTTTCGGCGGCTCATGACATTTACTTGCGGCACGACCAGAGCATGGCGCTGTGGAAAAAGAGCGGGCGGACGGTCGAGCTGATCCGCTACTGGGAATTTGAACGGATTTCCGGCATCAAGCACCACAGCCTCTCCTTCGCCAGCAGGCGGGACGCAATCGCATTCATTGATGCGCAACTGGCCGACCTGGGGATGAGCAGCGCAGATCTTATCGAGATTTGGGGCACTCCGGGTTTGGAACAAATAGGTGGCCTGCGTATCAGCCCTGAAGCGCAGAGCTACCCGTATCACAGCATCGCGCATCTTTTTTCCGGTATGCTGAGCGACACAAGCGTTTTCCGGAATCAGAAGGTGCTTGCCATGGCAGTGGATGGAGCACCGGATCTGCTGTTTGAACGCGAAGCCCGCCGGAAACCCTACTACGCTGCGGCCTTCTGTGACCTGGGGCAGCCAGAGTTCTTTCCGGTTTCTTCGCCGGCAGCGCTGTGGGCCTTTTTGAAAAGCCACTACCGCATGGCTGAAGGCTCCCTGATGGCCCTGGCCAATGCCGCGACAGCACGGGCGAAAATAGAGGCCGGGCAGCTCATCGAGATACGCGACGCCGCTGAAACGGCCGCCGCCGGGCGTTGGCTCAAGGAATTGGCAGGCAGAATAGATGCTCTTGAGCCTAAGGATGAAGGAACGGGCTTCACTTGCCTTGATCCGCGCTTTTCCTTTGAAGAGAACAGGATCAGCATGGCAGCAAAGCTGGTCCAGGAAGTTTCGAACCTGATGATGCACCGGAACGTGGCCCGGGCTGTCGACCGCTTCCAGATTGACCCCAGGGAAACGGTGTTGTCGGTGTCGGGCGGATTTGCTCTGAACTGCCCTGCAACTGCCTTCCTGACCCAAAGTTTCGGGTTTCGCGGCGTCTTGCAATCGCCGCCGGTCAACGATTCCGGCTTATCTCTGGGGATCGGGCTGCACCAGTTCTTCGAGAATGATCCAGGCTTCACCTTCTCCCTTGGACATGCCTTTTACGGGCGCGGGCCTGTCCCGGCCGCCGGCTGCGGAGCCAAGGCTCAATTTTCTCCGTTCATCAAATCCAGCCGGCCGGCCGGCCCTGAAAGATTTGTGGATGACATACTGCAGGGCCCGGTTGTCCGGATAAGCGGCCCGGCGGAAATCGGTCCGAGGGCTCTTGGCAACCGCAGCCTGCTGGCAGACCCGCGGTCGGAAAAGACGCTTGGTGTCCTGAACCGCATCAAACAGCGACAGTGGTGGCGCCCTGTTGCGCCGATTGTGCTGGAAGAGGACGCTGGCGACTTTTTCGAGAATGCGGCCTGCTCGCCATACATGCTGCGGACCTTCCAGATCCGAGCCGGCAAAGCGCATCTCGTGCCGGCCATCCGGCATCTGGACGCAAGCGCTCGCGTGCAGACGGTCTCACGGAAGCAGAATGCCGAGCTGCATGCTTTTCTGACGGCTTTCAAAGAGCGAACCGGCATTCCGATGCTTTGCAATACCTCTTTGAATGACAAGGACGAACCGATCATCGACAGCCTTGCCGAAGCGATGAACTTTGCCCTGCGCAAAGGTCTGCCGGTTATCTATTCCGATGGCTGCCGTATCCGGCTGCAGGACCACTCAAATTATTCTGCGACCGGACCGCTGCCGCGCGCCGGTGCCGGTGCGCTCGTGCGTTCGAAGGCGGAAAAGACAACCTCAGGAAAGCTGTTGAACCCTTTTGGAATATCCAGGAAAGACCTGATCGTGCTCTCTTCGGTCAGTCTGATTGACGGGGTGGACCTGCAAGACCAGCAACGCGTTGAACGCCTCAGGCGGCGAGCTTTCCTGCTCGGGAAAAGACTGGACAGAACACTGGCGCTCGATTTCACGTCGGACTGGCACTCAGACCAGAGAGCCAGTGCAGACCGGGCAGCCGGTTTTGGCCCCGGCCCGGTTTGACAGAGGGCCGCGGCATGAATGAGCAGCACGCACGCAGTTTGATGCAATCCGGGAACTACCAGGGCGCCCTGTCGCTTTACGAGAGCTGGGCAGAGGAAACCGGAGCGCCGGGAAGAGCCTATCTGGGAAAAGCGCGCGCGCTTGAGCAGCTCGGGCGGATTGAGGAAGCGCTTGATGCTGCCGAGGCGGCGGGAAAACTGCTTCCGAGGAACCTGGATGGGTGGTGGATAAGGGCCCGCTGCCACAACAAGCTGGGGCAATCCGGGCAAAGCGAAGCATGCTGCCGTCAGGTGCTTGCACTGAACCCGGCCCACGCGGGGGCGGCTGCAGCGCTGGCCCGTTTATATGTGAAAGGGGATGCTGCCGAGCGCGCGATGGCAGTTGTAGCTGGTTTCCATCAGGCGGGTGGTACGGACGCCAGGGTTTCTCTTGTCCACGCCGGCATTCTGATCAGCAGGCGGGCTTACGGTGATGCCGCGGCTATTCTGCGCGGGCTTCTCGATGACGGCTTGGAGACACCGCAGCGGCAGAACGCAGTGCGGCGGCTGGCGGACCTGTATATTACCTTGAAGGATTTCCCTGCGCTGCGGGCGCTCTGTGACGGGCACGTCAAGGACGACGATGACAAGATCCGCATTGCCGTGCGCCTGTGCAAACTGCCGCCAGCGGACCTTGGAGCCAGTTTCCCGTTTTCCTTTTTCAGGGAGCTCTATGAAAACAACGCAGGCGACACGCGTGCATTCAATGCGTTCTTTATTCAAGCAAGCCTGGCTGGCGAAATTGAAGATACCCGCGGGTTGGAAATTTCGCATGCTGCCATAGCCGACACGTCGAATGGTGATATCTGCGGCCTGCTGAAGCGGCTGGAGCCGCCAGCGCCGGAAACAGCGGCCAAACCGGAAAACCTGGAATTCTGGCACCTATGCGGCCAGCCTTGCGGCAGTTTTGCGGCGTGGGCAGCCAGGGCATTGTGGAACCGGGAGGCCACAGCCGCGCTGGCACGCTACCTGGGCCCGCACCGTGGCAACCGTGCGGAGGTGATGAAGCAGCTGAACGCTCTATGCGCACAGCCGGACTTCGCCCTGCTTGCGCAGCAGCGGTCCCGCGGAAAGGGCTGTCTTGTGGCCGGATCCCACCTTGGGCCTATCCGGGCCCTGCCGCCGTTTCTGGAAGACCGCTTTGACAGTGTGGGTGTCATTAGTGACCTGCGCCGGCACCGCTCTGCTGAAGGCCAAAATGATATCTCCGTTCGTTTGAACCCCGGACGAAGCTTTCGCGAGATCGCCATGTGCCTGAAACAGAACGCCATCTTATGCTGTGCGCCCGATGGTATTTGGCCGACCGATCCGAAACGTTTCTTTGACAGTGAGTTCGGGCCTGTCGCCCTGCAAACTCTTTATGCACGCGCCCAGTACGCCAGCGGGGCATCCTGCGTCTGGGCCGAGGCGTATTGGCAGGACGGTGAAATCCGCTTTGGTTTCCGGCCAATGCCTTGCCCTCGCGCCGGCGAGGGCAGGGAGGCCTTCGTGCAAAGATGGGGCAGATCATACCTGATGCATACGGTAGAGCTTCTGAAGAACCGGCTGCCTGCATTTTACGATGGGCACCGGAGATTCCGGGAGAGGGGCTGAGTGATCCCCTCTGGGCTGACCTGGCCGGTTGGCTCAGCTTTGTACCTGTTCACCGCCCGCTGCGGCAGGTGCGGCGGGCTGTTCCTTGCTGCCGTCTGCGCTGTGGTGCGTTCAATCTTTGAGTGTTGATTATAAAGATAAATATATCTCAGGTTGTTTAAGGCGACTTTATGCAACAAAAAGGAGTTGTCATTCAGGCGTGGCACTTCGTGGGGGCTGCCAGCTTTCAACCGCTCCGAGCGGAAAATGTTTCCGGTAACTTTTGGCGAGGACACAATGGGACAACCTTTTCTTTCCCAGATATCGTTGTGGGGCTTGGATTTTGCGGTAAGGGACTGGGCATATTGCGACGGTCAAGACATTCCTATCGCTCAGAATACAGCGCTCTTTGCTTTGCTCGGAGCCCGCTACGGCGGTGATGCCCGCACGACATTCGGACTGCCCAACCTTAAGGGGCGCATGGCCTGCGGCCTTGGAAATCCTGGCGAGGACCGCGGCTCAACCGGAGGTGCAGAGACCGTAACACTCAACGCAGCCACCATGCCGCAGCACAACCACCCAGGCACCATTCTCACGGTGGCAGATACGGCAGGTACCAGCGGGCCGGCAAGCGGCCTGGTCATGGCCAAGCCTTCGGTGACACGCAGTGGGACCACCGCGGTGGGCAGTTCATTCTCCGATCAAAGCTATGTCAGCGCGGCTGTGAGCAGCGGGCTGCCTGAGACCGGAAGCATTGGTTCGGGCACTCCTTTCTCCGTCCGCAGCCCGTATCTGGCGGTGAGTTACGAAATTGCCATTGAAGGGATCTTTCCGGCCCGGGCCTAGAATTTCCCTTGTCAATCCAACCTTGTTTCAAGGAGTACATTATGGCTGAGCCCTTTATCTCCCAAATTTCCGCATTCGGGCTTGGATTCACCATCAGAGACTGGGTGCAATGCCAGGGGCAAATCCTGGCAATCTCTCAGAACCAAGCGCTGTATTCACTGATCGGCGATATCTATGGAGGCGATGGCATCAATTCCATGGGGGTGCCCAATCTGAAAGGGCGCACAGTCCTGCATTCGGGATCGGGTCCGGGTTTGACCCCGCGCCAGATCGGGTCCTTCAACAGTCTCCGGGACAGAAGCCTCACTTCGTGGGAGATGCCTGCCCATGCGCATCCGATTTCTCAAAAAGCGAAGCCGGAACCAGGCACCAGCCTGACACCGTCTACAGGGTCGGTAACCGCGATACCCGAGGGCACCTACTCCGGAGCTTCAATCATTGCCGATTGGTACGCCGAAGCGTCAAACCTGACGGACCTGTCTTCGCTGGGCTCTCCGGCAACAGCGCCGAGTGGGAACAGTGCCGCCATTCAAACAATCTCTCCCTACCAGGTTGTCATGTATGAAATGGCCCTTTTCGGGGCCTATCCGCCGCGCAGCTAGCCACCCGGTGTCTCACCCACCTATCCAACCCAGCCACCGCCCTGAGCGGGTGTTTCAAACGAGTGGAGGCAGGAAATGTCAGAACCATTTATGTCGCAGATTTCAATATTCCCTTTGACCTATGCTGTCAGGGACTGGGCTTTTTGCGACGGCCAGATTCTTGCGATCGCCCAGTATAATGCCCTCTTTTCGCTTGTCGGAAGCAGGTTTGGCGGAAACGGAGTTTCTACTTTTGGCCTTCCGGAAATGCGCGGCCGTGTGGCGGTTCACCGCAACACAAATGGGACTTATCCGCTGGGCCAAATGGCAGGATCCGAAAATCAGAAGCTGACCACGGGCAATCTTCCTCCGCACACGCACGGCAACGTGTTTTTTGCAGTAGCCGAGGATGACGGAAGCGAAAACCCGGGGCCGGGCACTGTATTGTCCATTCCCAAGGTGGGGGATGTGGCTGGCCGCGGCTATGCTGCCCCGGATGGCAGCGAGGTTACTCTCGGCAACAGCGGTAGCCGGACTGTCAGTTCAGGGCAAAGCACCCCTTTTTCTATCATGGATCCGTTCATGTGCATGAGCTACGAGATTTCGCTTAGGGGTGCATACCCTTCAAGATCCTAGCTTTTGCCCCACCATCCTGAGAAGCAAAAGGAATTCTGATGACCGCAGTGAATCCCTTAGATGTGAAAATCAGGCCCGCCCGGGCAGGAGATGAAGCGTTTCTCCAGCAGGTGCATGCGGCTGAGCGGCATTGGGAGTTTGCTCCGCTTCTCAATGCAGGAGATGAAGAAAGCTACCACAAGGTGCTTGCGCAGCAGTACGACGCCCACCACGACGTTTACTTCAACAGCTATTCCGTTGCGAAATACGGAATCATCCTGCTTTGCGGCACGCCGATCGGCCGGCTGTACCTGGACGAACGGGACAGCGAATTCCGGATTTTGGACATCGCTCTGCTGCCGCAATACCGCGGGCGCAGCATTGGCTCCATTGTCATGCATGGTGTATGTGCCGCCGCCGCTAGAAAGCATCTGCCGGTCACACTGCATGTGCATAGTCTGAACGCCGCAGCCTACCGCTTCTACTACAGGCTCGGATTTGAAGCGCAGAGCTCAAACAACCGCCATGTTCTGATGCGCTGGTTCCACCCCGACTATGAGCAGTTGGCCAGCGGCTGTTTCGTGCCGCCAGATGTAACCATTCGGCGGCTGCAGCCCCTCACAGCCAGGTCAGGACCGGTTTGACCGCGGCCAAGCCGGAATTGCCTGGCATCCACTGCATTGGCTTCAGGCCGATGCGCGAAAGCACCACCCATGGAGGTTATCATGAAAGCGATCAAGGAATTGGAACACAACGATTTTGCAGGTCTGGTTGGCGAGGCCTTTAATATCGGACATCTTGAGGCCAAACTCACTTCGATTGACATGGGGCCGGAAACACCCGCCGAATTCAGAGCGCAGTTCTCGCTGCTGTTTGAATGCCCGGAAGATTTTGTTGGCGACCACGATACGCTTGCGCTTTCCCATGAAAAAATCGGCTCCCATTCTGTCTTTATCTCAAAGGTGATGGGCGGCAACGGCAAGCCAAACCTTCAGGTCGTATTCAATTGAAGGTTTGGCTTGCGGCGGGTGAGTTCACTCGCGGGAACTTGCCATCAAACAGTGCATGCGACTGCAGGGATTTTGCACGCGAATCGCGTGCAGCCCTGCCAAAAATCCGGGAAGCGGCCTGAAATTCCATATTTTTCAGGGGCTGGAAGAAAATTGAAAAAACGCCTTGTTTCTCTGGGTTGCGGCACATATACGGGTCAGCGGAGACGTGGCCGAGTGGTCGAAGGCGCTCCCCTGCTAAGGGAGTAGGCGGGAAACCGTCTCGTGGGTTCGAATCCCATCGTCTCCGCCATCATACATTGGTAATTGATCGTTTCAGATTGCGTGCGGCTGCAGCCCGGTTGCCTGCGTGGCCTTCGCAGATGTGCCGGAGCGCGGGTCTGCTGGAGGCGGCTGTTGCGTTCTGGAAAACGAGCGCATTCGCCCCTGTGCAATCAGTTACCTGCGATTGAGATCATTCTGGCGTAGTTTTCCGCCAGCCTCCGGGCGTCCTGACGGTCAAATTTTACTGACTGGGTTTGTGCCATGTTGAATGCAGATGCGCCGCTGAACAGTTCCATGACGTCAACTTTGAAGTTTTTTGCGCTCGTGCTGCTCAATTGTTCTTCGGCGGGCAAAGAGAACTGTAAGTCGCGCCGGTTCTCATCAAAGCCCAGGTGATAGACCAGGGGCAGGATGGCATCATCCAAGCTCAGGCTGCCTTCGAACACGACAAACTTGTAGCCCACTTCCCAGTTCCAGGCCATTTGGCTGTTCGGGTCCAGATCGCCGCGCGGTTCGATGGAAGCGTTCGCCTGCTCGTCTATGCCGATTGAAAAGGAGAGGCCGGAATAGGACCTCAGCGGTATGTTGTTCAGTTCTACTGCAAAACTCTCATTTCCAGCACCGAACCGGACCAGATGGTAGCTGTCCGGCTCCAAATAGGTGCCATCTTCGCCCGACAGTTTGATATTGCTGATGTAGAAACGAAAATTCTGTACCCTGAACTGCCCGGGACCGTTTGGGTTCTTGTAATGGAACTGGTCAAAAACCAGCTTCTGCCCATTGGCCTCTGCCTGGAAGACGAGGCGCAGCTGGCTGGCGGGCGGATCCGTTTTCCGGAACGCGTGCCAAACGGTAAGCGCCAGCAGGAAGGCCAGCAAGACATTGATGTGGATCGGCTTCATTCCGGACATCACAACTCTCCTTCAAGAGGATTGGAAAATCGGGCATCCGACAGGAATGCTTCATCCGTCAGGGTGTGCAGAAATGCGATGATTGCGGCTTTCTCGCTGTCCGTCAGACGTAATCCAACAAAGGAACCGGGAGGTGAGGCGGCGTTGTCAGCTTCAAGTATGAGCGGGCTCAGAGTGGGGCTGACCACCACTCCGCCGTTGTAGTGGTCCATCACGTCTTCAAGCGTCTGCAGGCGCCCGTCATGCATGTAAGGGGCCGTGACGGCGATGTTGCGCAGCGTTGGCACTTTGAAGAAGCCCTTGTGTGCCGGGTTGCCTGTTACAGCCATGAGACCCGCGGGCAAATCCTCGTCCTTGTCCAGCCCGTTGTTGGAAAAACCGTCCAGCCCATCCCGGAAGCCTGAGGTCAGAAACTGGCTGTGGCAATCAATGCAGTTGCCGCCGCGCAAAGAGACCTTGGTGTCCGGGTGGGCCATGAAGAGCTTGCGGCCCAGTTCCTCCTGCTCGGTCAGCACCGCCTCGCCGCGCAGGAAACGGTCATACTTGGAACCAGCAGAGATGAGCATGCGCATGAACGTGGCCAGCGCCCGCGCGATATTCTCGGATGACACTTCGCCATAGGCCTGCCGGAACATGCGCCGGTACTGCCGGGACCCTTTCAGTTCGCGGACCAGCTCTTCCAGATCCTGTGCCATTTCCTGGGGGTTCTCGATCGGGAGCAGGGCCTGCTGCTCAAGGGACAGGGCCCGGCCGTCCCAGAAAAACCGCTCCTGCCCCCACAGAAGATTCACCAGACTCATACTGCTGAATTCCAGGCTTTCCCCATTCAGCCCGGCAGCAGTTGGCAGGCCGTCGGTGAAAGCCAGCCGCTGGATATGGCAGGTCGCGCAGGACCGGTCATTGCCGCCGGATAGGGCGGGATCGTAAAACAGCCTCCGCCCGAGGGCGAACGCCTCTTCGGTCAGGGGATTGTCCTGCGGGACAGAGAAGCGCCCGAATACAAAAGGGGCGGAAAAATCCGCAACCGGCGTCGGATCGGGTGGCAGCGCCCTGATGACGAAGGACGCTCCCGTACCGATGGCCACCACCGCAGCGGCGGTTGCGATCCAGCGCTGGCGAGCCATCCTGCTGCTTCCTCAGTGGTGATGCACAAACCCGGACCCGAACAGCCCTTCCAGGTTGTCTACGCCCTTGCTGTACTTTTCCCTGAAGTTCACTGATCCCAGCTGCTCGCCGGTGGCGAGATCATGCACGGTGATCGTGTGGGCGTTCAGCGCGGCGATGAAATCCACATCTGTCGGGTCATTATCAGCTGCGTTGCCAAGGTTCAGCAGGTTGTTCTGGACCGCGATCAGGTCACGGCCGGACTTGGATGTGAAGAAGATCATGTGGTGCGCGCCGGGCGCTGCCTGAATATCCGGCCCGGAAGACACCAGGTCGGGCAGCTTGGCGAGATCGTAGCGCTTCACCACGCCGGGCAGGGCATGGCTGATGAACAGTTCGGTATCGGTGCCATAGAACTCCAGCGGCACAGCGGTATTGTTTGCGGCACCGCTATAGAGCACCTCGGGATCTCCGAATGTCTTGGAGGCTTCGTCATAAGGCACTTTCCAGGTTTCGAATCCGAACATCGTATTCACCAGCACGGCCGGTTTGATGTTTTCGTTCATGGACGGCCGGGCAAACAGGACTTCCACAGGTGACGACGGGAAACCCAGCGGCTTTTCGTTTTCCACGACAATGTTCTGGATGGGCTCCAGCGTGTTGAGATCAATCACGGTCAGCGCATTTCCCACGCCCGTGGCCAGGTCGGGGTGCACCGTGGAAGTGATGATCATCCGGTCCTGATAGGCGGAGATGCCATGTGGATACATGATGTAGGGCTTGTCCGCGCCGACTTCGCTTGGCCGCGCTTCGATGACTTTCACAACCGCGTTTGTCTGCGGGTCGAACACGCCCAGCGTTCCGCCGTCATCGCCGCCGGTGCCGCCCATGAAGGTGACAAACATGTACTCCGTGCCATTGGAGGAATGCCACATGATGTCTTCGCCCACCATCTGGCCTTGGGTGTCGAGGCATTCGAAACCGGTGACCTGCGGCGCTCCGGTTGCGTCCCGCTCCAGGCCGATCTCCGCCAGGCTGCAGACCGGGTCCAAACCGGTTGCATACAGCCGCCCGGCTGGGCTGTAATACAGGTGATGCAGCGGATGCGTCATGTCCGGTTGCGTGACTTCGCTCAGGATTTCACCGAAATTTTCCTGCTCTGGATCCAGCTCGACGATGGCGATGCTGTGAGCCGTTTCCAGCGTTGGCAGCCCTCGCAGGAGAACAACTCCGTGGCTTTCCTCGCGCACTTGGGCGCCAGGTTGAGCCGGCAGCATTGAAATGAGTGCAGCAGTAAACAATGCGGGCAACAGGCCCTTGAACTCGTTATTAACCTTCATGGCAGCTACGTCCCCTCCCGAGAAAATGACCCTGCTCGAGCCAGCCTCAACGTAACTTCTGACGAACAATACCACATCAGGGCTTACCCCCCAAGCTGCAGCGCCTCCCCATTGTCCGCCGCTAATAAACAGTCGGAGAAAGCCTTCGGCGAAGCACTTGCTGCCAGGTTGACCCGTGCCTCCGGCGGTCCGCTGAGTAACTAAACGAGGGGCAGTTTTGGGTGCTTCATGCAAAAGAGGCGGGTGAGGCTGAGCAATGTTACAGGCACCTAAGTCTATAGCATTAAAGAGATATTCAATAATCGCATAGCTCCGATGTGCATCCTGCATACCCTATGCGATATCGGCATTTCACAGTTTGCGCAGCGCAGGATAGCGTTTGCGGCATAATCACAGGGGAGTATGCCTAATGACGAAATTTGTCAGAAGCCTGGCGGCTGCTGCGGTGGTGGCGATGGCACCGGTTGCCTATGCCGAAACCACCGTGCGCGTTGCCTATGACGCTGACCCGGTTTCGCTGGATCCGCATGAACAACTGTCCGGCGGCACGCTGCAGCTGTCGCACATGGTCTTTGACCCGCTGGTGCGCTGGACAAAGGACCTGCAGTTCGAACCGCGCCTGGCCGAAAGCTGGGAACAGATCGACGAGACCACCATGCGCTTCAAGCTGCGCAGCGGTGTTACCTTCCACAGCGGCAATGCGCTGACCGCCAAGGACGTCGACTGGACCTTTGACCGCCTGAAGGCGAGCGACGACTTCAAGGCGATTTTCGCCCCCTTCACCGATGTCGAAGTCGTCGACGACATGACCTTCGACCTCAAGACCTCTGAGCCCTATCCGCTGGTGCTGCATACCGCGACTTACATCTTCCCGATGGACAGCGCGTATTACACCGGCACCACCGATGACGGCAAAGACAAGGGCGAAATCGTCAAGCACGGTGACAGCTTTGCTTCGCGCAACGTTTCCGGCACCGGCCCGTTTGTGGTTTCCGAGCGTGAGCAGGGCGTGCGCGTCGTGTTTGACCGCTTCGACGGCTACTGGGACGCTGATGCGGGTAATGTCGACAAGATCGTTCTGACCCCGATCAAAGAAGACCCGACCCGCGTGGCAGCCCTGCTGTCCGGCGACGTGGACTTCATCGCGCCGGTTCCGCCGACCGACCTGAAGCGTGTGGAAGAGGCTGAGGGCGTTGACCTGATCACCATGCCCGGCACCCGTATCATCACCTTCCAGATGAATCAGAACCGTGTCGAGGCCTTCAAGGACGCCCGTGTCCGCCAGGCAATCGACTATGCTGTCAACAACGCAGGCATCGTTGACCGCATCATGCGCGGCTTCGGCACCGTGGGCGCGCAGGCCAGCCCGGCTGGTTACCTGGGTTACAACGAAGCCCTGGCACCGCGCTTCGACCTGGATAAAGCCAAGGCCCTGATGGCTGAGGCAGGCTATGCCGACGGCTTCTCGATCACCATGATGGCGCCGAACAACCGCTATGTGAACGACGACAAGATCGCGCAAGCCGTGGCTTCGATGCTGGCACAGATCAACATCAAAGTTGACCTGCAGACCATGCCCAAGGCGCAGTACTGGCCGACCTTTGACGAGCGCGCAGCAGACATGATGATGATCGGCTGGCATTCGGACACCGAGGACTCGGCGAACTTCCACCAGTTCCTGACCGCCTGCCCGAACCCGGACAACGGCAACGGCCAGTACAACTCGGGCAACTACTGCAACGAGGAAGCAGATGCGCTGATGGATGCCGCCAACGCGGAAACCGATCCGGCCAAACGTGCGGAAATGCTGCAGAAGCTGGAAGGTATTCTGTACGACGAGGCCGCCTTCATCCCGCTGCACTGGCAGAACCTGGCATGGGGTTCCAAGTCCGGCATGAACTCGGCCGACATCGTGAACGCGCTTAACTTCCCCTACTTCGGTGACCTGGTTGTCGAAACCGGCAGCTAATCACTGAATACTTCCGGGCCGGTCTCCCCCGGCCGGCCCGGACCTTTTAAACAACAAGCGGCCGCCAAGGCTGTGCTTGCAGGACCCGCGGTTCCATCGGACACTGCGACCTGCGCTGTAACCAAACTCTACAAAGGTCAGGACGATGTTTGCCTATCTCGCCAAGCGAGTGATTCAGGCGGTTGCCGTGATGTTCGTCATCTCGCTGATTGCCTTTGCCATCCAGGGCAACCTGGGCGATCCGCTGCGCGAATTGGTCGGGCAGTCGGTTTCCGAAGAAGTGCGCCAGCAGTTGCGCGACGAGATGGGGCTGAACGACAGCTTCGTGACGCAGTACCTGCGGTTTGCGGGCAATGCGCTGCAGGGCGACCTGGGCACCTCCTATTTCTTCAAGGAGCCGGCACTGGACGTGATCCTGAAGAAGCTGCCCGCGACGCTGGAGCTGGTATTCGGCGCAACGCTGATCATCGTCGGCTTCTCGGTGCCGCTGGGCGTCTACACCGCGATCAAGCCTGACAGCATCCTGAGCCGCATCATCATGGGCCTGTCGATTGTCGGCATCTCAATCCCGGTGTTCCTGACCGCCATTCTGATGATCTTTGTGTTCTCTGTGGAATACGGCTGGTTCCCTTCCTACGGGCGCGGCGACACCGTGCATATCTGGGGCTACTGGGAGACCAACTTTGCCACTGCAGACGGCTGGCTGCACATCATCCTGCCCTCGATTGCGCTGGCCTCCATCATGCTGCCGCTGTTTGTCCGCCTGATCCGCGCCGAAATGATGGAAGTGCTGCAGTCCGAATACGTCAAATATGCCAAGGCCAAGGGCATCAATCCCTGGCGCATCTACTTTGTGCACGCGCTGAAGAACACGCTGTTGCCGGTGATCACCGTGGGCGGCGTGCAGATCGGCACCATGGTGGCCTACACCATCCTGACCGAGACGGTGTTCCAGTGGCCGGGCATGGGCTTCATGTTCCTTGAGGCGGTGAACCGCGTCGATACCCCGCTGATCGTGGCCTATCTGATTGTTGTCGGCTTCATCTTCGTGGTCACCAATACCATCGTCGACTTGATCTATGGCCTGGTGAACCCGACCGTGAATATTGCGAGGATGGGCGCATGAGCACCGAAACGCTGAACCCGAAATCCGAACCCTCGCGCTGGTCCAAGATCTGGAACTCCAACATGGGCTACAGCTTCCGCCGCAACCCGGTGGCGGTGGTGAGCATGATCGTGTTCCTGCTGATCGCCATTGCGTCCTTCCTGGCGCCGGTGATCGCGCCCTATGACCCTTATGATCCGGCGCAGATCGACATCATGAACTCGGAATACCCGCCTGCCTGGGTCAGCGGCTCGCTGCCGGAGTTTGTGCTGGGCACCGACGACCAGGGCCGCGACCTGTGGTCGACTATCCTCTACGGGACCCGCCTGTCGCTGCTGATCGGCATCTGCGCAGTCGCGCTGCAAGCCTTCCTGGGCATCTCCATCGGTCTGATCGCTGGTTACGTGGGCGGCCGCCTGGACAGCCTGCTGATGCGGCTTGCTGATATCCAGCTGTCGTTCTCGACCCTGATGGTGGCGATCATCTTCCTGGCGGTGACGCAGGCGATGTTCGGAACCGACACCTTCAACAAATATGCGGTGGTGTTCCTGATCGCAGTGATCGGGGTGGCGGAGTGGCCGCAATACGCCCGCACTGTCCGCGCCACTGTGCTGGCCGAAAAGAAGAAGGAATATGTCGACAGCGCCCGGGTGCTGGGTTTCGGCCCCATGCGGATCATGGTGCGGCACATCCTGCCGAACTCGCTGTCGCCGATCTTTGTGATCTCCACCGTGCAGGTCGCCAATGCCATCATCTCCGAGGCCTCGCTCAGCTTCCTGGGCCTCGGTATGCCGCCGAGCCAGCCGTCGCTGGGCTCGCTGATCTCTTCCGGCTTCGACTACATCTTCTCCGGCAGCTGGTGGATCACCGCCATTCCCGGCGTGGTGCTGGTGGTGCTGGTTCTTGTCATCAACCTGCTGGGCGACTGGATGCGCGACGTCCTGAACCCGAAACTCTACAAGGGGTAACGCGATGAGCCTTCTTTCCGTTCGCGACCTCACCGTCAAATTCGCCATGCGCGATCAGACGGTCACTGCCCTCAACGGCATCTCCTTCGACCTGGCCAAGGGCGAGCGCCTTGGCATCGTCGGCGAAAGCGGTGCCGGCAAGTCAATCACCGGGTTTTCGCTGATGAACCTCCTTAGCCGGCCCGGTTACATCGACAGCGGCAAGATCCTGTTCGACGGCGAGGATGTCGTTCAGATGAACGACAAGCGCTTGCGCAACCTGCGCGGCAACCGGATGGCGATGATTTTCCAGGATCCGATGGTGACGCTCAATCCGGTGCTGACGATTGGCCAGCAAATGATCGAGACCCTGATGGCGCACCGAAAGCTGAGCCATGAGGAAGCCCGCCAGATTGCAATCGTCAAGCTGCGCGAGGTCTATATCCCCTCGCCGGAGGAACGTCTGGAGCAATATCCGCACGAGCTGTCGGGCGGCATGCGCCAGCGGATCATCATTGCGATTGCGCTGCTGCTGGACCCGCAGCTGATCATTGCGGATGAGCCGACCACCGCGCTGGACGTGACCATCCAGGCTGACATCATGGAGCTGATGCTGGAGCTGTGCCAGTCCAACCAGGTGGGTCTGATCCTGATCACCCACGATCTGGGCGTGGTTAGCCAGATGACTGAGCGCACGCTGGTGATGTATGCCGGCCGGACCATCGAAGCGGGCCGCACCCGCGAGATCATCAACGACCCGCAGCACCCCTATACCCAAGGTTTGATCAACGCGCTGCCGCAGCAGACACTGCCGGGCCAGCGGCTGAAACAGATACCGGGCAACATGCCGGGGCTGGCCAGCATCCCCGCCGGCTGCGCCTTCAATCCGCGCTGCAAATACGCCACTGATCTCTGCCGCAGCCGGGTTCCGGAAATCGTGCACTATGGCGAGGTCGAAGTGGCCTGCCACGAGGTGCAGCGCCTGAACAGCGATGAAGACCGTCAGGAGGCACGGGCATGAGCGACGCAAATACTGACCGCCCGCTCTTGGAGATCAAGAACCTGGAAAAACGGTTCGATCTCGATCAGGGCTTTCTGGAAACCCTCAAGTTCAAGCAGGGCAAGATCGTGCGCGAGAGCCGGTCTGTCCATGCCGTAAACAACATCTCGCTGGAGGCCCGCAAGGGCGAGGCGCTGTGCGTGGTGGGCGAGTCCGGCTGCGGTAAATCCACCGTGGCGAGGCTGGTGGCGGGCCTGCTGACCCCATCCGCAGGTGAGATCCACTATGGCGGCCAGCGTATCGACAACCTGTCGCGGGCCGGCATGCAGCCGCTGCGCAAGAAGATCCAGATGATCTTCCAGAACCCCTATGCCTCGCTGAACCCGCGCATGACAATCCGGCAGGCGCTGGAAGAACCGGTGCGCCACCATTATCCCAACGCCTCGGCAGCGGAGGTGCGCGACAAGGTGACCGAGGTGATGCTGTCGGTCGGCGTCGACCCCAGCTGGGCCAAGCGTTACCCGCATGAATTTTCCGGCGGCCAGCGCCAGCGGATCGCCATTGCCCGCGCCCTTACAGTGGACCCGGAATTCATCATCGCCGATGAGCCGATCAGCGCGCTGGACGTCTCGATCCAGGCGCAGGTGCTGAACCTGATGCTGGAAGCCAAGGAAAGCCGCGGCCTCACCTATCTGTTCATCACCCACGATCTGAGCGTGGTGGAGCATTTTGGCACCCGTGTTGCGGTTCTTTACCTTGGGTCTGTTTGCGAGGTTGCCGACACCCGGACATTGTTCTCCAGCCCCAAACACCCCTATACTCGGGCCTTGCTGTCCGCGGTGCCGCAGCTGAAGGACGACCGGCCGAACCACATCCGCCTCAAGGGTGAGATTCCGACGCCGATCAACCTGCCCACAGGCTGCCCGTTCCAAAGCCGCTGCGCCTTTGCGGACGCACGATGCAAGAGTGAAAAGCCCAAGGCCATTCACCAGCCCGACGGCAGCATGGTTGCGTGCCATGCCGTCGAAGAAGACAGGCTGGATGCGGTGGCCGCCGGTTAAGACGGGACGCCCAGTTGGATATCATCTGGCTCAAGGACTTCGAGGCTTTGGTCGCGTGCAAGAATTTCTCGCGCGCGGCCGAAGAACGTAATGTCAGCCAGCCGGCCTTTTCGCGCCGGATCCGGGCACTGGAGAATGAGATCGGCGTTCGGCTGATCAACCGCGAGACGCTGCCGCTGACGCTGACCCCGGCCGGGGAGGTGTTCCTGTCGCAGTCCCGCATCATGCTGCGCACCTACGAGGAAACCATCGAGCGCTGCCAGACCATCGACGCGGCCGGCGAAAACGTGATCCGCTTCGCCGCCTCGCAGTCGCTCTATATGACCCACTACAAGACCCTGATTGCGCCCTTGGCCAGCGAGGGCGGGGTGGATACCGATCTCAACTCCACCTCTTGGGCCGCCGACCAGTTCGTTAGCGCGCTGCAGCAGGGCTATTGCGATGTGATCCTGACCTACTGGCACCCGTCAATGGATTTTCTGGGGCCATTGGAGGTCGCAAATTTCGAGTATCTGACGCTCTCGACCGACCGTTATGTGCCGGTGTCCCGCACAGCCACGGACGGCGCGGCGGAGTTCGCTTTCAAACCCGGCAGCAAGGACGCAGTGCCGCTGCTCTCTTATGGTGCGGTGTCGGCGCTGCGCTCGGTGCAGGAATTTGCGTTGACCCAGCTATTGCCTGGGCAGAAAGTGTTTGTCGTCAACCAGAACGCACTGGCCAACAGCGTCAAGGCGATGATCCAGGAGGGGTTCGGCATCGGCTGGCTGCCGCTGAGCCTGTGCCGCGAAGAAATCGCCTCCGGCCGCTTTGCCATTGTGGATGAACGGCTGGGCACCGACCTGGAGATCCGCCTTTACCGCGATCCGCGCAGCACCAAGCAGACGCTGGATGTGCTGTGGAAGCAGCTGAAGCGCTCGGCGATGAAAGCGGCCTGAGCGGCCAGCAGAAGGCAGTCGCCCGTTGATTGCGCTGGCCGTCGTGCAGTAAATCTGACATTGCTAGTTGCGGGCCGGACACGAGCAAAGGCAGATGGATATGCATTATCTCAAGCGTGAGCTGTACGATCTGGTTAAAAGCGATGATGCCATCTTTGACTTCCTTCAAATCGGGTCGCTGGACGGCCTCTGGTACTGGGACCTGGAAAAGCCGGAACACGAATGGATGAGCCCGGAATTCTGGCGCCTGTTCGGGCTGGACCCGCAGACAAAGCAGCACTTTGCGTCAGAGTGGCAGGATCTGATTCACCCCGACGATCTGGCGCTGGCGCTTGAGAACTTCCACAAGCACCTGGAGGACCCGGAGCACCCCTATGACCAGATCGTCCGCTACCGCCATGCCGACGGTCATATGGTTACGGTGCGCTGCCGCGGCCTGGCGATCAGGGATGAAAACGGACGGCCGGTGCGGATGCTGGGTGCGCACAACGATTTGACAGAGCTGAAGGCGCGGGAAGCCGAGCTGGCGGCGGCCATTACCGGCTTGGCTGCGGAGGTGACGCGTGCAAATTCTGCCGTCGAAGCCCGCACTGCCTTTCTGGCTACGATGAGCCACGAGATCCGCACACCGCTGAATGTGATCCTTGGTCTGCTGCACCTGATCAAGAGCGATGAAACCGCCTCGGACAAGACCCGAGAGCGGGCGGATGTCGGGCACCGGGCTGCTGAGATGCTGATGACTCAGCTGGTCAACGTGCTGGAGACCGCACGGATTGATTCCGATGCGGTGGAATTCAGTCCAAAACCTGTGGAAACAGCGGGTCTGGTTGTCCAATGGCAGGACGCGCTTGAAGCCAGCGCCAGCCGTTACGGCAAGCCGTTGCGCACCTGGGTGTCTACGGCAGCTAATGTGCCGGAACAGCTGCTTCTTGATCTCCCGAAGGTCACCCAAATCGTGAACAACCTGATCGACAATGCGGTGAAATTCACTCCCAAGGGGAGCGTCTCCATAGCGCTGGAGCGTGACAATGCGGCGGCCTGTCCGATCAGCATCACTGTGCTCGACACTGGTCCCGGCATAGCGGCAGAGGACAGCGGCAGGGCTTTCGAGCGGTTCACTCAGCTCGAAAATGCGGTTTCCCAGCACAAGGGCGGGTCCGGCCTGGGCCTGTCGATCTGCGACGAATTGGCGGAGCTTATGGGCGGCAGCATCGCCATTCTGAAAAATCCGCCCGATGGGTTCAGCCTGGGCATCCGGTTGCAACTGCCCGAACCGGATAGTGACATGGCAGCAGGCTGACTGCTTGGGCTGGCATCCGTCCTGAGCCTGATTGTCCCTTGCGGCCAAGTGTCCCGGACAACAAAAAAGGCGCCCGAAGGCGCCTTGTTTTATTGGTCGGAGTGAGAGGATTCGAACCTCCGACCCCTGCCTCCCGAAGACAGTGCTCTACCAGGCTGAGCTACACTCCGACCGTGGAGGGCGAAATAGCTCAGGGCGCGGGGTTTGACAAGGGCGATTCCACAGAAAGATGCGGTTTTCGGGAATTCTTTTTGGCACTGCAGGCTGCGGCTCCACAGGCACGAAAAAGCCCCGCTCCGGCGGCCGGGCGGGGCTTTGTTAGTTCCGGATTAGCGACTGGAAATCAGAGGCTTGCGTCCAGCGCTGCGATCACTGCGTCGCCCATCTGGCTAGTGGAGACCGGCTCCACGCCTTCGCTTGCCAGCAGGTCCGCGGTGCGCACGCCGTCGGCCAGAACCTTCTCGACCGCGGCTTCCAGCCGGTCGGCCTCGGCGCCTTGGTCGAAGCTGTAGCGCAGCGCCATCGCAAAGCTCAGGATGCAGGCGATCGGGTTGGCCTTGCCTTGGCCTGCGATGTCGGGCGCAGAGCCGTGCACGGGTTCATAAAGTGCCTTGGGGCGGCCGTTTTCCATAGGCGCGCCCAAGCTAGCGGAGGGCAGCATGCCCAGCGAGCCGGTCAGCATCGCGGCGCAGTCGGACAGGATGTCGCCGAACAGGTTGTCGGTCAGGATCACGTCGAACTGCTTGGGCGCACGCACCAGCTGCATTGCACCGTTGTCGGCGTACATGTGGGACAGCTCGACCTCGGGGTAATCAGCTGCCACGCGGGTCACAACCTCGCGCCACAGGATGCCGGATTCCATCACGTTGGCCTTCTCCATCGAGCAGACCTTCTTGCCCCGGCGCATCGCCAGTTCGAACGCGGAACGGGCGGCGCGCTCGATCTCGCTTTCGGTGTAGCGCTGGGTGTTGATGCCGACGCGCTCGTTGCCCTCTTCGAAGATGCCGCGCGGCTCGCCGAAGTAAACGCCGGAGGTCAGCTCGCGCACGATCATGATGTCCAGACCGGCAACGATGTCCTTCTTCAGCGAGGAGAAATCCGCCAGCGCGTCAAAGCACTGCGCCGGGCGCAGGTTGGAGTAAAGGTCCATCTCCTTGCGCAAGCGCAGCAGGCCGCGCTCGGGTTTCACGGAGAAGTCCAGATCGTCATAGGCCGGGCCGCCCACCGCGCCGAGCAGCACTGCGTCGACGTCCTGCGCCTTGGCCATGGTCTCATCCGCCAGCGGCTTGCCGTGCTTGTCATAAGCCGCGCCGCCGACCAGATCCTCGCTCACATCGAACTGCAGGCCGCGCTTGTCTCCGAACCAGGAGATGATCTTGCGCACTTCGGCCATGACCTCTGGGCCGATGCCGTCGCCGGGCAGAATCAGAATCGATGGGTTGGGCATGGGGATCCTCCAAAATAACAGCTGGCAAGGGCGTAGCGGGACAGCGGGGCAGGGTCAATAACACCCCTTGGAAATAAAGGGGATTAAGGGGGATTACCTGCGCAATGAAGGTGCCGCCGGCCGGGTCAGTCCAGCAACAAATCAACCCAGACCAGCCGGTGGCGGCTGGCGGCTGCTGCGGGGTCATCCGGACCGTCTGGCCACACCACACCGCTGGCGGTCACGGTCAGACCGGCAGAAGGCAGCACATAGTCGACCCGCATGCGGCCCGCGTTTTGCCATTCGACGGTGTCTGTGCCTGCTTCCGGGCTCTGCGGGAGCGGATCCTGCAGGCGCGGATCCGACAGCAGGCTGCGGATCGCGTCTCTGCGGCCTTCCCCGCGCCCGGGATCGAGATTGGCGTCGCCTGCAATGACAAAAGCACCGTCTGGCGCCGGCCCAAGCTGGCCATCCAGCAGCAGTTGCCATAGGCGGATTTCATCGCGGTTGCGCAGCCCGTTGCGGTCTTCCGGCCCATCGAACAGCGGCGGGGTGGCGTGGAAAGTCATCACATTCAGGCGGGAGCCATCCGGTGGCATCAGCGGCACCAGCCAATGACCAGTAGCGGACAATCGTTGCACGGCCTGCGCCTCGGCGGAGGGAAAGGGGCTGCCATCCGGATGCTGCGGCAGCAGGGCACCCGCCAGATCCTTCCACAGCAGAGAAGAAAAGTCGCGGATGCCGTCATGATTTACCGGCAGCCGGGACAGCAGCGCAATGCCTCCCTGGCCGCGGAACCGGCCATAGCCCTGATTGTCGCGCGGTTCACCAGCCTTGCCGTTGCCATCCATGTCCAGCGGGGCAGGGGGCGGCAGGCCGGAATTAGGCTGCAGCGCAATGCGGTAGGGGTAATCCAGCCCATGATCCGCCAGCCGCGCGGACAGCGCCGCCAGTGCCTGGCCTTCGTAGTCCCAGTCGATGCCTTGCAGCGCCAGCACATCCGGTTGCGCGGCGGCGATGACCTTCACCACCGCAGCAACCTGCGGGTCGCTGCCGCGAAGGATATCGCGCAGCAACAGGCCAGGTCCGTCACGCGACAATTCTGTGTTGAAGGTGGCAATGCGCAGGGTGTCTGCCCAGCCCGTCCCGGCGGCAAGGATCAGGAGGAGACCCGCCGCCAGCCGCCTCATGCGGTCTGCAGCGCCTCGTCGGGATCAGCGCAGGCAGCACGCCGCTTCTGTGCGATCAGCCCGGCGATCCGCAGCATCGCCATGCCGCGCATGATCATTGAGGCAGGCACCAGCGCCCAGGCGCTGATCACCCAGATAAGCATATGCGGCGCGGCCAGCATGCCAGGGTCCACCAGGCCAGAGGCCAGCTTGACCGCCGCAGGCAAGGCAAAGGGCAGCAGCACGCCGCCGATGATGTTGACGCGGCCGTCGCGCTGCAGCCGCTGCACCACGTCGCCGCCGGTAGTGGGATCGAACAGCGGCAGGTTGACCCAGACGTTGAAGGCGCCGCTGCCGACCGGCCAGTGACCGACCCGGATCACCAGCGCAAAGAGAACGATGGCAGTTGCCACAACCGCGCTGGCCAACCCAGCGGCATCCCGCACCATCAGCACCACGGCCTCCGGCACTTGCGGCGGCATCATCAGCACTGTCAGCTGCACCGGGGAATAGGCAAAGTCGAGCTGGCCGCCGAGCCAGCTGCCCAGCCGCTGCACCAGCGCCGTCAGCCCGGTCGGGGCCTGCGGGTGGGCCGCCAGCAGGCTGAGCGCGCCAACGGTGGCCGCTGCCGCTGCAAAACGCATCCGGTTGATGGGCGGGGCATTGCGGAATTCGACGAAGCTGGGGAAATGCGAGGCGTATTCGCTGAACGCCAAGGCTGAGCCCAGAAGCGCGATGAACAGGATGATCTCCGGCGACTGGGTGGCGGCTGCCGGCAGAATCAGCGTCGGCATCGCAAACAGCATGGCCACCAGTATGCCGCGGAACGCCGCGCCTGTGATGCGTGCAAACACGTTATTCATTCCCTTCAAACCGGCACGGGCGTTTTGCCTCTTGGGTCCGGATTTGAAGCCCCCCGCAAAGTGCTCCGGGGTGCTCTGCCTCATTTTTGCCCCATTGTGGCAGGCGGGCGGCTTTCCGCTCAAGAGGCTGCAGCAGGTGCAGGGCCACTTTCGCTGCTGCACTGGTGCCGGATTGCATCAGAGTTTTGGTGGAATTTGAGGGTCTTGGCGGGCTTGCTACCAGATGCTGTGTTGCTGCGCGTACAGCGCACAAGCGGGCCGCCAACAGGCAATTGCGGCGGAAATGCGGCGCGAATCTGGCGGGCAAAAAGAAAACCGCCCAGGGACAGGGCGGTTTCCAGGTGTTTCAGCTGCGGCTGCAGGATCAGACCCAGGGGCGTTCCTGCGCGGCCTTGTCCTCGAACGACTTGATCGAGTCGGCCTTTTCCATGGTCAGGCCGATGTCATCGAGACCGTTCAGCAGGCAGTGCTTCTTGAATGCGTCCACTTCGAACGGGATCACTTCACCGTCGGAGGTGGTGATCTCCTGCGCTTCCAGGTCCACGGTCATGCGGGCATTTTGGCCCTTTTCCGCGTCGGCCATCAGCACATCGACCTGCTCCTGCGGCAGCACGATCGGCAGGATGCCGTTCTTGAAGCTGTTGTTGAAGAAGATGTCGGCGAAAGAGGTCGACACGATGCACTTGATGCCAAAGTCGGCGATTGCCCAGGGCGCGTGCTCACGGCTGGAGCCGCAGCCGAAGTTGTCGCCCGCCACCAGGATTTCTGCGTTGCGGTACTGCGGCTTGTTCAGCACGAAATCCTCGATCTCGGTGCCGTCGCGGTTATAGCGCATCTCGTCAAACAGGTTCTTGCCAAAGCCGGTGCGCTGGATGGATTTCAGGAACACCTTGGGGATGATCATGTCGGTGTCGATGTTCACCAGCGGCATCGGGGCGGCGATACCCTGCAGTTTCTGGAACTTTTCCATTACTCGTTTCCTTGTTTCTGGTGCTTCAAACCGCTGAGATCGAAGCCGATCTCCTGCGCGTGGCGTGCGATGAAGCTGTGTTTTTCGGGCCGGTGCGCCTTGTGGTAGCGGCGCACCATGGATGCATAAAGATGAACGGCCAGCGTGTTGTCCGTAAGCCAGCCGTCTTCCTGGCAGCTGCCGCTGAACAGCACATCGGTCAGAACGCCGCGGATCGGGTAGAACACGTCCGGCTCGCGCACGTGCTCGACCTCACCGGTCAGGTTCAGCGTGTAGTCCAGCGCCCGGGGGCCAAGCGACGGGCGCTGCAGCTCAAAGGCTGTCAGCAGGCGCTTGCCGGGCGGCGCGGCTTCCACTTCCTTGCGGATCCTGCGGCCCAGCCAGGGCGGCACGAACCCGGGGTCCTCGAACCAGTCCAGCAGATGGTTCAGCGTTGCGGAGCCTTTCGGCAGCCGCAGGACTGCGCCATTGATCGACCGTGTCGGCTCATAGCCGACGTGATAGTCCGCGTCCGGCAACGGCCGGCAGCAGAGCATATCGGTGTCGATCCAGATCATGTCCGTCTGCTTCAGCAGGTAAAGACGGAACAGATCCGACAGCATCGAGGCTGGTGCCTCCCCGTGCCCTGCCTTGGCAGGGTCCCAGATTTCCGCCGCCGGGCAGGTGCGGACACCTGCAGGAACCGGCGGTGCCGCAGGCCCGGTGTGGAACAGCACAACCTCGTGGCCGCGCTGCACGAAACTGGCCAAGGACAGTTCGTGCAGCCAGTTCAGGCTGTCACCGATCCACAGGCTTGCGACCGCGGGAAGGGAAGGGCTGGACGG
This sequence comes from Leisingera sp. ANG-M6, assembly GCF_000813905.1. Taxonomy (NCBI): domain Bacteria; kingdom Pseudomonadati; phylum Pseudomonadota; class Alphaproteobacteria; order Rhodobacterales; family Roseobacteraceae; genus Leisingera; species Leisingera sp. ANG-M6. Next base: position 189,762 of record NZ_JWLG01000013.1, read on the forward strand.
CATCGTTGGCCCCTCAGGTTCAGATCAGCTCACGCACATCCGTCAGCCGCCCGGTCAGCGCGGCAGCGGCGGCCATGGCAGGCGACACCAGATGGGTGCGGCCCTTGTAGCCCTGGCGGCCTTCGAAGTTCCGGTTCGAGGTTGCGGCGCAGCGCTCTTCCGGGGCCAGCTGGTCGGGGTTCATTGCCAGGCACATCGAGCAGCCCGCAAGGCGCCATTCGAAACCGGCGGCCTCAAAGATCTCGGCCAGGCCTTCTTCCTCAGCCTGGGCGCGGACCAGGCCGGAGCCCGGAACGATCATGGCGCGCATGCCGTCCTTGATCTTCTTGCCCTTCACCACGTCTGCCACGGCGCGCAGGTCTTCGATACGGCCGTTGGTGCAGGAGCCGATGAACACGGTATCGATCTCGATGTCGGTGAGCTTCTGGCCGGGGGTCAGGCCCATGTACTCGATCGAGCGGCGGGCCGCTTCGACCTTGCCGCCGGAGAAGTCCTCGGGGTTTGGCACCACACCGGTGATCGGCAGCACGTCCTCAGGGGAGGTGCCCCAGGTCACGACCGGCTCAATCTCCTCGCCCTTCAGGGTGACGACCTTGTCGAAATGCGCTCCCTCGTCGGTGTAGAGGGTCTTCCACCAGTTCAACGCGGCTTCCCATTGGGCGCCTTTCGGGGCGTGCGGGCGGCCTTTGACGTATTCAAAGGTGGTCTCGTCCGGCGCAATCAGGCCCGCGCGGGCGCCGCCTTCGATCGCCATGTTGCAGACGGTCATGCGGCCTTCCATCGACAGATCGCGGATTGCTTCGCCGCAGTATTCGATGACATAACCGGTGCCGCCGGCGGTGCCGGTCTCGCCGATCACGGCCAGGGTGATGTCCTTGGCGGTGACGCCCGGCTTCAGCTTGCCGGTGATCTCCACCTTCATGTTCTTGGACTTCTTCTGGATCAGCGTCTGGGTGGCCAGCACGTGCTCCACTTCGGAGGTGCCGATGCCATGCGCCAGCGCGCCGAAGGCGCCGTGGGTGGCGGTGTGGCTGTCGCCGCAAACCACGGTCATGCCGGGCAGGGTCCAGCCCTGTTCCGGGCCGACGATGTGCACGATGCCCTGACGGACGTCATCCACCGGGTAGTAATGCACGCCGAATTCCTTGGCGTTCTTGTCGAGCGCCTCGACCTGAATGCGGCTTTCCTCGTTCTCGATGCCTTTGGCGCGGTCGAGTGTGGTCGGCACGTTGTGGTCCGGCACCGCGATGGTCTTTTCGGGCGCGTGCACCTTGCGGCCGGCCATGCGCAGGCCTTCAAACGCCTGCGGGCTGGTCACTTCGTGGACCAGGTGGCGGTCGATATAGAGCAGGCTGGTGCCGTCCTCTGCTTCATGCGCTACATGCGCATCCCAGATCTTGTCATAGAGTGTCTTGGGGGACATGGGTCCTCTCCCGTGATGTATTGGGTATGCTGGCTTTGGGCTGGGCAAGCACCTTATAGGCGCGCCAGGACCGTGCGGGCGGCGCCAAAGAACCGTTCGCGCAGCCGCGCGCGGTCTTGCAGTTCGATCTTTTGCGCCAATACGAGGGTCATGGCTGTCAGATACATCCGCAAAGGCCGGCAATCAAGATTCGTTCGCAGACGGCGGCCCAAGCCTGTCCTGCGTCAAAGCAGTCATCAGCCGGTGCTGTTCTTCTGTGCCAGCCGTCTTGTGTCTGCCCGCGACATCGATCGCAGGGCAAACCGCATGCCAAAGGCGCCGGCGATGCCCAGCCCGGCCATGACCAGCGGCATCATCCAGGTGGTGAAGAACCCATGCCGCTCCTGCACCCAGCCGCGGTTTTCCTCGTGGTAGAGGATCTCGAATTTCTGGCCCACCTCCGGCGTGAAGAACACTGGCAGAAAAGTTTCCGCTTGCCACCAATCGCCGGCCGCATCCCTGTAGCGCACTGTGGGGTAGTAGTCGCCGTCGTCGACCGTGCGTTTGGTGACGGAATCCGTGCGGGTCCCGTGAACATAGCGAATTGACAGAATTTCTGCTTCGGCGGGCTGCGCATGGCGCACAAACCGCCAGTTGTCGAGAAAGGCTATGAGGCCGAACAGAATGAAAATCCCCGGCACCAGAAACATCAGAAAACGCATCCACAGCGGTTGCTTTACGGTTTCTGCCATCTGCCCCTCCGGTTTTCCGGCAGCCTAACAGGCGGCGGCAATGGTGGCGAGAACTTCGCATTGGCTTGATCGAAACCCAGCGGAACGGCACAGTGGCAGAAAACGGGGGCGCAATGGAGCCGGAAGAGCAGACACCACCCAGGGACGCGATTGCCGAAAGCACCGCCGAGGCGCTGGAGCTTGGCCAGCGGCTGTGGGAACTGGCATCAGAAGGGCTCGAGCTGCTGCTGCGGCCCTGGAACGCGTACCAGGCCGGGATCGTTGTTGCGGTCTTTGTGCTGGCAACCTTGATTGCTCGTCCGCTGAAGAACGCATTCCACAACTGGCTGCGGGCGCGCGAGGGCTGGCCGCGCTGGCGGATCCGGGCCGGGCTGGTGGTGCACAAGCGGATCCGCGGCATCTTGTTTGTGCTGCTGATCTGGATGGTGGTCCTGATCATGCAGGAAATGACCTGGCCCAGCCGGTCCCGCCTGCTGACCGTCATCGCCAACCTGTCGCTGGCCTGGCTGATTGTCTCCTTTGCCACCCGGCTGGTGGGCAATCCGCTGCTCCGGAACCTCGTGAAATACGGCGCCTGGGCCTGGATCACCTTGCGCATCCTGGGCATCACCGAAGACGCGATACATCTGCTGGACGGCGTCGCCATCAATTTCGGGGATCTCAGGATCTCGCTGTTCCTGGTGGTGCAGGCGGTTGTGATCCTGGGCGTGATGCTGACGCTGGCGCGGGTGATCTCCTCGGTGGCGGCCAACCGGATCCGTGCCAATTCCGATATTTCCCCGTCGATGCAGGTTCTGGGGGCCAAACTGGCGCAGATCCTGCTGTTCGGCGGTGCATTCTTTATCGGGCTCAAGGCGATCGGCATCGACCTGACCGGCCTGGCGGTGCTGTCCGGCGCCATCGGCGTGGGCCTGGGTTTTGGCCTGCAGAAGGTTGTGTCGAACCTGGTGTCGGGCCTGATCATCCTGTTGGACAAATCAATCAAACCGGGCGATGTGATCTCGCTGGGCGACACCTTCGGCTGGATCAATGCGCTGGGCGCGCGGTATGTCTCAGTCGTGACCCGCGACGGGCGGGAATACCTGATTCCGAACGAAGATCTGATCACCACCCAGGTGGTGAATTGGTCGCATTCCGACAAATACGTGCGGCTGGACCTGCATTTCGGCACCGGCTACGGCGACGATCCCCACAAGGTGCGCAAGATCGCGATTGAGGCCGCCTGTGGCGTCAAGCGGGTGCTGCAGTACGGCAGCAAGAAGCCGGTTTGCCATATCACCGGTTTTGGCGACAGCAGCGTTGATTATGTGTTGCGGTTTTGGATCGACGACCCCACCGGCGGCCTCACCAACATCCGCGGCAACGTCTATCTGGCGCTGTGGGACGCGTTCCAGGAAGAAGACATTTCGATCCCGTTCCCGCAGCGCGAAGTGCGGATGCTGAACGACCCTTTGCCGGTCAGGGTTGCACCTTCGGACAATGACGGATAAAGCACAGGGCTTGCATCGCCGGGGCGTGGTTTTATTGAAAAGTTACCCTCCGGTTGCTACATTATTAACAGGCCCGGCGCCGGGGCTTGGCGGCGCGTTGCAAGGAGGACTATGTCCTGTCACCCGTACCTCAAGCGGCAGATGCCGCTGTTAATGGGGCAGCCGTGATGGCCGCCCAGTCCCAGCCCACCAGCGAACAGCTGCTGGAGCGGATTCTCTCCTCACTCAGCGATGACAAAGCCGAAGATGTTGTGCAGATCGACCTGCGCGGCAAGACGTCGATCGGCGATTACATGGTGCTGGCCTCCGGCCGCTCCACCCGTCAGGTCGCTGCGATGGCAGAAAAGCTCACTGACCGGCTCAAGCAGGAGTACCGGATCACCTGTAAGGTCGAAGGCAAGGATGCCGGCGACTGGGTGCTGATCGACTCCGGTGATGTGATCGTCCATATCTTCCGCCCGGAAGTGCGCGAGTTCTACCAGCTCGAGAAGATGTGGATGCCCGCAGGCACCGCGGCAGCACCGGCCGCCGAGGGCTGATCCAAGGCTGATTTGAGGCAGGCCCGCACAGGCGTGCGGGCCGGATTGCTGCAGGAAATTCATGCGTCTGCATATCTGTGCGGCCGGGCGTCTTCGCTCTGGCCCGGAAAAATCCCTCATCGACGATTATCTCACCCGGTTCGACCGGACCGGCCGCGCGCTGGGTCTGGGTCCTGCGCGGGTAGTGGAGATCGAGGATAAGAAAAACGCAGGCATGGCAGCAGAGGCCGCGCTCTTGCGCAAGGCGCTGCCCAAGGGCGCGGTGATCTGTACCCTGGATGAGCGCGGCAAGGTGATGTCTTCCCCCGATTTTGCGGACAGGCTGGCTGGCTGGCGCGACAGCGGCCGCCAGGACCTGGCGCTAATCATCGGCGGCGCAGACGGGATCGACCCTTCCTTGCGGGCCGAGGCCGATTTCTCCATTTCCTTCGGTAAGATGGTCTGGCCGCATATGCTGGTGCGGGTAATGCTGGCGGAGCAGATCTACCGCGCCGCAACCATTCTGGCGGGCAGCCCGTACCACCGGGTGTGAAGGTGCCTTGGGGCGCATGTCTCCGGCGGGGATACTTTCAGCCAGAAGAAGATCAGGGCAGGGTGAGCACGTAAGTTTCCTTGCCCCAGCCATCCACCAGGCAGCGGGCCTGGATCTGCACCTGGGTTATTCCCTCCGGGATCTGCACACCGCTGAGCGACCGGGTAAAGGGCTGCTCATGCTCGTGCGGATGCGCCAGCACCCGCAGGCCCAGTTCGTTTCCGTCCATATCCAGCACCCGCCAGCCGTCGGCGTAATGCTCCCAGCCGGTGTCCGGGTGGGAAAGGGTGACGCTGAAGGACCAGCTGCCGCCAGAGGCGCGGGCGGTGGCGTCCTCGATCACCGGTTCATCTGCAAGGGCGGGCAGGGCGGCGGCGCTGAGCGCACAGGTCAGAAGCAAGTGTTTCATGCCCACACCTTAGCCTTGGGGAGCCAGCTGTGCAGTCACGAAACCGTGTCCCCTTTGCTATCAGACGGGATGCGCAGCAGGATCCGGCGGGAGTGCGAGACGAATTCGCGCCGGTACAGCACCGCAACAGTAATCAACGCGGCCCCGCCCAGCGGCAGGGCGCCCGCCAGCCAGGCCACGGCGGCCAGCGCGAAATAGGTCGACCGCATGCCGCGGTTGAAACTGCGCGCGGCAGTGATGCTGATTTCGGCCGCCTGTGCGGCGCGCGGATAGGCAAGCTCATGGGCCGGATCATTCGGCACCGCCGCCATCAGCACCGCGCAATAGCCGAACAGCCGGTGCGACCAGACAAACTTCAAAAACGCATTGGACAGAAGCAGCAGCACAACAAGGATCTTCACTTCCCAGACAAAGGCCGGAGCGCTGTCCTGGATCAGGTCTTCTGCAACCCCCGCCAGCTGTTCAGTATTGCCGATCAGTGCCAGCCCGCCGCCGATCGCGATCATCGCAGCAGAAGCAAAAAACGCGGTGGCCTGCCGCAGGTTGCCGGCCAGCTGCGCGTCAAATATCCGCGGGTCGCGTTCCACCATCCGTTTCATCCAGTCGCGCCGGAAATCCTCCATCAGCAGAGAGACAGAGGGCCGCCCGGCAGGCGGATTCTCAATCCTCCAGCCGATCCACAGCCAGCCTGCGATCAGCAGGGTCAGTGCGGCGAGGTCAAAGAGGGTGAATTGCGCAAGGCGGGTGGTCCAGATCATGGCCTGACCGTAGCGTGGCAATCCGTCCCTTGCCAGATGGGAAGAATTGGTAATATCATTTTACCAAATAGGAGAGCCCGATGGAGATGCCATCCCCGAACCCCGCCATTCTGGCCCGCAAGGCGCGGCTTGCCGAGCGCCTGCGTGCCGTGTTGCCCGCGGATGCGGTGATCCAGGACGAGGCGGAAACCCGCGCCTATGAATGCGATGCGCTCACTGCCTACAGATGCCCGCCGCTGCTGGCGGTGCTGCCGCGGAGCACGCAAGAGGTCTCAGCCGTGCTGCGGATCTGCCACGAGGAAGGCGTGCCGGTGGTGCCGCGCGGTGCAGGAACCTCGTTGGCGGGCGGGGCGCTTCCGACGGCAGATTGCGTGATCCTGGGCGTGGCGCGGATGAATGAGGTGCTGGAGACCGATTACGACAACCGCATTATCCGGGTGCAGACCGGGCGCACCAATCTCAGCGTCTCCGGCGCGGTGGAGGAAGAGGAATTCTTCTACGCCCCCGACCCGTCTTCGCAGCTGGCCTGTGCCATTGCCGGCAATATCGCGATGAACTCCGGCGGGGCGCATTGCCTGAAATACGGGGTCACCACCAACAACCTCCTGGGTGTGACCATGGTGATGATGGATGGCACCGTGGCGGAAATCGGCGGTGCGCATCTGGATGCGGGCGGGCTGGACCTCTTAGGCGTCATCTGCGGCAGCGAAGGGCAGCTGGGGGTGGTGACCGAGGCCACCCTGCGGATCCTGCGCAAGCCTGAGGGCGCGCGGCCTGTTCTGATCGGCTATGACAGCAACGAGGTGGCCGGTGCCAGTGTCAGCAACATCATCAAGGCGGGTGTGCTGCCGGTGGCCATCGAATTCATGGATCGCCCCTGCATCGAGGCTTGCGAGGCATTTGCCAAGGCGGGTTATCCGATGTGCGAGGCGCTGCTGATCATTGAGGTCGAGGGCAGCGAGGCCGAGATCGCGCACCAGCTGGGGCTGATCACAGAGATTGCCCGCTCCCACAACCCGGTGGAGCTGCGCGAGGCGGGGGATGCGGATGAGGCCGCCCGCATCTGGTTGGGCCGCAAGTCGGCCTTTGGCGCCATGGGGCAGATCAACGATTACATGTGCCTGGACGGAACGATCCCGGTGTCCTCGCTTCCCTTCGTGCTGCGCCGCATCGGTGAGATGAGCAAGGAATTCGGGCTGGATGTGGCCAATGTCTTCCACGCAGGTGATGGCAACATGCACCCGCTGATCCTGTTCGATGCCAACAAACCGGGCGATCTGGAAACCTGCGAGGCCTTTGGTGCCGAGATCCTGAAGCTCTGTGTCGAGGCGGGCGGCTGCCTGACCGGCGAGCATGGGGTCGGGATCGAGAAACGCGACCTGATGCTTCATCAGTACAGCGCGGCGGATCTGGAAGCGCAGCTGAAAGTTAAGGATGTGTTTGATCCCAAATGGCTTTTGAACCCGGCCAAGGTGTTCCCGCTGTCTGTAACTGAAAGCCGCCGGGCCGTGGCGCTGGCTGCTGAATGATTGGGGGCTAGCCCCCAAACCCCCAGAGTATTTTCGGGAAAGATGAATATGATGACACCAGGGAGCGAGGCAGAGCTGGCCGAGGCCATTGCAGGCGCAAGCGGGCCGCTGTGCATTCAGGGCGGCGGCAGCCGCGGGCTGGGTGTGGAAGGGGACGTGCTGAGCACGCGCGGGCTATCCGGTATTGAACTCTATGAGCCCGGCGCGCTGACGCTGGTGGTCAAGTCGGGCACCCCAGTGGCTGAGGTGGAGGCGCTGCTGGCCGCGGAAAACCAGCGGCTAGCGTTTGAACCGATGGATCACCGCGGCCTGCTGGGCACCGATGGCGAGCCGACCGTTGGCGGAGTGATTGCCGCCAATGTCTCCGGCCCCCGGCGAATCCAGGCGGGGGCGGCGCGCGATCACCTGTTGGGGGTGCGGTTAGTGGATGGGTCCGGCCAAGCGGTGAAGAACGGCGGCCGGGTGATGAAGAATGTGACCGGCTATGATCTGGTCAAGCTGATGTGCGGCGCCCACGGCACCTTGGGAGTGCTGACGGAGGTGTCTTTGAAAGTGCTGCCAAAGCCTGAGTGCAGTGGCACGTTGGTCTGGCACGGGCTTGGATGGGTCGCGTCGCTGAAAGTCTTCTGTGAAGCTCTGAAGTCACCCTATGACGTGACTGGTGCAGGCAGGGTTCCGCAGGGTGCCGCTGGAAAATCGATGACGTACATTCGGGTGGAGGGGTTCGAAGATTCCGTCAAATACCGCCTGACAGAACTGCGGAGGCTCTTTTCAGATTTGAAACCTGATGAGCTGAACATCGACGCAGAAGAAAATACCCGAATTTGGCAGTCGTTGCGCGACGCAGAACCGTTTCACGGCAAAGCTGGAGATGTGTGGCGAACCTCGGTAAAGCCGACTGACATGCTTAAAGTAACAGGCCAGGGGGATTTCGAGCATGTTGTCGATTGGGGCGGCGGGTTGATCTGGAGCCTTGTGCCGGAAGGGGAGGATTTAAGGCAGAAACTGGCAGATGTGCCGGGCCACGCCACACTGGTGCGGGCCAGTGCAGACACGCGCGCGAGGCTCGGCGTATTCCAGCCGCAGCCCGCACCGCTGGCAGCCATCTCCGAAGGTCTGCGGCGGCAGTTCGACCCGCGCGGCATCCTCAATCCGGGCTTGATGGGGTAACACATGCAGACAACATTCACCGAAAAACAGCTGCAGGAACCCGGCACCAAACGGGCCAACGAAATCCTGCGCTCTTGCGTCCACTGCGGGTTTTGCACCGCGACGTGCCCGACCTATCAGGTGCTGGGCGATGAGCTGGATTCACCGCGCGGTCGGATCTACCTGATCAAGGACATGCTGGAAAACGAACGGGTGCCGGACGAAAAGACCGTCAAGCACATCGACCGCTGCCTGTCGTGCCTGGCCTGCATGACCACCTGTCCGTCAGGCGTGCACTACATGCATCTGGTGGACCATGCCCGCGCCTACATCGAAAAGCACTACGACAGGCCATGGAGCGATAAGGCCCTGCGCTGGCTCCTGGCGCGGATCCTGCCTTATCCGGGCCGGTTCCGGCTGGCGCTGCTGGGGGCCAAGCTGGCGAAACCGTTCAAGGGTCTGCTGCCGGATCCCCGGCTGCGCGCGATGCTGGATATGGCGCCGAAAACCATTCCGCCGGTCAGCCGCAACGACGACCCGCAGAGCTTTGCGCCCGAGGTTCCGCGCAGGAAAAGCGTGGCGCTGATGACCGGCTGCGCCCAGAAGGCGCTGAACACCGATATCAACGACGCCACCATCCGCCTGCTGACCCGGCTCGGCTGCGAAGTGGTGGTCGCCAGGGGGGCGGGCTGCTGCGGGGCGCTGACCCACCACATGGGGCGAGAGGATGAGAGCCGCACTGCGGCGGCAAAAAACATCCGCGCCTGGGCGGCAGAGATCGACGGGCAGGGGTTGGATGCGATTGTCATCAATACCTCCGGCTGCGGCACCACGGTCAAGGACTATGGGCATATGTTCCGAAACAGCGAACTGGCGGCGGATGCGGCGCGGGTGTCAGGCATTGCGATGGATATCTCCGAATTGCTGATGCAACTGGATCTGCCTGAGGGGGAGGACAAGGGGCTGACAGTGGCTTATCACGCCGCCTGCTCGCTGCAGCACGGCCAGCAAATCAAGACCCACCCCAAGACGCTGCTGAAACAGGCCGGTTTCACGGTGGTGGAGCCTGCCGACAGTCATCTGTGCTGCGGATCGGCCGGTACCTACAACTTGATGCAGCCGGAAATCTCGGCCCAGCTGAAGGCGCGCAAGGTCAAGACGCTGGAGGCCAAAGAGCCCGATCTGATCGCTGCTGGCAATATCGGCTGCATGATGCAGATCGGCGGGGGCACCGAATTGCCCATCGTGCATACGGTCGAGCTGCTGGACTGGGCCACGGGCGGCCCGCAGCCGCCTGCGCTGACGGCACCGGGCATACGCGCGCCGGAGGTACCCATCTTGCGCTGAACGGTGTTTGAAAAGCGGAAAGAATCGGGCTGCACAAACCGCGCATTTGCCGTAATTTTGCCTGAACAGACAAATAATCTCCCACCCGGTGGATAAGAGGAGACGCATGTGAGGCAGTGGATTCTTGCGGTTGCAGCGCTGCTGCTGCCAGCCGCAGCAATGGCGCAGGACAGCAGACTACAGCGGATGGATACCCTGGATGCGGGCCGCAAGTGGGAAGCTGTCGGGCGGCTCGACGTGAATGGCGAGGGGTTCTGCACCGGTGCGCTGATTGCTCCTGACCTGGTGTTGACGGCCGCGCATTGCCTCTATGACAGCCGCACCAAGGCGCCGATCGACCCCGCCACCATCGAATTCCTGGCCGGCTGGCGCAACGGCCGCGCCTCTGCCTACCGCTCTGTGCGCCGGGCGGTGCAGCATCCCTCTTATGTCTATGACGGGGAGCTTTCGACCGGCCGGGTGCGCAATGACATCGCTCTGCTGCAATTGCAGCGCCCGATCCGCAATACCAAGGTCACGCCGTTTGAAACCGAAGCGCGCCCGCGCAAAGGAGCCAAGATCGGTGTCGTCTCTTATGCCCATGACCGCTCCGAGGCGCCGTCCCTGCAAGAGGTCTGCGCGGTGATGGCGCGGCAGCAGGGGGTGCTGGTAATGTCCTGTGACGTGGATTTCGGCTCCTCCGGTGCGCCGGTGTTTTCCTTTGACGGTGGCGTGCCGCGCATCGTCTCGGTGGTTTCTGCCAAGGCAGAGGTGAGCGGCAAGCAGGTGTCGCTGGGATCTGCCCTGGCCGAAGAACTGACTCTGCTGCAGGCGCAACTGACAGCAGTTGCGACTGGCGGCCAGCTGCCCCCTGGCGTGGGCCGGGTGAAGGCGGGGGAGCGCGCCAGCTCCTCCGGTGCAAAGTTTATTAAGCAATGATCCAGCGGGCGCTGATACTGGCGGCTGCGGTTCTGGCCTATGCCGGCGGTGCGGCGGCTCAGGAAACCGGCCTGCGGCGGCTGACCGACCGCGATGATCTGTTCGGCTGGGAGGCCGTGGGCCGGCTGGAGCTGAACGGGCAGGGCTTCTGCACCGGTACATTGATTGCCCCGGAGCTGGTTCTGACAGCAGCCCATTGCGTCTATAACAGAAAGGGCGAGTTGCGCCCGGCAGAGCAGATCGTGTTCCGTGCAGGCCTGCGCGACGGGGTAGCAATTGCCGAACGCCAGGCGCTGCAGATCGCAGCCCACCCCGGCTACAACCCGCGCAGCCGTCTGAATATGGAAAATATCCGCCACGATGTGGCGCTGATCCGGTTGGCGGAGCCGGTCCTCAGCGGTCAGGCAGATGCCTTTGCGCTGCATTCTGGCCAGGATTACGGCGTTAACATTTCGGTAACCTCTTACGGCATGGGCCGGGCTGAGGCGCTGTCGCGCCAGCGTGAATGCAACCTGATGGGGGAGCACCGGGACGTGCTGATGATTGACTGCAATGTCACCTTCGGCTCTTCCGGGGCGCCGGTGTTCTCACAGGTTGGCGGCCGTGGACGCATCCTGGCGCTGGTTTCGGGCGGCGGCAGTTATCAGGGCAAGAAGATCGCATTCGGCATGAAGCTGCCCCAGCGGGTTGCAGAGCTGAAGGCGCAGCTGCGCCGCAATCCGGTGGCAGCACCTGACCGGCGGATCAAGCGGGTCCGGGTGGGCAGCGGTGCTTCCCCAGGTGGTGCAAAATTTGTCAGCGTGGGCGACTGACAAACCTCTTGAAGCCGCAAATTCCGCTTCCTATCTCAGGATCATCCGGGCAGCCGCTGATTGGGGCCCGGAGAAAAATCAGCCTGTCCCTGCGGGGAAGGCATCCTGAAATCGCTCATGAATGAGGATGGAAAATGCGTACTTTTGACTTTGCACCGCTGCACCGTGCCACCATCGGCTTTGACCAGATCGCCAGCCTGATGGACCGCGCCCTGAGCGCTGACGCGGCCCAGTCCAGCTACCCGCCCTACAACATTGAGAAGACCGATGCTGACAGCTACCGCATCTCAATCGCTGTCGCCGGTTTCTCTGACGAAGACCTGAACGTCGAAGTGAAGGAAAACGCGCTGGTCGTGTCCGCGAAGAAAGCAGAGGACGGCGACGGCCGCACCTTCCTGCACCGCGGTATTGCCACCCGTGCTTTTGAACGCCGTTTCACCCTGGCCGACCACGTGCATGTGACCGGCGCCAGCCATGAAAACGGCATGCTGCATATCGATCTGCACCGCGAGGTGCCGGAGGCGCTGAAACCGCGCCGGATCGAAATCTCCTCCTCCCGCCCGAACCGACCGGAGATCGAGGCCAAAGCGGTCAACTGATCCTTCGGTTCCCGGTTCGCGCACAAGACGCCCCCTGGCTTTGCCAGGGGGCTTTTTTGTTTTGCCGGGCTGTCCCCGCGGGGACAGCCCAGGGTTGTGCGGCGCAATCAGATGTTAGGATTTTGGCGCCACACTGAGGTGGTGAATGGTTGTTGCGCCGGTGTCCGACCGCCCGCCGGTGCTGTCAATACGCGGTCAGGGTGAACCATATGGGACCACAAGAGATACAGCATGTTCAGCAGAGCTTCGCAGGCATATTTGCCCGCAAGGCGGATCTGGCAGAACGGTTCTATGTGCATCTCTTCACCCGACTGCCGGAGGCGCGGGGGATGTTCCGCGGCAATTTCGTGAAGCAGAAAACGATGCTGACGGCGATGATCACGTCCTGTGTGCGCAATTTGGATGACCCGCGCACGCTGGAGGACATCGGCGTGCAGCTGGCGCAGGAACACGCCCATCTGGACCTTGGCCCGCGGGAGGCGGAGGCGGCAAAGCGGGCGCTGATCGCCGCTTTGCGCGATGTTCTGGGGGCGGAACTGGACCCGGAGACCGAGTTTGCCTGGGCCAGTGCCATCAGCCGGGTGGCCGGGACGCTGACCCGGCACTGAGCTGGCACTGACCATCCGGCTGCCCTGATCCGCGGGGCGGTTCAGACCGCCATGCAGATGTATTTCATCTCCAGGTAATCTTCGATGCCGTGGTGGCTGCCTTCGCGGCCCAGGCCGGACTGCTTGACGCCGCCGAATGGGGCCACCTCGGTGGAGATGATGCCGGTGTTGACCCCGACGATCCCGTATTCCAGCGCCTCGGCCACCTTGTATACACGGGAGAGGTCCTTGGCGTAGAAATAGGACGCAAGGCCAAAGATGGTGTCATTGGCCATAGCGATCACCTCATCCTCGTCCTCGAACTTGAACAGCGGGGCCAGCGGGCCAAAGGTCTCGTCGGTGGCAAAGGCCATCTCCTGGGTTGCGCCCTTGACGATGGTCGGCTGGAAGAAGCTGCCGCCCAGTTCCGACGGGTTGCCGCCCAGGATCACTTCGCCGCCCTTGGAGGTAGCATCGGCGATATGCTCCTGCACCTTCTCGACCGCTTCCTTGTTGATCAGCGGGCCGAAGTGGATGCCGTCCTTGAGACCGTCGCCGACGTTCATTTTCTCGACCGCGGCTTTCAGCTTCTCCGCAAAGGCATCGTAAACGCCAGCCTGCACATAGATCCGGTTGGCGCAGACGCAGGTCTGGCCGTTGTTGCGGAACTTGCACATGATGGCGCCTTCGACGGCGGCGTCCAGATCGGCGTCGTCAAACACGATGAACGGCGCGTTGCCGCCCAGCTCCATCGAGCATTTCATCACCGTGTCTGCTGCCTGGCGCAGCAGGATGCGGCCGACCTCGGTGGAGCCGGTGAAGGTCAGCTTGCGCACCGCGTCGTTCTCGCAGAACTCCTTGCCGATGTCGGAAGCGCGCGACGACGGCACAACGCTGAACACGCCCGCCGGAATGCCGGCCCGGTCGGCCAGAACTGCCAGCACAATCGCCGACAGCGGGGTTTCCGCGGCGGGACGGGCGACAAAGGAACAGCCGGCGGCCAGCGCCGGGCCTGCCTTGCGGGTGATCATCGCGTTGGGGAAGTTCCAGGGAGTGATCGAGGCGGCAACACCAATCGGCTGCTTCAGCACGGTGATGCGCTTGTCGCGCTGGTGGCCGGGGATGGTCTCGCCGTAGATCCGCTTGGCCTCTTCCGCGAAGAACTCGATGAAAGATGCGCCATAGGCGATCTCGCCGCGGGATTCCGCCAGCGGCTTGCCCATCTCGGCGGTCAGGATCACTGCCAGATCCTCCTGGTTTTCCATCATCAGCTCGAACCACTTGCGCATCACATTGGCGCGCTCCTTGCCGGTCCACTTGGCCCAGTCCTTTTGCGCGGCATCGGCCTGGGTAATGGCACCGGCAACCTGCGCGCGGCTGGTGTCGGCGACCTGGGCGATCACGTCGCCGCGGGCCGGGTTGGATACGTCAAAGGTGCCTTCGCCGTCGGTAAACTGGCCGCCGATATAAGCGCGGGTTTCCAGCAGGCTGGGGTCTTTGAGAAGGGATTTCAGGTCAGTGGTTGCGTCAAGCATGGCGGGCCTCCCGGGTGTTCTGTTGCGGAATGCAAAGCAGTTGTGCCTTGATATGTCCAGAAGGATTGATGAGTCCAGAATTTGATCAAATTCCGGGCAAAGATTTTGAGCCAAGCAATTTGACATGTGCTGTGCCAGACTGTCTGGTAGCCGCAAAGAATAAGAACAGGGGAGATTGGGCATGGAATTGGATGATGCCTATGCCAACGGGGCCTATATCGAGAATGCCGACAAGTACCCGCCGCGCTGGGCGGCCTCGGCGGAGGATTTCCGCAACAGCCTGCATGAGCGCGCCCGGCTGAACATTCCTTATGGCGAGGGGGAGCGGCAGACCTTTGACCTGTTCCTGCCTGAAGGCACCGCCAAGGGACTGTTTGTCTTTGTCCACGGCGGCTATTGGCTGGCTTTCGATAAAAGTTCCTGGTCGCATCTGGCGCGCGGCGCGCTGGCACATGGCTGGGCGGTGGCGATGCCGTCCTACGACCTGTGCCCGGAGGTGCGGATTGCCGATATCACCCGGCAAATTGCGGCCGCGGTGACGCGGGTTGCGGAGGAAGTGAAGGGCCCGATTGCGCTGGCTGGCCATTCGGCGGGTGGTCACCTTGTAGCGCGGATGCTGGACAAGGCGCTGCTGCCGGCGGATGTGGGCGCGCGGATCAAAACAGTGATCCCAATCTCGCCGCTGTCGGATCTGCTGCCCTTGCTGCGCACCACGATGAACCAGAAGTTCAAGATGGATTCGGCTGCTGCGGTGGCAGAAAGCCCGGTGGAGATGCAAGACCGCTATGAGGCAGAGGTCACCGTCTGGGTCGGCGGCGAGGAACGCCCGGCGTTTTTGGATCAGGCGGTCTGGCTGGTGGAAGCCTGGGGTGCGGATCATGTGATTGCCTTTGGCAAGCATCATTTCAACGTGATCGACCCGCTGGCCGACCCGGACAGCGATCTGGTGGCGCTGATCGTGAATTGAGGGCTTGGAGGGGGCAGAAACGCCCTCTCTGAACAGGGCGAAAATAGTTCTTGCCAGAATCCCCTTTCCGCCGCATCTTCCGGCTCAAGGGCCAGGCGATGGCGTCGCCGCATGGAATACATGCCAGCCCCCGCATTCCAAAACTGTCCTGAACGCCGGGACCTTTCTTGTAAGAAGGAAGGGTCTGATATGACTGCACGTCCTGAAATGTACCGTTTTCACAATGGTGAGAAGGCGCCGCTGCAATTTGCTGTCTCCGAGTACGAGGCGCGGATCGCGGGCCTGCGCAAAATCATGGCTGAAACAGGGGTGAGCGCTGCTGTCTTCACCTCGATGCACAACATCTCCTACTACTCGGGCTTCACCTACTGCGCCTTTGGCCGCCCTTACGGCCTGGTGGTGACCGCAAGCGAAGCCGTAACCATCTCGGCCGGCATCGACGCGGGCCAGCCCTGGCGCCGCTCTTTCTGCGACAACATCACCTACACCGACTGGCAGCGCGACAATTTCTGGCGTGCAATCAAATCGGTATCGGGCGAGGGCGCGGTGGTCGGCTATGAGAGCGACCACCTGACGCTGCTGCAGAAGGCCAAGCTGGAAGGGTTCCTGAAGCCCTCGCAGCTGGTTGACCTCTATGAACCGACCATGCGCCAGCGGATGGGCAAATCCGCCGCTGAACTGGACATGATCCGGGCCGGTGCCGCCGTTGCCGATGTGGGCGGCTTTGCGATCCGCGACGCGGTCAAGGAAGGCGCGCGGGAGATTGATGTGGCGATGGCGGGCCGCGATGCGATGGAGCTGGAGATTGCCAAGCGGTTTCCGGATGCGGAGTACCGCGACACCTGGGTCTGGTTTCAGTCGGGCATCAACACCGATGGCGCCCACAACCCGGTAACGGGCCGCACCCTGCAGCGCGGCGACATCCTGTCCCTCAACACTTTCCCCATGATTTCAGGGTATTACACCGCGCTGGAGCGGACCATGTTCGTGAAGGAAGTGGATGCCGACTCCCTGCGCATCTGGGAGGCCAATGTGGCGGCCCATGAGCTGGGTATCTCGCTGCTGAAGCCGGGCGCGAGCTGCGCGGAAATCACCCATAAGATCAACGCCTTCTTTGAAGAGCAGGATCTGCTGCAGTACCGCACCTTCGGCTACGGCCACTCCTTCGGCGTCTTGTCCCACTACTATGGCCGCGAGGCGGGGCTGGAACTGCGCGAGGACATCGACACGGTGCTGGAGCCCGGAATGGTGATCTCGATGGAGCCGATGCTGACCATCGCCGATGGCCAGCCGGGTGCCGGTGGCTACCGTGAGCATGACATCCTGATCATCCACGAGGATGGCAACGAGAACATCACCAAATACCCCTATGGGCCGGAGTTCAACGTCGTCGGCTGAGGCGCGCGAACACAAAAAATGCAGGGGGTGCCATGCGTGCACCCCCTGTACACCGCCTGTGCACCGGGGAGGGCGTCAGGCGGACTTGATCCTAGTAATGCGCTTGCCCCAGAGACTGGGTGCGCGCGGCCTCTGAAGGCGGGTAAACCGGGGTCTGCGGAACCGACGGACCGCTGGCGGCCAGCAGCTGGCGGTGCCCGTTCCAACCTTGGGTCATCCACAGCGCAGCAGCAGATTGTTCCTCAGTTTGCAAGAGTTCCCGCACCGACAGGCTCAGCTGAGACGCGTCGTGCTGCGCGGTTACGCTCAGGCGGTCCCCGGCCTTGGCCGTTTCCGGTTGGTCGAGCAGAAAGGCGGTGCGGCCCCAATGGCCGCCGGATTTCAGCCCATTTGCCACTTGCACCCCCGGGGCCAGGTCCATTTTGAAGCTGACAAGCACTGCGTGAATGCGGCCCGTTTCGGAACAGGCGAGGTCTTTTGCAGCGCGCGCCGGATTGATGTTTGGCCGGGTGAAGTCGAATTCGAACAGATCTGTTGCCGGGCCAAGGGGCCGCAGGCTGCAGGCCTCAAAGTCGTTCGGTGTGAGCTGCGCCACGCGGGCAAAATTGTGAAAGGCGCTGAGGTCGAAACCTTCTGCCTCATGCGGGCGCCAGAGGTTCAGAAGCCCATCGCTTTCGACCGGCTGCGCCATGAGCGTTCCGCGTTCGGGGATCGCGCGGGCATCCGGCTTGGCAAGTGCGGCCATGGCGTGGGTGAGAGTTGCAAGCGCACCTTCGCCAAGCAGAACCGTATCGACGATTTCCGAGATCACGACATCTGCCTGCTCTGGAATGTCTTCACCGACCACGATGTCGTGCGACCATTTCGGGATGACGGTGATGCGGCTGCTGAGACCGTTGTCCGCGATGACCTGCTTCGCAGCCTGGGCGATCAGGGGCTGCTGTTCGCAAGTGTAGACATGTTTCGCGCCCGCACGTGCCGCCAGCATGGCGGTCAAACCAGCGCCGCAGCCGATGTCCAGAACCACGTCGCCGGGCTTCACCTTGGCTGCGATGGCCTTGGCATAGGCCTTGTTGCGGGCGGTGTCCGACAGCATCGGGAAGTGCCAGCGGGGCACAAATGTCTGATGCAGCCGTTCCTGCAAGATCTGCGCCTCGTGGTGGCCGGGGTCAATCCTGAGAGCCTCTGATAAGAGCTGCGAAGTCCGGATGCCGCCGTCGGTCAGGGGTTCAGATTTTGCGGATTGTAAGAGGGATTCTGCGTCCTGTGCAGGCTGGTTCTGGTGTTTTTGCGAAGGGGCAGGCGAATGACTTCCAGGCAAATTTTGTCCTCATTTATTGCAAATGCCACTGACCTGCTTATCCCTCATGCCTATCTAATAAATGATGAAGGAAAGGCACGTGCTGCGGGACGTTTCTGCCGGCGCTTCTGAGAAGACCGGTGCCAAGGCAGCCGGAGGGGCTGGTCCGCAGATCTGCCGGCCGGGCGAGAGCTGTTCCAGCAAGGGGGGCACGGACGTTGCGCCGGGGCGGGTCTTGGGGCATATGTGCGCCACGGCATCGCCCGCCGAATAGCCCGCCGATATGATACCCTCTTGCTGCAGCACGGTTGCATGCCGCCGCGAGGAAGAAAGAGCCACCGCCATGTATGACGCCCCGGAAAAGAAGAAATCGGAATTTGCGCTGATCCAGCTGATGCCGAACCTGATGACCATCGGTGCCATCTGTGCGGGCCTGTCGGCGATCCGGTCTGCGGTTTACGGCAATTACGGGCTGGCGGTGATGCTGATCCTGCTGGCGGCGGTGCTGGACGGGCTGGACGGGCGGCTGGCACGGGCGCTGCGCAGCGTCAGCAAGATGGGAGCGGAGCTGGATTCGCTGGCTGACTTCCTGAACTTCGGCGTGGCGACGCCGCTGGTGATCTATTTCTGGGCGCTGCAGGACATGCGCGGGATCGGCTGGATTTCAGTGCTGGTGTTCTCGGTCTGCTGTGTGGTGCGGCTGGCGCGGTTCAATGTGTCTGCCAAGTCGGAGGAAGACGCGCCGAAGCTGCGCAAGGGGTACTTTGAGGGCATCCCTTCGCCTGCCGGAGCGCTGCTGGCGCTGCTGCCGATGTTTGCCTCCTTTGCCTATGGCAGCCGCGAACCGGTGCTGCATGAGCTGCTGATCTGTCTCACCATGGTGCTGGTGGGGCTGGCAATGATCAGCCACATTCCGACCTGGTCGCCGAAAGCAGTTAAAATTTCACGTGAGAATGTTAAGTACCTGCTTGTGGGCTTTGCCTTCATGGCTGCGGCATTACTGACCTATGCATGGACCGTGCTGGTTGTGCTATGCCTTGGCTACGTTGCGATGGTGATTTGGGGGCTGGTTTCCAAGCCAAAAGACTAGCCCAAGACGTCCGGGGAGGGACGAATTGGATATCAAAGCAGTTGAGGAGTCATACGCGCGCTGGGCGCCGGTGTATGACAGGACATTTGGCGCGGTGACGCGCTCTGGCCGCCGCAGGGCGACCCGCTACATCAATTCCCGCGAGGGCAGTGTGCTGGAGGTCGGGGTCGGTACCGGGCTGTCGCTGCAGCATTACGCACCGCATCTGCAGGTGACGGGGATCGATTTCAGCCATGACATGCTGAAGAAGGCCCAAGGAAAGGTGCAGGAGCTGGGGCTGAAACAGGTGGAGGCGCTGCGGCAGATGGATGCCCGGCAGCTGGATTTCCCGGACAACTCGTTTGACACGGTGGCGGCGATGCATGTGCTGTCGGTGGTGCCGGACCCGAACAAGGTGATGCATGAGATTGCGCGGGTTCTGAAACCAGGCGGCAAGGTCGTGATCACCAACCATTTCAAGAGCGGCAAAGGGGTGCGGGCCTCGCTGGAGAAGCTGTCAGCCCCCCTGGCCAATGTGATTGGCTGGCATTCGGACTTTGCGCTGGAAACGGTGCTGCAGGAGGACCGGCTGCAGGTCGAGGTGCAGGAAAGCATTCCGCCCTTCGGGATGATGACATTCCTGGTGCTGGGCAAGCAGCAGACAATGTGAAACAGCCAGTTTCCGCAATGCAGCCCCGGGGGGATCCTCCGGGGCTTTTCTTTGTGCGGCCTGTCTGCAACAGTGCATTTGAAACGGGTGGAATTGCGCCGCCTCAGGGGATGTAAAATTCTTTTACATCCCCATATCAGGATCAGGTATTTGACAGGGAAGGAGCGGATGCGATGAGTGTGTCCCAATTTGAGAAAATGGTGGCGGACAGCCAGGACAAGGTGCGCGAGTCGCAGTCCAGGATCGAGGCGCTGACCTCGCGTATCGAAGCGGCGCGCAGCAAGATCGAGGCCGGTGAGGACGCCAGCATCGACATCGAAAACGCCACCCTGGAAGACGTGCATGCGCATACCGAGGTGATGAACGCCAATATTGCCGAGCTGATCATGGGGCTCGATGATGTGACGGCGGCGTTTTCCAAGGATTTTGACGAGATGCGCAACAAGACCGGCTGGGAGAGCTTTGTCGGCTTCTTCAGCCGCGGCAAGTCGGACTCGATGCGCCAGGAGCGGATGCGCACGGCAAATATCGACGACAAGCTGCAGGACCTGATTGCCAAGTCGGATGTGATCGTGAAGCTGCTGGAAGGCCAGCTGGCGACGCTGGAAGAGCAGCGCGAGAAGGTGCAGGTGAACCTCTCCGCAACCCTGGACGACCGCGAGTTCACGGTGCAGGAGCTGGAGGGCGTGCGCGCCCAGATCGTGGCGCTGGACCCGCAGATCATCGAGCTGGAGAACAAGATCGCGGTCGAGCAAGACGCGGCGGCACGCACCAAGCTGGAGACCGAACTGGCCGACATCAACGCCAAATACAACGCGCTGGTGCAGGAGGAGCAGGTGAAGCTTGCCAAGTCCCAGACGCTGGAGCGCTATATCGAGAAGGGCAAAACCTGGGTCGACAGCCTGCAGAACCAGGCGGCGACGCAGATGGTGCTGATCAACAAGCTGCAGACGGACACGCAGCAGCGGGTGGTGCTGTATGATGCGCTGACCAAATCGCTGAAGACCGCGCAGCAGCAGGATGTGGCGCACCGGATCAACGAGATCGGCGTGCAGACCGACAAGGAAGCCCAGACCGCAATGGCGGCGATCGGCACCGCGACCAACCAGAAGATGGCCGACATGCTGGAAGCGCATGAAGGCAACATGGTGTTTGCCCGCGACGTGCTGGAGAAGAAGGCCAAGGCGGATGAACGCTTTGCCCGCCGGTTTGCCGCGATTGTCGAGAAGCACGACAAGAACCTGTATGGTGGGTGATGTTTCGCTTTTTCGAGCAACAACACCAGCCTATTAAGATCAAAAGCCTGAAGGAGCTTGAGCCTGGTTTTAAGCCCCGGTGGTTCCGAATTTCGTTTCGCTTGATCCTGATGGGCTTTTTGTCAATGCCAGTGATAGTGGCTGGCAGCGTGTTGAAGGTTTCACTACTAATTTGGCTGGGAGTTGCGGTTTTTCACTTTGTGATGTTTGCGTTGATCGCCTTGTCAGTGGTTCCGAGGGGCATGAGGTTTGTCGGGTACTGGTGGCCCTGGGTGGGTCTGAAAGCGGCGCAATTGGATAGTTGGCTTGAGCGCGACTTGGACTGGGGCAACTAAAATGACTGATCCTTGCAAGGACCACGCGGGCCTCAGCGATACCTTCGCCTCGCGCCGGTATTTCAAGAAGTTTGAGACCATCATCCGGCATCTGACCCGGGTGGCGGCGGCGATGCAGGCGGAGGGGCGGCTTTCGAAGTCCGATGTGAAGGTGCTGACCGCTTACCTGATGCGGCTGAATTTCACCTTCCGCGCGCTCAGCATGAAATACCTGATGGCCGGGCGCGATACCGGGCGGTTCTTCGGCAGCCTGGCGATGGACAAACGCGACAGCGGCTTTCCGGTTGCCGCGGAACTCATGACCATGGCCAACGACGCCCAGCAGGCGGAGCGGCATCTGGCCAATATGGCGAGTGAGGCGCAGTTGAAGGACGATATGGTGCGCACCATCATCTCGGACCGCACGGTGCCCTCGAAACTGCAATTCGCCCTGTCGCAGCGGCTTTATTATCAGGAGCTGGTGAAGGGGGAGCTGTTCTGGACCCAGAACGATCCGGTCTGCGAATGGCTGGAAAACATCGGCGAGCGGCGGCGGCGCTTTCTGCTGCATTGGGCGGCTTATGACAGCCAGGTGAACCTGCCGGTGATCTACCTGATGGAGCTGGAGGACAGCGGCAAGGTGGCGCTGCCCAAGGACGAGCGGCGCTGGCCGGAAGTGCAGGCGCATCTGATGGCCCAGGCGCTGGCGGGGCTGAAGCTGGTGACCATTGCCAAGGGGTTTGACGAGGATTTCGATGACCTCCACCCCAAGCATCTGCGCCGCTACCACGTCGGGCCGATGTATTCCTCTGCCTATACCGAGCAGTCCGGACCGCTGCACCAAGTGCTGGAGCAGGCGGAGGCCCCTGCGGGCCAGGACTGGGCGCTGGCCTGGACGCTGGAGGAGCTGGAAAGCGAGGACGTGCGCGAGGAGCGCGCGGGCTGGTTCGGCACCGTGGAGCGGGAGATCTTTGCGCTCGACCCCTTTGGCGGGCGCGGCGCTGATACCGGGGCAACCCGGACCCAGCGCGCCATTATCCTGCCGCAGCGCCCGTTCCAGGTGCTGGCAGAGCTGGACCCGCCCGGGTTCGGCGATGTGCAGAAGTTCGTGGTGAGCGATGCCGGGCAGGTGCTGCGGTATTGAGCGGCTGGCGTGCGGCCGGAGCCTCCCCTCTCGGCGGCAAAGCCGCCTGCCGGGCAGCGGGACGGGGATATTTTTAGCCAGATGAAGATTGTTTAAGTTGGAGGGCCAATGCGGATTGCGGGAGTATTGATGCTGATAGCTTTGACGGGAGGTTGCAGCGGGTACCTGGCTCAGGATCTGAATGCGTTCAAAGCGGAGACTTTGAGCCGCTATCCTGTTGGGAGCACCGTTGAGGACTTGCAGCGCGATCTCGGATGGCGCGGGTTCAAAGAAAGCGGCCCGGCTTTCAGGTCTACTCCGCATCGGCCCGTGCCACTGCCGCATTGCATGCGGAAGTCACTGGTTTACGGCTTTTGGGGAGGTGGCAATCGTTGGGTGTGCTACCGCGAAGAAGCAGGCCGGATAGAAGAAATTGAAATTTATCAGTTGGTCGCGGGCCTCTGAAGGAGAGAGAGATGAGCATTTCAGGCAATCAGATGGAGCTGCGGGAAGAGGATATCCGCAAGCATTACGCGGCTGCGGCGGCGATGCTGGAGGGGTTTGACCACACCCCGCGCATTGCCAAGCCTGCTGTGGAGGGCAAGGCGCCGGAACGCTCGCCCGGGATCGCCCGCACCCGCCGCTTCCGCTCCACCACGCCCGGGCTGGTCACACGCTCCACCGCGCGGCCCGAAGGCGTGCATCTGATTGCCCGCATCGAGGCGGCGGATGACGATGATCCGCTGACCTCACCCCTGCAGGCGACCCTGCAGCACGCCTTGCGCCGCGCCTTGGCGGTCTCCTTGGCAATGGGGGAGGCTTATGCGGATGTATCCGGGCTGGCGGATCTGAAGCGGGCTAATCTGGCTGGATCTTTGGATGCAGCGCGCAAGGGGGAGTTCACCGAACTGCTGGCCGCCGAGGCGCTGATTGCGGCGCATGTGTTTGCCAATGCCGCGGCCTATCTGCTGGCGCCGCACGGGTCCGAGGCGCAGGCCGAGGTGGGCGAGGTGGAGGAGCTGCTGACCGACAACGCACCGCTGGCGCTGCACGGGGCGCTGTGGGAGCTGGACCAGAAGCTGGCGCTGCACGCGCCCGATGATGCGCATCTGATTGCGGCTGCGGCGGGTTATGCCGAGCAGCTGATGGAAAAGGCGGCCTTGCGCGCCCAGACTGCGCCGCGGCTGGAGGCGTTCTCTGCCGCCGCCTGGCGGGTGGAGGCGGATGATCTGACCATCAGCGGCTTTGAGCCGGCGGCCAAGGCGAAATCCACCACCCTGACGATGGCGTTCAAGAAGCCGCATGAGGTGGTCGGCAACCACATCGCCAAGTATCAAGCCTTGCGGCTGTCCAAGATGCTGATGGCCTATGACTTTGACCGCCGCCTGAACCCGTTTGCCGAGATGGGCGGCTTCATCTTCACCTTCATGGGTGACGGCAAGCCGGGGACGGGTAAGACCACCCTCATTCAGATGATGGCGGGGCTGATCCATGATTATTGCCAGAATGCGGGCTACGCCTTCCGCTACCAGAACTTCGGCATCGACAATATCGACAGCTATCAGGGCAAGTCGGGGCAGAACGCCAAGTCGTTCATCCAGAACGTGATCGACCCGGGCGTGATCGGCTTTGGCACCATCGACGACATCGACCAGATCGCGGGCAAGCGCGGCGACCGGCAGTCCAGCGCGGGCCAGCAGGAGGTGACGGCGGTGTTCATGGAGGCCTTTGCCGGCGCCAATACCGTGGTGCGCGGCAACTGCACCTTTGGCATGTTCTCCAACTACCCGGAGAATGTTGACGACGCGCTGCGCCAGCGGGCGGGCGCGCGGTTCCTGGTGGACGGGCCGCAGACGCGGGAGGATTACATCGACATCCTGACGCTCTTGATGGGCAAGAACCATGCGATCCCGCTGGGAGAGCACGACCTCTATGGCGCGCAGGAGATCAAGAAGGCGGTCGCGCGCTCGTTTGAGGCGCACAACCGCCCGCAGGAGCCGGGGCTGATGGAGGTCTTTGGCCGGGTGCACGACCAGATCGGGGAACTAGATGATTTGGCCAAGCTGGGGACGTACCTCAAGGCGATCCAAGCCGCGGATGAGCGGTTCACCGGCCGCGCCATCAAGAACATCACCGATGCGGTCAAGGTGCGGGCGATGGATTTCGAGCTGCCGGATGAATGGATGGAGAACCCGGAGCTGTTCCTGTTCAAGGATTACGACACCAAATCCGCGATGATTGCGGAGCTGCGGGTTCCGATCACGGTCGACATGGTGGTGCAGGAGATCAACCGCTACGCCGACAGCGAGTTCCGCTATGCCGACAAGTCGGATGAGGTAGCGATTGAAAACATGGTGCGCGATTTCGGGCGGCAGGAAGAGGCCAAGCGGCGGTATCTGGAGGGGAAGTGACCCTTGGGGATCGCGCTCGCATATTTCGCCTTGATCGTGACAGGAGTTGTTGCGTTTTTGGCCATTCCGGTTGCGCTGATTGCAGGGAGCGATTTCGGAATGCGGCAGACAACTTGGCGGCGGGCTGGGATTTTGACATTCGGGACATCCTTCGCTGTGCCATCTGTAATCTTTCTGGTGATAGCGATGTTGGTCTGGGATGACCTGACAGGAGAGCCGATAGCTGGAAACGGTATTCTGTGGTTCGCTTTGGTAATGGAAGCAATTTCAGCCTCCATCCTTGTGCCGGTGACCGCAGTTGCATTTGGTGTAGGCTGGCTGTTTGGAACCAGGAAGTTCAAACGATTAACCCAGCAGACTAGAGCATGTGATGGAGGGGAAAGCTGATGCGGGTTGTTTGCCACACAAGGGCAGAGCCTGTCCGCGGGCGGAAGCGAAGCGCCCGCCCGTTTTGCCGGGGGCAAACCTGCGGTTTGACGGGGCGGACGGGCGCTGCCCGAGCCGCAAGCGCCTCGGGTGGGGACGAAGCGAAAAGCTTGCACACTTTGGCGAGTGATGGGATGCGCCGATGAAATACTTCATCAAGTGGCTGAAGGTATACCCTCGTTACAGGTTTACTCGCTACGATGTGTTGGTTCAGCGAGGTATCGTAGCCACCTCGTTATTCTTGTCTGTTGTCTTATTTCTTTCGCTTTTGCCGATGTGTCAGGGAACTGATTGCCAAAGAAGAATTGTTGCCTTCTGGTATTCACCGCCAAATGAAATTGGCGACTCATTGGCCGGTGCCGCCGGTGCGTTGGCGTTCTTTTGGATCATTGTGACAGTAATGATGCAGAGCAAGGAGCTCTCTCAACAGCGTTTGGAACTACGTTTGGCGAGAAAAGAGTCCGAAAAAATGGCTGCACAACTGACTGCACAAACGCAGTTGTTTGCTTACGAGGAACAGCGACGCAAAGCCGTGGAAGCGGAAAATCTGCTGCATGAGTACCTTTTAGACGCCTTTTTGCTTATGCGAGACTTGTCCGGTGCCGCTTGGTATCAGGACAAAGCATTAAGTCGGAGAGGAGGGCATAATATTGAGTTCAACTGCCCCTCTGAATGGAGTTGGGAAAAAAAGCTAACCTTCGCTTCCGAAAGCTATGATGCTGTGGAGAGTATTCTATGGCGTTGTGAGAAAGGAATTTACGTCCCGGGCTGGAACTGCGTGCATGAAGTTCCACAGTTGTACGACGTACTGCGCAAAATTAAAGTTCTGCAGCCTGAATTATCGGCAGTGAACTCTTACCGATTAGAAAGAGCTAGGTTTGATTCACTTTTAGAGGCTGCAAGGTTACTAGCGCAAAGTGACGTACTTTGGATTTCAGGCTGCTACACAAAGGAGGCCGCCCAATGAAACGCCTCATCCAGCATGGCCTGATGTTCGGCAATCTCTTCCATGTGGCCTCGCCCGCGCTGGTGGAGCGCTATAACCGCGCGCTGAAGCATCTGACCGGCAAGTCCACGGCTCTGACGGATTTCCACGTCGATATCTCGGGCTTTTCGCCGGAGATCGGGGATGAGCTGGGGGATGATCACTATCTGAACCATGCGGGCGTGAACCGGCAGTTCATTCTGCTGTCGACCGAGCAGAAGCGCTGCCCGCTGCTTCACGTGAAATTTTCCACCAGCCGGGATATCCTGCGGCGGTTCATCGAGGTCAATGAACGCCAGCTGTTTGCGCTGACCGCGACGGATGCGGTGGCGGGGGAACTGGTGAATTCGGTGTTTGAGGTCTCCGAGCCGCGCAAGCTGTTCGACATCCGCCAGGTGCGGATCGAGGCGGATACTACCAAGGGTACGCTGCGCCATGCGGACCGTCTGGCGGAGCTGGTGGAGCGGTTCAAAACCGGGGAGGATGCCTGGTTCGATGATGCGCTGATCGGAGAGATGATCGCGACGGCGGAACAGACCGGCGATGTGACCCGCAATCCGGTGCATCTGGAGCATGAGGTTTTTGAGCAGGGCAACTTCTGGACCGCGCATTTCGGCGGGCTGTACCTGTTTCAGGACGTGCAGCACCCGGCGGTGATTGCCAGCGGGGCAAAGCCCGAGGGCGTGCCGCTGGATCGCGTTTTTGACCTGAGCCAGCGTAATGCCATTGCCAAGTTTCTGGAGCTGAACGGGCTGGCAGAGCCGGTGATCCGGGCGCGCGGTGTCGATGGCGCGGCGATCCTGCGGCAGAAGATGGGGTTCCTGGCGGTTTCGGTTTTGACAGAGAAGGGGCGGGATCTGACCGGCCTGTCACGGTCGGATCTGCGGCGGCTGGCGGCGCGGCATGCGGAGGAGCTGCCGGAAGAGTTTGAGGGGCTGGCAGCATTGGTGCGCTGGGCCGAGGGCGGCGGCAAGTGGCCAAAGATCACCTCGGACCATCCGGCCTATTTCTATAGCCTCAGGGCGTCGGACACGCCCTGCCGCGATCTGGTCAACATGCTGCTGGCAGAGCTGTGCCCGCATGACTTCCGCCAGATGTTCATCTGCCACAAGGAAGAGTTCTACCGCCGGTACCGCGGCTGGCCGGAGACCAAGAAAGCCTATGCAGCGGAGTTTCTGGCGCGGGAGTATACGGTGGACAAGGCGGGTGCGCGCGCCGCGCTGTTCGGGCATGAGCCGGATATGGAGGGGCGGATGCCCAAGCTGCCACGGAACCGGCGCAAGGGGGTGGTTGAGCGGGTCGGCCCCTGGGGCGCGGTGAACCGGGTGAGGGGGCGATAGGATGGTCCTATTGGAGCAACTAAATTCTTCCCGGATCGCTTGCGATCCGGTTCGCGCCCGACCAGCCCCCATGGGCGGGCGCGAAGTGCGCCCACCCCGGGACGGGCGCGAACCTATGTTACGTGCAAAAGCTCAGGAGGCGTGCTGAGATGTTCGGCTTTATCCGCCTGATCCTGATCCTCTTGGTGGTGCTGACCGTGGTCTACGCCGCGGTGTCGCTCTATTCGCGCGAGATGCGGCGGCTGAAGCTTAAGCGGCGCTGGAAAGAGAAGGGGTTGACCGGCGACCGCGCGGCCTTCATCCAGCGGGGGCTGAAACAATACGACAACTCGTTCCGGCGCAAGCTGATCCTTCTGGTCTATATCATTCCGCTGGGGGCGCTGGCGCTCCTGATCTACGTCATTAACTTCATGTGAGGTCCACCCCCATGCGTTTCATCAAATGGGCTTTCCTGATTACCTTCTGGGTGCTGTTCGGCGCCTTTCTGCATTACACGCTGCCGCAGTATGACGTGGTGCGGATCGTCAACACCTACGAGGAGCGGCAGGAGCTGAACGACTGGACGCGGGTTTTCTGGTCCAAGCCCGACGACCAGTCGGCGCAGCTGATCAACCGCGATGTGCAGTTCATCCAGGCAGTGCGCGCCAACGGCCGCAATATGGTCTACCGCAACGAGGACACCGGCTGGAACTGGCCGCCCTATTTCAAGTTCGACACTGCGAACCTCTATACGGACGCCAATGACAGCATCTCGACCAAGGCGAACCCGGAGTGGGTGGCGGTGATGCATTACGGCTGGCGCAACGAGTTCCTGTCGATCTTCCCCAATGCGGTGACAATCAAGCCGGTGGCGGGGCCGGAAGATAAGCCAACCAACTGGTTCTCGATCATCTTCCTGGTGCTGCTCGCGGCGCTGTTGTGGGCCATCTATGTGCGCTGGCGCCGGTTCCGTCAGGCGCGGATCGACCCGATGATCGAAAGCGCCGAGGACAGCCTCTATGCGGCAGGCGATGCCATTGCTGAGCGCAAGGGCCGGTTCCGGCGCTGGCTGGATACCTGGAAATCGAAGTGACGGGAGGGGCCGCCGGATGGGCGGCTCTGAAAGACACAAACGGATGCGCGGGCCTGAAGCGGCCCGCGTTTGTTTATTCGATCCGGTCCAGCACCCAGTCCAGCGCGGAGGTGAAGCCGTCAGGTGACAGCGCTCCGCGTGGTGCCGCGGCGGCGGCAAAGGCGAAGCCGTGTGTGTAATCCACCAGCAGGCACAGAAGGGTGCGGGCCTCTGAGCCGGATACGCCTGCGGCGGTGACTTCCGCCTCGATCAGCCGGGTCAGCCCGGTCAGGGCAGGACCGATCAGGGACGGGTTTTCCAGGATGCATTTCGCAAGTTCCGGGTGCCGGGTCACCTGGGTGCAATAGCGGGTCATCAGGTCACGCAGCCGCAATTTGGGCGTTGCCGCTTCTGACGGTGCATCCGCGCCTTCAAACGCAATGCCGACGAGGGATGCGATCATCTCGTCCCTGGTGCCGGCGTGATGGGCAACGGCCATTGGGGTGACGCCAAGCGCCGCTGCCAGTGCCTTGAACGTGAGGGCCTTGCTGTCACCTTCGTCAAGCAGCTCCAAGGCTTTCTGCAGCACATCATCCTTGCTGAGGGTGCGGCTGCCCTTGGGCGGGCGACCCATGCGCGGGGGCATTGGTCAGGCCACCTGGAACGTGGTCTGGACCATGCCGGTGGGCAGGATGCGGGAGCTTGCCACCTTGAGGTCGATGTCCCGGTCCAGGCTGCCGAACAGGGGGATGCCGCTGCCGATCAGGATCGGAACCGTTGTGATGGTCAGATCGGCGATCAGCCCCTGGCGCAGGAAGGACTGCACCATCCGGCCGCCGTCGACATAGGCGCGGGTCCAGCCTTGCTCTTGCAGCTCCTGCATAAGGTCTGCGGGTGCGGCGGTGCTGAGGCGCACCTTGTCCTTCAGCTCTTCGGGAATGTCCTGTTCACTCAGGCTGTTGCTGAGGACCACAACCGGTTTGGTGTAGGGCCATTGGCCGAACCCCAGCACGGTGCGGAATGAGCCCGTCCCCATGACCAGCCCGTCTACGCTGTCCATGAAGGCGGCAAAACCGCCATCGTCATCTTCGGCGTCGGGCTGTTTGAGCAGCCAGTCCAGCGAATGGTCCTGCCGGGCCACGAAGCCGTCGAGGCTGGTGGCGATGAAGACGTGGCCGGTGGTCATCGGATTCTCCTGCATATCATTTAACTATACGTCATATAGTTAAATGCAATTCGTGTTCCAAGGGGCCAGCGTAAGATTCGCTGCGTGCGAATCGATCTGCAGCGGCTGGCAGCGCCTAACCGCATGAAAGATAAGCGCTTGCCGCAAACGGGCTGGCGGATGCCGGTTTGAGATTCTGGACATCCCTGTCCCTGCAGGCATGGCAAACATGCATGTCTTTTTCCGGTTTTGGCGGGTCGGATTTGTCTCCGCCGGCGGCGCGGGATTCGGGCATTTTCCGCTTCAGCAAGGTGCCGCCCCTAGGGGTGGAGAATTGGGAAGCTGGTGAAATTCCGGCACTGCCCCCGCAACGGTGACCCCGGGCAAGGCATGGCAATAACCACTGAAGCAACGGCTTCGGGAAGGTGCCAGGCCCCGCCGCCGAATGGCCCCGGGACAGTCCGGAAACCAGCCTTGCCCCGAAAACGTCAACCGCGGGCGGCGGCGGGGCGGTTGCAGGCGCGTGGCCTGCAATCTCTCTATCCATGCCCGCAGCCAAGCCAACCTGCCGCGGGGATGCGGCAAAGGAGAGAAGCAGATGCTTCACGACAGCGAAATTCTGGCCAAACTGGTCGCCCGTCAGAAAAACTATTCCCTGGAGCAGGCGTTTTACACCGACCCGGGCGTGCTGGATCTGGACATGCGCCAGATCTTCTACCGCGAATGGCTGTTTGCCATTCCCGCCTGCGAGATCCCGAAGGCGGGCAACTTCGTGACCCATCAGGTCGGCGCCTACAACGTCATCATCGTGCGCGGCACCGATGGCGAGGTGCGTGCCTTCCACAACGCCTGCCGCCACCGCGGTTCTGTTGTGTGCAAGGCCAAGAAGGGCAACTCGCCCAAGCTGGTCTGCCCCTACCACCAGTGGACCTACGAGCTGGACGGCTCACTGCTGTGGGCGCGCGATATGGGGCCGGACTTCGATGCCTCCAAACACGGGCTGAAGCCGGTGCATTGCCGTGACCTGGCCGGCTTGATCTACATCTGCCTGGCGGATGAGGCGCCGGACTTCGACGCTTTTGCCGCAGTTGCGCGCCCCTATCTGGAGCCGCATGACCTGGGTAACGCTAAGGTCGCCTATGAAAGCTCGATCATCGAGAACGGCAACTGGAAGCTGGTCTGGGAGAACAACCGCGAGTGCTATCACTGCGGCGGCAACCACCCGTCACTGTGCCGGACCTTCCCGGAAGATCCGTCGGTGACCGGCGTCGAGGGCGGTGAGACCCCGCCGCATCTGCAAAAGCATTTCGACCGGATCGAAGCGGCGGGCGTGCCGGCGCAGTTCCAGATCGATGCGCGCGGCCAGTACCGGGTGGCGCGGATGCCACTGAACGAGGGCGCCGAGAGCTATACCATGGACGGCAAGGCGGCAGTGGCCAAGAAACTCGGCCGGGTGCCCTTTGCCGATGCCGGCACGCTCTTGAAGTTCCATTACCCGACCACCTGGAACCACTTCCTGCCAGATCATTCCATCGTGTTCCGGGTGACCCCGATTAGCCCGACCGAAACCGAAGTCACCACCAAGTGGCTGGTGCACAAGGACGCGGTGGAAGGTCAGGACTATGACCTGAAGCGGCTGACCGAGGTCTGGGTTGCCACCAACGACGAGGACCGCATCGTGGTAGAGGACAACCAGCGCGGCATCAACTCGCCCGCTTATGAGCCCGGTCCCTATTCGGAAGTGCAGGAGAGCGGCGTCATCCAGTTCTCCAACTGGTACGCCGACCATCTGACCCGCGCGCTGACCGGCCGCCACCTGATCGCGGCGGAGTAAGCGTATGGGACTGCAGGCAAACTTCGAGACGCTGGACGAAACCCTGGCGTGGAAGGACGACGAGATGCTGGAATGCGTCTCTGTCGTGCCGGAAGCGCCGAACACCGCCACCTTCAGCTTCCGCGCGCCTTCGGGCGCGTGGTTCAAATACCAGCCGGGCCAGTTCCTGACCCTGGAGCTGCCGGTGCCGGGGGAGACAGTCTGGCGGACCTATACGATCAGCTCCTCGCCGTCGCGGCCCTTGTCGATCTCAGTGACGGTGAAGGCGCAAGGAGACAGCATCGGCACCCGCTGGATGCTGGACAGCCTGAAACCGGGCATGTTCCTCAAGGCCTCCGGCCCGGCGGGCGTGTTCACCCTGCCCAAGCGCCCGAACGGCAAGTTCCTGTTCATCTCCGCAGGCTCCGGGATCACACCCAGCCTGTCGATGACCCAGTACCTGTTCGACCGCGGCCAATCGCCGGACGTCTGTTTCATCAACTGCGCCAAGCGCCCCAGCGAGATCATCGCCCGGCGCCAGCTTGAGGGCATGGCGGCGCGGGTGCCGGGCATCAAGCTGCACTTCGTTGTGGAGGAGGACGACCCCTATCAGGTCTGGACCGGCTACCGCGGGCAGCTCAATCAGATCATGCTGGGCCTGATCGCCGGTGACTACCTGGAGCGCGAGGTCTATTGCTGCGGGCCGGAGCCGTTCATGCAGGCGGTGCGCGACATGCTGAACGGCCTGGGCTTCGACATGGAGAACTACAACCAGGAAAGCTTTGGCGCGCCGGTGGAGACAGAGGCAGATGCGCCGGAGCTGGACGATGTTGTTCCGGCAGAAACCGCCGCCGCCGAGATCACTTTTGCAGCGTCGGGCGTCACCGCAACCTGCACCGAGACCGACACCGTGCTGGCAGTGGCCAAGGCGTCGGGCCTCAACATCCCGTCGGGATGCACCTTCGGCATTTGCGGCACCTGCAAGGTCAAGAAGACCGCAGGCGACGTGCATATGGTCCACAACGGCGGCATCTCGGAAGAGGACGTGGAGGCAGGGTATATCCTGGCCTGCTGCTCCAACCCGATTGGCCGGGTCGAAGTGGAAATCTGATCTGTCGGAGGGCCTCCCGCGGGCCCTCCGCTCCCTTCTGGTCCGGGCCTGCGGCGATAAAGGGATTGACGCCGCGCCCGTCCCTTGGTCAACACGGGGCCAAGCCTCATACCCCCGTTGCGACACAGGACCATCAGACCATGACTGCCAGCAAACGCATTGCCCTTTCCAGCGACCACGCCGCCATCGAGCTGCGCAAGGCCGTTGCCGCCCATATCGAAGCGCAGGGCTGGGAGGTCGAGGACATCGGCCCGCAAACCCCGGAAAGCACCCATTATCCCAAGCACGGCGCCGCCGCGGCACAGCTGGTGGCCTCTGGCGACTGCACTCTGGGCATTGTCCTGTGCGGCACCGGCCAGGGCATCATGATGGCGGCGAACAAGGTGAAGGGCATCCGCTGCGGTGTCTGCTCCGACACGTTTTCAGCCAAGATGATCCGTGCCCATAACAATGCCAACATGCTGTCGATCGGCGCCCGCGTGGTTGGTGAAGGGCTGGCGCTGGAAATCGTCGATGCCTTCCTGGGCACGGAATTCGAAGGCGGCCGCCACGGCACCCGCGTCGACATGATCAACGCGCTGGAAGACTGAGACCTGGCCCTCTCGCCCGGCAGCGCAGGGCCGCGTCCCGCTCAGTCTGCAAAAAGATAACTGGTCCCGGCAATTTGCCGGGACTGATCGCCGGACAGGTTCAGAAAGCCGCTGAGCTGGTCTGCGTTTTCCTCCACGCTGCTGCTTTCCCGTATCTCGTAGAGCTGGCCGAAGCCTGCATCGCGGATGCGGTCGTTTTCATGCAGGATGTCGTTGCGGATCGTTGGCAGCAGCCGTTCGAGCGTCAGCTGCGGCGTGCGTTCGCCTGCCAGTCCGACCCGGCGGGCATGGCCGATCAGGTAGTCGTCGCTGAAATCGCATTCGATGTGCAGAAAGCGGGTCGATGACCGGTCTGAATGGAAATCGTTCATCAGGTCGATGGCGCCGGGGTCCAGGCAGATGATCAGCTGATCGGATTCATAGTATTCGAACAGCATCCGCATCAGCGCCCGGCGGTGACGGGTGCGTTTCATCAGCGCCGCCTGAATGCCGCCGAGGTCGGGCAGCGGGGTGTCTTCCTCGTTGAACAGGTATTCGATTGCCGGGATGTTGGTGACCTGCCGGATCTGTTCCAGCAGCCGCTTGGCGACATGCCATTTCTTGCAGACCACGATCAGCAGCTCGCGTTCACGGCCCAGGGTGCTTTCGGTTTCCCAGAACCGGGGCGCAAAGCGGCGGCCGTCCCGCCCGCGCTGAGCCAGGAACTTGTAGAGGCTTCTGCCCTCGTTGGAGATCTGGAAGTCCACCCCCTGCGCCGCATAGAGTCGCCCGAGCCGCGACTTCAGCTCCTTGGCCTCGGGGCTGATTTTGCGGGCAAACAGAAAGTCCTGGCTGAGCAGCAGGTCATAGTGATCATTGTAGAAATTCACCGGCATCCCGTAGTCGGTGAACATCAGGAAGGTAAGGGTGCGGGTTTCGATCTCCGCTTCCGGGATCAAGTGGCGCACCAGGGTTTGAAAGAAGGTCTCGTCCGGAATCCATGTGGTGCGGAAAAAGCGCATCACGTCGCGGCGCTTGCGGATGAAACCCAGGATCCATTCGACAGTGCGGCGGCGCAGGCACCACCACTGGCTGCCGATCTGCACCTGGATGTCGGCGGGAATCTCCCGCTGCAGCCCCAGGCGTTTTTGCAGGCCGTGGCTCCAGTAAAACAGTTGCTTGTGCTTGCGCTCGTTGAAGAAGTGCCGGTAGATCAGCCGCTCCTCCTTCATGCCGGTCTTGATCCAGTCGCTTTCGAAAAAGTCGAAGCTCTCGATGAAATCCTTGTCGTGCGCATCCAGGAACTGGTGGGC
Source organism: Leisingera sp. ANG-M6 (assembly GCF_000813905.1). Taxonomy (NCBI): domain Bacteria; kingdom Pseudomonadati; phylum Pseudomonadota; class Alphaproteobacteria; order Rhodobacterales; family Roseobacteraceae; genus Leisingera; species Leisingera sp. ANG-M6. The sequence continues at coordinate 224,401 of NZ_JWLG01000013.1, forward strand.
GTATTCCGCCGTTTTCACCGCCATGCAATCGCCCGACAGCATGTAGAAATGGGTGGCGCGCGGAAACTCCTCCACGGCGCTGCGCAGCGCATGCAGCGTCGCCTCGACCAGCGACCACTCGCCCCAGCCGCATTTGATGCGCCTCTTGGCAAAGGTGACGTTGGGGTTGTCGGCCAGTTCTGACCGGATCAGCTGGTAATCCTCCGGCGCTGCCCGCCCGTCAAAGTGGATCGCCATGCAGTCGCCGGCCGCCGTCAGCCGCTCAGCCTGCTGGATGATCGCCTCGGGGTCTTTATGGCAGAGCAGAATATATGCGATTTTTGCCATTGGGGGGACGGACTGCCTTGTTCTGCCTGATTGTTTACCTTGATAAGCGCGCTGTACGCACGAATAAACCAGATAGTTCCCGTTTCGGTAAACATATGCGATTACTGCTGGGAACAGGCAAAGACGGACAAGAGGGCAGCAAATGGGGTTTCCCGGCACCTGGATGACGGAAAGTGAGAGTGTGGTCTACCGGGTGGTGCCGAAATGCGCCTGCTCGACCATCGGTCAGATTCTGTATTATTCGGACCATGGCCGGTTCTTTGACGGTGACATTCACGACGCCAAGGACGGTCTGCACAAATGGGCGCTGGAGCACAGCCAGGGGCCGATCACGCGAAATGTGCAGGGGCAGAGGTCCTATGCTTTCACCTGTGTGCGCAACCCCTATACCCGGATCCTGTCATCGTTCTTCGACAAGATCTGCGGCATCCAGCGCAACGGCAAGCGCTACCGCGGCAACCTGGTGCCCAAGCTGGCCTATGAATACGGGATCGAGGTCGGTGGCGACGACGGCAAGCAGGAGTTCGACCAGATCGCCAGCTTCCGCCGGTTTCTGCTGTTTGCGCGCGACACCATCCGCTGGCGCCGCCCGATGGACCCGGACATCCACTGGTCGGCGATGTCGGGGCATGTGTCGACTTTCATCCTGAACGGCGGGCGCTACAACCAGATCTTCTGGACCGAGGCGTTCAATGACGGGATGCAGGGGGTGCTGGACGCGATCGAGACGCCGCATCCCGTGGACCTGAACGCAATCCCGCGTTTCAACGAAAGCGAGGGCCACGGCCCCAAGCGCGCGCATCCGGTCGAGGATTACTTCGATGACCTGTCGATGCATCTTGTCTACGAGATCTACAAACGCGATTTCGAGCTGTTCAAATACGATTTCGAAAACCCGGCCAACAAGATGCCGGTGGGCGAGATCGACCTGGACGAGGTGCACGCCAAGCTGGGGGAGTGACCGTGGCGCGGGCGTTTGAGGGTTAATATCCGGTTTCCAACCATACCAAATGGATGGAGCTCAGGGACTTGGTCCTGACGCTGGACCCCGGTGACAGGCCTGATTTCCGGTCTCGTTGTATAGTCAGCGGATACGTAAGCGGTTGGGATTGCGAATGGCACTATCATTTTCCCGAACGCAGTTTTTCTGAGTTGGAATGGGTGGAATTGCGTGGCAGCTGCCTGGCTGATGCCGAATTTCAAAAACGGCTTGCGCAGATTGGATTGGCTGGGAAAGCCGAAGGAAATGCAGTGCTCATTTTTGGCTTTGTGACATGCGGCGAGACAGCAGAGAAACTGTCCTTCGCCTAGATTTCTTGAGTGCCGAAGCGAGGGGCTCCCGCGCCATGCCGCCGCATCATAGATGCAGCAGCACAAGACTTGGGCCGGGCGCCGCTGGCGCGGCGCGGTTGCGTTCAAAGCGCGGTGGTCCCGCTTCTTTCTGGTTCAAAATACCCCCCGCCGGAGGCGCGCCGTGCGCCCGCACGGCGCAACGCCCAACGCCGCTCGGTGCACTGGCGTGAGCCAGAGGGCCGCAGCGGGGGCGGGAGAGATTGGCGGATGCAGAAAATTTTCTGAGAAGCGGTTCAGGGACAGGACTGCCCTGAACGCGCTTTCCCCATGGTAAAGCACCTGAAACCGCCTCAAGGGCAAGCGGCTGCGCCGCCGCGCGTTCGCGCGGCCCTTGACCCGGCTTCAGGCGCGGGAGCCAAAACAAAACCCGCCGCGTAGAGGCGGCGGGTTCTGTGTGCTCCAAGTCTGAGCGGTATCAGTCCTCGTCGGGCAGCGCACGCACCGCGCCTTTGGCGGCGGAGGTTGCCAGCAGCGCGTATGCCTTCAGCGCCTTGGAGACCTTGCGCTTGCGCGGTTCGGCGGGTTTCCAGCCCTTGGTGTCCTGTTCCTCGCGGCGCGCGGCCAGGTCCTCGTCGGAGACAGCCAGATGGATCGAGCGGTTGGGGATGTCGATCTCGATCCTGTCGCCCTGGCGCACCAGGCCGATGGTGCCGCCCTCGGCTGCCTCGGGCGAGACATGGCCAATCGACAGGCCGGAGGTGCCGCCGGAGAAGCGGCCGTCAGTCAGAAGCGCGCAGGCTTTGCCCAGGCCCTTCGACTTGAGGTAGGAGGTCGGGTAAAGCATTTCCTGCATCCCCGGGCCGCCGCGCGGGCCCTCGTAGCGGATCACCACCACGTCGCCTTCCTTGACCTTGCCGGTCAGGATGTCGTTCACCGCCGCGTCCTGGCTTTCGCAGACATAGGCCGAACCGGTGAACTTGAGGATGTGTTCATCCACGCCCGCGGTCTTCACGATGCAGCCGTCCAGAGCGATGTTGCCGAAGAGCACCGCAAGGCCGCCGTCCTGGCTGAAGGCGTGCTCCTTGGCGCGGATCACGCCGTTTTCACGGTCGGTGTCCAGTTCCTTGTAGCGGTTGGCCTGGGAAAAGGCCTGGGTGGTGCGGACGCCGCCAGGGGCGGCCTTGAACAGCTCCTCGGCCTCCGGGTTGTTGGCGACCTTGATGTCCCATTTGGCAATCGCCTCGCCCATGGATGAGGAATGCACGGTGTGGCAATCGTTGTGCAGAAGGCCTGCGCGGCTCAGCTCGCCCAGGATCGAGAAGATGCCGCCGGCGCGGTGCACGTCCTCCATGTGGACGTTGTGGATGTTCGGCGCGACCTTGCACAGGCAGGGCACTTTGCGGCTCAACTGGTCCATGTGTGACATGTTGAAATCCACCTTGCCTTCGTTGGCGATGGCCAGGAGGTGCAGCACAGTGTTGGTGGAGCCGCCCATGGCGATATCCAGGCTCATTGCGTTCTCAAACGCCTCAAACGTGGCAATTTCGCGCGGCAGCAGGCCTTTTTCCTCGTCCTGGTAGTGACGCTTAGTGATCTCGACGATCTTGCGCCCGGCGTCCAGGAACAGACCCTTGCGGTCGGCGTGGGTGGCCAGCGTGGAGCCATTGCCCGGCAGCGCCAGGCCCAGCGCCTCGGCCAGGCAGTTCATCGAGTTGGCGGTGAACATGCCCGAGCACGACCCGCAGGTCGGGCAGGCGTTTTCCTCGATGTGCTTCACCTGGTCGTCGGTGAACTTGTCATCCGCCGCCGCCACCATGGCATCCACCAGGTCGATCTTTTTCATGTCCAGATCGGCGATGTCGATCTTGCCCGCTTCCATCGGGCCGCCGGAGACGAAGATCGCCGGGATGTTGAGGCGCATGGCGGCCATCAGCATGCCGGGCGTGATCTTGTCGCAGTTGGAGATGCAAACCATGGCATCCGCGCAGTGTGCGTTGACCATGTATTCGACGCTGTCGGCAATCACTTCGCGCGAGGGCAGCGAGTAGAGCATGCCGTCATGGCCCATAGCGATGCCATCATCCACCGCGATGGTGTTGAACTCCTTGGCGACGCCGCCGGCCGCCTCGACCTCGCGGGCGACCATCTGGCCCAGGTCCTTGAGGTGGACGTGGCCGGGCACGAACTGGGTGAAGGAGTTGACAATGGCGATGATCGGCTTGCCGAAATCATCGTCCTTCATGCCGGTCGCGCGCCACAGTCCGCGCGCGCCCGCCATGTTGCGGCCATGGGTGGAGGTTCTGGATCGGTACTTTGGCATCAGGCTGGTTCCCTTAGTCTTTGCCCTCAGGGACACGATTTGCGCAATAAAGGCAACCGGCCGGGGGGCTGTTCGGTAATTTTGGCGCAGATTGCGCCGGATTTCAGTGGCGAAATGTCTCTGGGGCTGTTTCTCAGGCGCGGGTAGGGGCCGGTTCAGGGCTTTTCAGCCAGTGATTCACCAGAAGGCCCAGCACCAGCGCCCAGAACGGCGCGCCGATTCCAAAGAAACTGATGCCGGAGACCGTGGTCATGAAGGTGATGAGCGCGGCCTCGCGCCCTTGCGGCTGAGCCAGCGCGGCAGACAGGCTGTTGCCGATGGTGGCCAGCAGCGCCAGGCCTGCGACGGTGGCAACCAGCGCCTTGGGGGCGATCAGAAAGAGGCTGATCACAGTGGCGCCGCCCAGTCCCACCAGGATGTAGACAACGCCCGTCATTACGCCTGCCAGATAGCGGGTTTCGGGGTTCTCGTCCGCTTCCGGGCCGGCGCAGATGGCGGCGGTGATGGCGGCGAGGTTGAAGGCAAAGCCGCCGAAGGGGGCGAGGATCAGCGAGGCCAGGCCGGTGATGGTCAGGCTGGCGGAAACAGGTGTGTCGTAGCCGCAAGCCTTCAGCGCCACCACGCCAGGCATGTTCTGCGAGGACATGGTGACGATGTAGAGCGGCAGGCCGATACCGATCAGCACCGGAAGTGAGAAGGCGGGTATGACAAATTCGGGGCGGGCGAGCGTAAGGTCCAGCGCCTCCAGGCTGCCGAAGGCACCGGTGCTCGCGCACCATGCCACGCCTGCGGCCAGCACCGCGGGGATACAGTAGCGGGGGAACAGCTTGCGCCCGGCCAGGAAGGTGAGGCCCATCACGGCCACCAATGCAGTGTCGGTCTGCAGCGAGGTGAAGGCGGACAACCCGAACTGGAACAGGATGCCCGCCAGCATAGCGCTGGCCAGGCTGTCCGGGATCAGCCGGGAGAGGGCGGCGAACCAGCCGGTGATGCCGGTGAGAGTCAGCAGGAGCGCGCAAAGGAGGAAAGCGCCGACCGCCTCTGCCAGCGGCACGCCGTTGAGGCTGACCGCCAGCAGCGCCGCGCCGGGTGTCGACCAGGCCGTCAGGATCGGCATCCGGTACATCAGCGACAGAATCAGGCAGGTAATCCCCATGCCAAGCCCCAGCACCAGCATCCAGCTATTGGCCTGAGCCTGAGTGGCGCCGACGGCCTCAATCGCCTGAAAAATGATAGCGACCGAGCCTGTGTAGCCGACCAGCACAGCAACCGCGCCGGAGACGATGTGCGACAGCTTCAGATCTTTGAGCATGCGGCTTTTCCTTGGCGGCCGGGCAGGGTAGGGTGGCGTGCGTTATAGCGCACAATACAGTCCGTGCGTTATAACGCACAAGACTTTTTTGACGGGCAGAGACAATGAGCGATGACGGCATCACCCTGAACCTGCGTGAAATCCGTGCGGCAGCGGGGCTAAGCCTCAGCAAGGCGGCGGAGGCCACAGGTGTCAGCAAGGCGATGCTGGGACAGATCGAGCGCGGCGAATCAAGCCCGACAATTGCCACCCTTTGGAAGATCGCCAAGGGGTTCCACCTGCCGCTGACCGCCCTTTTGGGAGAGGCCGCACGGCCAGTGAGCGCCGCCACCGGGGTTTATGAAACGGTGCAGTTTCCCGGCAGCATCGGGGTGAAAATCGTCTTTCCGTTTGATCCGGTGCTGGGGGCGGAGACCTTTCAGGTGACGCTGCAGCCGGGGCAGAGCCACCAGTCGCAGCCCCATGACACCGGTGTGACCGAGGAGGTTTATGTGCTGCACGGCTCCATGGAGGTGCTGCGGGATGGCGAATGGGTGGCGCTGGAGCCGGGGCAGGGGCTGCGCTTTGCCGCCGACCAGCCGCATGGCTACCGCAGCCTTGAGACCGGCGCGGCGTTTCTCAACATGCATCACTACCGGCAGGCGGTTCTGACGCAGCGGGATTGATCTGCTTCACTTGTGTATTTTTTCGGGGCTGCCTACCACTTGCGCAAGTGATTGAGTTTTCAGGATTTGGAGCCGGGAATGGACACGCTGCGCGGAAGCCTTCTGATGGTGCTGGCCATGGCCGCCTTTGCGCTGGAGGACATGTTCATCAAATCCGCGGCTCTTGCGCTGCCGGTGGGGCAGATCCTGATCCTGTTCGGGCTGGGCGGCATGGCGGTCTTTGCCGCGATGGCGCGTGCGCAGGGTCACGCCCCCTGGCACCCGGGCTTTGGCACGCGCCCAATGCTGTGGCGCTCCATGGCGGAAGTTGTCGGGCGGCTGTGCTTCACCCTGGCAATTGCGCTGACGCCTTTGTCCTCGGCCTCGGCCATTTTGCAGGCGACACCGCTGGTGGTGGCTGCAGGGGCGGTTGTGTTCTTTGGCGAGACCGTCGGCTGGCGGCGCTGGCTGGCGATCGGGCTGGGGTTTGCCGGGGTGCTCATGATCCTGCGGCCGGGGCTGAGCGGTTTCGAACCGGCCTCGCTGTTTGCGGTGGCAGGCACGCTGGGGTTCGCGGGCCGCGATCTGGCCACCCGCGCGGCGCCCAAGGATATGAGCAACAACCAACTGGGGTTCCTGGGCTTTGCCATGCTGGTGGTTGCCGGGATCATTGCGCTGGGCTGGACTGGCGGTGCGGTCTGGCCGGCCCCGCGCAACTGGCTGGACATTGGTGCGGCGACGGTGATCGGGGTGATCGCCTATAATGCCTTGTCCGGTGCGATGCGGGCGGGGGAAATTTCGGTCATTGCACCGTTCCGCTACACAAGGCTGGTCTTTGCCATGGTGCTGGGGGTGCTGGTGTTCGGCGAGCGCCCCGACACGCTGACCCTCATTGGCAGCGCGGTGATCGTCGTCAGTGGTGTTTTCACGCTGCTGCGCAGCCGCAAAGCGTAACCGTATCTTGCGCCCGCCGCGGTGCGGCCTTACATCTGCCGCCCATGGCCAAGAAGAAGCAGACATCAGACCCGAACTACAAGGTGATCGCCGAGAACCGGCGGGCACGCTTCGATTATGCAATCGAGGACGATATCGAATGCGGCATCGTGCTGGAGGGGTCCGAGGTCAAGGCGCTGCGCGGCAACGGCACCAATATCGCGGACAGCTATGCTGCGGTGGAAGAGGGCGAGTTGTGGCTGGTGAACTCCTACATTCCGCCATACGCGCAGGCCAAGGTGTTCAAGCATGAGGAACGCCGACGCCGCAAGCTGCTGGTGTCGCGCAAGGAACTGTCGGATCTGTGGAACCTGACCCAGCGCAAGGGCATGACTCTGGTGCCGTTGGTGATCTATTTCAACCACAAGGGCCGCGCCAAGATCAAGCTGGGCATCGCCAAGGGCAAAAAACTGCACGACAAGCGCGAAACCCAGGCCAAACGGGATTGGGGCCGCCAGAAACAGCGCCTGCTGAAGGACGCGCGGTAGGCATCAGTTCTATCAGTCTTGCTGATTTGCGCCGGTAACGTATCTGGCAATCTGCTTCCGCCCCAGCAGGCGCCTGTGCGGCCCGCCTTCCGGGCCGGCGTAGAGGATCTTGAGGTTTTCGGTTCTGAGCAGCGGCAGGAGAGTTTCCTGAGGCAAGCCGATGGCCCGCAGGATAGACAGGTTTTTCAGGCCTTCGAGCGGTTGCAGATCCCGGACGGCTGTGCCGGATATTCCAAGTTCCTTCAGACCTGGCATCTGCCGGACAGGCGCCAGACTGATCACCGCAGTGCCAATTGCTGAAAGCTCACGGAGGCTTGGCCCTGCAAGCGGCTTAAGACTGCTGACAGCGGTGCCGTCCAATACCACAGTTTGAAGCGCGGAAAGGTTTGATAGGGGCGCGAGGTCTTGGACACGCGTGTGTGCCAGGTCCAGTTCCGCCAGCCTGCCTGCGCTTGCCAAGGGCGACAGGTCGGCAACGCCGCTGCCTGTCAGGACCACGGTATGAAGGGCGGGTTTATTCTGCAGCCCTTCCAGGCTTTGCAGGCGGCTTCCGTCTGCGCGCAGCATTTCCAGACTGCTGGAGGCCGCCAGCGGTGCCAGGCTTTGGACCGGGCAACCAGAGATCCAGACCACGCGCAGGTTCGCCGCGGCCAGCGGTGCCAAATCGGAGATGCCGGTGTTGAAGGCCAGCAGATTTTCCAGAGTGGCCATTCCCGCCAGCGGTTCCAGGTCCGTGACGCCTGAATCGGCAATATTGAGGCTTTGCAGACGGTTGTAACCGCGCAAAAAGGAGAGATCTGTCAGCTCCCTGATGCCCCAGACGGAAAGATGCTCAAGCCGGGTCAATTGCGCCAGCGGAGTGAAATCGCGGGTCCGGACAGAATCAAGGCTCAGCCGCCGCAGTTCCGGCAGCCGCGTCAAAGGCTCCAGGCCGGAAACGCCCAGCCCCACTAGCGCCAGTTTCTCCAGATTGGGAAGCTGAGCCAGCGGTGACAGGTCTACGGGGTCTTCAAATCCTGGTTCTGCTATCAGCGACAGGCTGGTCAATTGCTGAAACTGTACCAGTTCCTGCAAGTCCGACTGCCTTGCGCCAAGCCTGATGCTCGCCTCTAAGTTATTGTCTTTTATGCATGTACTTCCAAAGGCCGCACAGCTGGCCTGCGCAGGAAACGGCAGGGACAGCCAGGCGGCCAGAAGGATGAATGCAAAAAAGCTGCGCAAACCGGGCATGTGATTACCTTTTCCGACACCTGCCGCAATAATGCAGGCAAGATGTTTCTGCTCCGTAAAACACACGCATAAGGCCCGTAAAGGCTTGTGAGGGGGACAGGACAGCTTGCACCGCCCTGCCACGGGATGTACCCATGGCGCTAAATGCAGAAAGGGAGACGCTTTGATGCAGGACGATCCGAAGACGCTGGTTTCCACGGACTGGCTTGCCGCCCATCTGAAGGACCCGGATCTGCGGGTTTTGGACGCGTCCTGGTATCTGCCGCAGCAGGGGCGGGACGCCAAGGCGGAGTATGACGCCGCCCATATCCCCGGCGCGCGGTTCTTTGATATTGACGAGATTTCCGACAACCGCTCCGACCTGCCGCATATGGTGCCGCCGGTGGAAAAATTCATGTCCAAGCTGCGCGCCATGGGCGTTGGCGACGGCCATCAGGTGGTGGTGTATGACGGTGCCGGCCTGTTCTCGGCGGCCCGTGTTTGGTGGCTGTTCCGCTTGATGGGGCAGACCAATGTTGCGGTGCTGGATGGCGGCTTTCCGAAATGGCAGGCCGAGGGCCATCCGGTGGAGGACCTGCCGCCGGTGATCCGCGACCGCCATATGACTGTGCGGGTGCAGAACCATATGGTGCGCGATGTGACTCAGGTCTCTGCCGCCGCCAAGCTGGGCGATCATGAAATCATCGACGCCCGCTCCGCCGAGCGCTATCGCGGCGATGCGCCGGAGCCGCGCGAGGGCTTGCGTGCCGGACACATTCCCGGCTCGCGCAATGTGCCCTTTGGCCAGGTGCTGAAGGCCGATGGCACCATGAAAGACGCCGATGGCATCCGCGCTGCCTTTGAGGCCGCTGGCGTCGACCTGAACAAACCTGCGATTACTTCCTGCGGATCGGGCGTTACCGCTGCCATCCTCAGCCTCGCCCTGGAGCGCATCGGCAAGACCGATCATTCGCTTTATGACGGGTCCTGGGTGGAATGGGGTGCCTTCCCGACCCTTCCCGTTGCTACCGGAGAGAACTGAGCAATGTTCGAAACCCTGAAACCCCAGCCCGCCGACAAGATCCTGGCGCTGATGCAGATGTACCGCGACGACCCGCGCGCGGACAAGATCGACCTTGGCGTCGGCGTCTACAAGAACGCCGAGGGCGTCACCCCGGTGATGCGCGCGATCAAGGCGGCGGAGCACAAGCTGTGGGAAGAGCAGACCAGCAAGTCCTATGTCGGTCTGGCCGGCGATCCGGCTTACTCGGATGCGATGATCAAGCTGATCCTGGGCGATGCGGTTGCGCGTGAGAACATCGCGGCAGCGGCCACGCCCGGCGGCACCGGCGCGGTGCGCCAGGCGTTTGAGCTGATCAAGATGGCCAACCCCAAGGCGCGCGTCTTTGTGTCGGATCCGACCTGGCCGAACCACGTGTCGATCCTGAACTATGTCGGCATCGAAACCGTCGTTTACCGCTATTTCGACCGCGACACCCGCGGTGTGAACTTCGACGGCATGATGGAGGACCTGAAAGGCGCGCAGAAGGGCGACGTGGTGCTGCTGCACGGCTGCTGTCACAACCCGACCGGCGCCAACTTCAACGAGGTGCAGTGGAAAGAGGTCATTGCGCTGCTGAACGAGCGCGGCCTGATCCCGATGATCGACATTGCTTATCAGGGCTTTGGCGACGGCCTGGAAGAAGACGCGCTGGGCGTGCGCCTTGTGGCCTCCAGCTGCCCCGAGACGCTGATTGCCGCCAGCTGCTCCAAGAACTTCGGCATCTACCGCGAGCGCACCGGCCTGCTGATGGCTGTCTCCAACGACGCGGGCGCACAAGCGCTGAACCAGGGCACCCTGGCGTTTTTGAACCGGCAGAACTACTCCTTCCCGCCGGATCACGGCGCGCGTCTGGTGACCATGATCCTCAACGACGATGCTCTGCGCGCCGACTGGGCGGCCGAGCTGGAAGAGGTGCGTCTTGGCATGCTGGGCCTGCGCCAGAGCCTCGCGGATGAACTGCAGCGCCTGACCGGCTCCGACCGGTTCAGCTTCATCGCCCAGCACCGCGGCATGTTCTCGCTCTTGGGAACCACGCCGGAGCTGGTCGAGAAAATGCGGGTCGACAACGGCATCTACATGGTTGGCGACAGCCGCCTGAATATCGCGGGCCTTAACGCGCAGACCGTGCCGGTGCTGGCCAAGGCGATTGTTGACGCCGGCGTCTGAGCCTGAGCCACTTTGAAATTTTAGAAACGCGCCCTTGTGCGGGGCGCGTTTTTTTTGAGGGTTGGCGCCTAAGACTTTTCAGAAAAACTTTGCGCGCAGGGGCAGTGATTGACGGCTTTGCGAAGGCGGGACGACGCTTGACGTCAGGTCATTTGCAATTGGGCGACGGAAGCACCAAGGCTTCGCGTTTGTGCTTGCGGAAGTCATACGCAACACAGCCTAGGAGACCGAAATGACCCTCGCAAAATCCGCCCTCGCCGTGATCCTGTCCGCGGCCGTTGCCCTGCCGCTGGCCGCCCCGGCTTTTGCTGCAAACGGCGAAGTTATCGACCGGGTGGAAAACCGTGCCGACCGCCGCGAGAACCGCCGGGATGAAGCCGTCGACACGGGTGTCTGGGACGTGGTGGAGGATCATCTTGACCGCGCCGAAGACCGCCGCGACTACCGCGACCAGAAGGCGCCCAAAGTGATTGTTGTCCCGCAGGGCTGACCCCGTTCCGCCCCGCGCCAGCGGCGCCCGGCCCAAAAGCGAAGGGTCATTTCTTGATGATCCTGCAACTGGCGGGAGCCCTCCGCGGAAACACAAACGCGGCGCCTGAAACAGGCGCCGCGTAATTTTGTCAGCAGGGCTGGACTTAGCTCGGCGAGAACTCCGGGTACGCCTCCATGCCTAGCTCCGCCATGTCGAGCCCGTTGACCTCATCCTCTTCCTCCACCCGGATGCCAGTGGTGGCACGCAGGATGATCCAAACCACGGCAGAGGCTGCAACGGTGAACACACCCACCACGGCGATGCCGGTCAGCTGAGTCAGCAGGCTGGCTTCGGGGTTCGACAGCACCACGGCCACAGTGCCCCAGATGCCGCAGAGCAGGTGCACCGGGATGGCGCCAACCACGTCGTCGATCTGCAGCTTGTCCAGGAACGGCACGGCGAAGACTACGATCACACCGCCGATGGCACCGATCAGGGTGGCCAGGCCCAAGCCCGGGGTCAGCGGCTCGGCAGTGATAGCCACCAGGCCGGCCAGCGCGCCGTTCAGGATCATGGTCAGGTCCGGTTTCTTGAACAGGAGCTGCGTCAGGATCAGAGCTGCCACCGCGCCGCCAGCCGCGGCAGCATTGGTGTTGGAGAAGATGCGGCTGATGTCAGCCACGTCGCCGATCGAGCCCATCGCCAGCTGCGAGCCGCCGTTGAAGCCGAACCAGCCCATCCACAGGATGAAGGTGCCGAGGGTTGCCAGCGCCAGGTTGGAGCCGGGCATCGGAATGGTCTTGCCGTCCTTATACTTGCCGATGCGGGGCCCGAGGATCAGCGCGCCGGTCAGTGCGGCCCAGCCGCCCACGGAGTGCACCACGGTGGAGCCGGCGAAGTCCAGGAAGCCCATCTCCTCGAGGAAGCCGCCGCCCCATTTCCAGCTGGCCTGGAATGGGTAGATCACGGCAGTCAGGATGATGGTGAAGATCAGGAAGGGCCACAGCTTAATGCGTTCCGCCAGGGTGCCCGACACGATCGAGGCGGTGGCGGCGCAGAACATCAGCTGAAAGAAGAAGTCCGAGCCGGTGGCGGCATAGGAATAATCATCCGCGCCTTCCGCGGTGATCCCAACCGCCTCCAGCACGCCGGGGCCAAAGACGCCGGACAGGACGCCGTCGACGGCCCAGTTGCCCAGCGGATACATCAGGTTGTAGCCGATCAGCCAGTAGAACACGGCAGCCAATGAGAACAGCGCCATGTTCTTGGTCAGCTGCATAGTAACGTTTTTGGAGCGTACCAGGCCCGCCTCGAGCATGGCAAAACCCGCTGCCATCCAGAACACCAGGCAGCCGCCGATCAGGAATAGCAGCGAGTTCAGGATGAACACGGTGTCGGTTGCGGGGTTCACGCCCGGGGCCGGGCCGTCCTGGGCCAGCGCCAGGCCCGGCAGCGCGCTCAGCGCCAGAGCCGCAAGGGGGAGTTTCAGGGTCTTCATAAGTCTTTCCTCCATGCCGGGCGCGCTTACAGCGCCTCGAGATTGGTTTCGCCGGTGCGCACCCGCAGGGCCTGTTCCACATCCAAAACAAAAATCTTGCCGTCGCCGATCTTGCCGGTGCGGGCGGTCTCGGAAAGTGCGCTGACGGCCTGTTCGGCCTGATCGGCAGGCACAACCAATTCCAGCTTCAACTTGGGCACGAAATTCACTTCGTACTCGGCGCCGCGGTAAATCTCGGTGTGGCCCGCCTGGGCGCCGAAGCCCTTGATTTCGGTGACCATCAGCCCGCTCACGCCAAGACCGGTCAGCGCCTCGCGGACCTCGTCCAGCTTGAAGGGCTTGATGGCGGCAACGATCATTTTCATCTCTGCATCCCTTTGTTTCGCGCTGCCCCGGCCCCATGCCGATGCATTGTGCACCTGCAGCAAAGCCGCCGCCCCGAGTCGTGCAAAGCCAAGGGCAGCAAGTTTCCGCGCGTCTTTCTGCGAGCGCACAATAATTTTGCGCCTTTTGACCGCTTCGCTTAAAAACCGGCCATCTGGAAAAGGGGAAAGGTCCGGATTCTGCCCCCTCTACAATCCGGCGCCGGCAGGGTATTGTCGCCGGACAACGGGCAAACCGGGCAGGAACAGACGATGGCACAAGGATCCGGGCGCAAGCCTCTGGTGGCAGAGAAACGCTATTCCGCGGGCGGCAAGGGCAAACCACCCGCTAAGAAGCCTGCGCGCAGGAAGCCGGCGCCCAAGGCCAAAAAGCCTGGACTGCTGGCACGGCTGTTTGGCCGCAAGAAGTCCCGCGCCAGGCCGGTACGCAAGAAACGCGGCCTCATCGGCTGGCTGCTGGCGCCGTTTGCCTTTGCGTTCCGGCTGGCTTGGGGGTTCACCTGGCGGGTTGGCATGGTGGTCTGCGGGCTGGTCGGCCTGGCGGTGGCGTTCCAGTATGCAAAACTGCCGGAGGTTTCTGCCTACCTGGACGGGCGCGCCCGTGGCTCCGTCACCATTCTGGACCGCGAGGGTGAGGTCTTTGCCTGGCGCGGCGATCAGTTCGGCGGCGTGGTGACCGCGGACACGGTGTCGCCGCATCTGAAAAACGCCATCGTTGCGACAGAAGACAAGCGGTTTTACCGCCACTTTGGCCTGTCGCCGCGCGGCATAGCCAGCGCCGTGCGCATCAACCTGAGCGAAGGGCGCGGGCCGCTGTCGGGCCATGGCGGCTCCACCATCACCCAGCAGGCGGCGAAACTCCTGTGCTTGGGCAAGGTCTATGATCCCACCGAATGGAAGAGTGAAAGCGCCTATGAGGCCGACTGCCGCAAGGGATCGCTCTGGCGCAAAGGGACCGAGGCGATCTTTGCCCTGGCGATGGAGGCCAAGTACACCAAGGACGAGATCCTTTCGATCTACATGAACCGCGCCTATATGGGCGGCGGCGCCTATGGCGCAGAGGCCGCGGCGCAGCGCTATTTTGGTAAATCCGCAAACCAGCTGAACCCGGCGGAGGGCGCGATGCTGGCGGGGTTGCTGACCGCGCCGTCGACGCTGGCCCCCACAAACAACCTGCAGCGCTCGCAGGACCGGGCAGCTACCGTGCTGCGGCTGATGCAGGAGCAGGGCTACCTGACCACGGCGGAGATGCAAAAGTACCAGAACAGCCCGGCAGAGCTGAGCGAGGCTGCGGCAGCGCGGGCCGGCGGCTATTTCGCCGATTGGGTGATGGACAGCATCCCGGACTTCCTGGGCGACCAGACCACAGAGGATGTGGTGATCCGCTCCACCATGGACCAGCGCTTGCAGCGCGCGGCTGAGGAAGCACTGAAATACATCTTCGAAAACAAGGTGCGTCAGGGCTCCAAGGCGCAGGCCGCCATTGTGGTGATGAGCGCAGATGGCGCCGTGCGCGCCATGGTCGGCGGCCGCAAGACCAAGGTCTCGGGCGTTTTCAACCGGGCGACCCAGGCCAAGCGGCAGACCGGTTCTGCGTTCAAACCCTTTGTCTATGCCACCGCGCTGGAGCTGGGTTATTCGCCCTATGACCGGGTGCTGGATGCAAAATACTGCCTGAACATTCCAGGATCCGGCCAGTGGTGCCCGGATAACTACACCCGCAAGTTCTATGGTGAAGTGACATTGGCGCGGGCGCTGCGCGACTCGCTGAACGTGCCGGCGGTGAAAGTGTCCGAGGCCGTGGGCCGCGACAAGGTGAGCCTTGTGGCCAAGGACTTTGGCATCGACAGCGATCTGGCCGCGGGCCCTGCGCTGGCGCTGGGGGCGTCGGAAAGCACTCTGCTGGAAATGACCGGCGCTTATGCGGGTATCCTCAACGGCGGCTCCTCAGTGACACCTTATGGTGTAACGGAGCTGAAGCTGGTGGAGGACAATGAGGCGCTGATGGGGGCCAGCGGCGGCATGGGCGAGCGGGTGATCCGCCCGGAGGCCGCGCAGCAGCTGGTCTGGATGATGGAAAAGGTGATTGCCGGCGGCACCGGCCAGCGGGCGCAGATCCCGGGCTGGCAGGCGGCGGGCAAATCCGGCACCACATCAGCCGCCAAGGATGCCTGGTTTATCGGCTTCACGGCTGACTACGTGGCCGGCGTCTGGATGGGATATGACGACAATACGCCCCTGTCCGGTGTGACCGGCGGCGGTCTGCCCGCCGAGATCTGGCGCGAGACCATGGTGCGGGTTCATGAGGGGCTGGAACCGAAGCCACTGCCGATGCTGGAACCGGCACCGATCGCACCGCCGCCGCAGCCAACCCGCCGCGAGCGCCGCCGTCAGGGGCCAAAACTGGGCCAGGAACTGGGCCGCGCGGTGGACAACATCCTGCGGGATATTCTGGGCAACTGAAAATACGGATAGGCGGTGCTCCCGCCCGTCTCTGGCCTCCATGCGGAGGCATCGCCAGTTGGGCCCGGCGCCGCACCTTGAAGGTGCGGCGCGCGCCTGTCCCACAGGGCCTGGGGCGCCACGCCCAACGGGCGCACGGCATCCAGGATGCTGCGGCGACGGGCGGGAGGCTTCTGCCCCGCAAGCGGGTGGCCTGAAGCAGGCAAAGAAAAAGGCTCCCCGCAGGGAGCCTTGCTCGTGTCCGTCAGGAAAAACCGGATCAGCTCAGCCGGTTCAGCTCGGCAATCAGCGCGTCGATGTCACCTTTCTTGCTGTCCAGGATCGCGCCGATTTCGGTGCGCTCGGTCAGCAGCAGGTTCACGCCTTCGATGAACATGTTGAAAAACAGGTCGCGGCCGGAGCGGTCCGACACCAGGAAGGTCACTTCAAACGGCGACTGGCCCTTGAGGTAGGCAATAGTGCTCACCTCATACCATTTCTTGACTTTCTTGACGCCCTTCACCTCCAGCTTGCCGCCGATGAACTCGCGGAAGCGTTTGCCGTACTTGCGCGAGATGTAGCCCTGAAACGCCTTGGAGAAGGCCTTCTTCTGGCTGGCCGAGGCGCGGCGCCCATCCACCCCGAGCGCATAGGCCGCGATATACGAGGTGTCGCTGTAGCGCTGGAAGATCCGCTCGAACTCGCGGAACATGGCGCTTTCACCCTTGCCAGAGTCGATCACACGGTTGATGTCGGCAACCAGGCTGTTGATCAGCTTGCTGGCGCTGTTTTCGGTCAGCGCCCAAAGGGTTTGCGGAGCTGCAACCAAAGCAGCGGCGCCGGCGCACAGGCCAGTCACGAAATTGCGGCGGTCCATATTCAAAATCCTTCAGTGTTCAGTTCGAACGGGTCGATTTCCTGGATCTCTTCGCCATCCCCCAGCTCGAACCGGCGGTTCTGCAGGTAGATCAGCCGCGACTGCGCATAGCTGTCGGCGCTCTCGTAGAGAATCGAGTCGATCGTGTCGGAATAGTTGCCACGATCACCCATGCGGCGCACGATCTCGGCGTAGATGGTGATGTTGTCGGCAGTATTCTGCTCGGCATATCCCAGCGGGTTGGTGAAGAAGTCGACGGCAACCCCCACCGCGTCACGGCTGGTGGAAGGGCCGAGCAGCGGCAGTTCGACATAGGCGCCTTCGCCGACGCCCCATTTATGCAATGTCTCGCCGAAGTCGGTATCGACCTGCGGCACTTTGAACTCAGTTGCGGGGTCTGCGAGGCCCGCAAATCCCACGGTCGAGTTGATCACGAAGCGCGAAAACGCATTGCCGGCCGTCTTCAGGTCGCCCTGCAGCAGTGCATTGACCATCTGGCCGGGCATCGACAGGTTCTCAGCAAAATAGGAGAAACTGGTCACCATCGGCGCCGGCACAATCGCCACGTAGCCTTTGGAGGCGGGGCGGAAGGCCAGCCGGTCAACGCCGCGGTTGAAGGCGTGAATGGTGCGGTTGGTCCGCTCATAGGGGTCGAATACCTCACCGGAGGCGCGCGCAACCGGGTCCTGGGTGGCGCAGCCAGCGGCAAAAGCGGCCAAAATCAGCGCAGGTACAAATTTAAGCGGTCGCAACATCAAGGGCATTCGGATAAGTGTCCAATTGGTACTGGAATGGGCGCGTCGGGGGGCAAATAAGTGTTCTCTTGCCAATTTCCAGTCTGATTACATTTTTTTACCGGCTTGTGCCACAACTGGTACAATTCCAGCCCTGACCTGAAGCCAACGAACCACTATTGCAGTCTGACCATGAATAAAAGCCTTTACAAAAACGGGTATGATGAACTGCGTCAGGTGCGGCGGCAGAGCCGCGGCCTGTACTGGTTCACCGGGATCTTCAGCTTTTTCGTGAACCTGCTAATGCTGACCGGTCCCTTATACATGATGCAGGTCTACGACCGGGTGCTGGGCAGCCGGTCAGAGGCGACCCTTTTGGCGCTGTCGCTGCTGGTGGTGTTCCTTTACGGGATGATGGGGCTCTTGGACTATGCCCGCGGCCGGATCATGGCGCGGGTTGGGGCCCGGCTGCAGGCGGCGCTGGATAAGCGGGTGTTCGATGCGATGATCCGCCGTTCTGCGGTGGCACAGGACCCGGTAGCGCAGACCGGTCTCTCAGACCTGGAGTCGGTGCAGCGGCTGATCGCCTCGCCGGTGCTGACTGCGGCTTTCGACTTGCCCTGGACGCCAGTGTTTCTGGCGGGCATTGCGCTGTTCCACCCCTGGCTGGGCCTGCTGGCCCTTGGCGGCGGTGCGGTATTGGTGCTGATTGCGTTCTTGAACCAGATGTTCACCCGGTTGCCGCAGCAGAAGGCAAGCATGACCGGCCACAAGGCCAATCTGATGTCCGAGGAAATCCGCAACGAAGCGGAAATGATCCAGTCAATGGGCATGCGCGGGGCATCTTTCGAGCGCTGGAAACAGGCCCGGGACGCGGCCTTGACCGACAGTGTCACGGCCAATGACACCGGCGGCGGGTTCACCACGCTGACCAAGACGCTGCGTCTTTTCCTGCAATCGGCGATGCTGGGTTTGGGCGCATATCTGGTGCTGCAAAACGAGGTGACGCCAGGCGCGATGATCGCAGGTTCCATCCTGATGGGCCGCGCCCTGGCGCCGATCGAACTGGGGCTGGGGCAGTGGGCGCTGGTGCAGCGGGCGATGAAGGGCTGGCACAATCTGGCGGAGCTGCTGGACAAGGTTCCGGAGGAAGAGACACGCACCGCCCTGCCCAAGCCGAAGGCGCTGCTGGAGGTCCAGGGGCTGGCGGTGGTGCCGCCTGGCAGCAATACGCCGCTCTTGCGCAATGTGAACTTCAAGGTGCAGCCGGGACAGGCAATCGGCGTGATCGGGCCTTCGGGATCCGGCAAGTCAACCCTCGCGCGGGCGCTGACAGGTGTTTGGCGGCCTGCGGCCGGTTCCGTCCGGCTCGACGGTGCGTCACTGGATCAGTACGCACCGGATGTGCTGGGCGGCCACATAGGTTACTTGCCGCAGCGGGTGCAGGTGTTTGATGGCACCATTGCCCAGAACATCGCCCGCCTTAATCAGCAGCCCGACGCCGAAAAGGTGGTTGAGGCCGCCCGTAAGGCTGCAGCGCATGAGATGATCCTGAAACTGCCCGACGGCTATGACACGCGCGTCAACGCCACCGGCGGACGGCTGTCGGGCGGACAGATGCAGCGGGTCGGGCTGGCCCGGGCACTGTTCGACGATCCGGTGATCGTGATCCTGGATGAGCCGAACTCGAACCTCGATAATGAAGGCTCGATGGCACTGAACCAGGCGATCAAGCAGATCAAGGCTGAGGGCCGCTCGGTGCTGATCATGGCGCACCGCCCGGCGGCGATCCAGGAATGCGACACGCTGCTGGTGATTGACAAGGGCACCCAGACCGCCTTTGGCCCCAAGGACAAGGTGCTGCAGGAAATGGTTGCCAACCATCAGAACATCCGCCAGGCGACCGGCGCGGGAGGTGTGCGATGAGTGTGGAGAACAACTGGCCCGCGCGCCGCCCGCTGATTATTGGCCTGATTGCTCTTGCAGTGCTGGTGGGGGGCTTCGGCTCCTGGTCGGTGCTGTCCTCGATTTCCGGTGCGGTGGTGGCCACGGGCCGTATTGAGGTCGACCGCAACCGGCAGGTGGTGCAGCATCTGGACGGCGGCATCGTTGCAGAGATTCTGGTCGATGAAGGCGACACCGTGGCTGAGGGCGCGACGCTGATCCGGCTTGACGCCAATGAGCTGAACTCCCAGTTGGTGATCACCGAAGGCCAGCTGTTCGAGCTGATGGCGCGGCGCGGCCGGCTGGAGGCGGAACGGGACGAGGCGGCTGATGTCACCTTTGACCCGGAATTGCTGCAGGCCGCGGAAGCCCAGCCGGATGTCATGGATCTGGTCGAGGGCCAGCGGCGCCTGTTCTTGGCCCGGAGAGATTCCACCGCGCGCGAGATCGAACAGCTCGAGAAGCGCCGGGCGCAAATCGAGGAGCAGATTCGCGGTATTCAGGCGCAGCAGAAATCCATGTCGGTGCAACTGGACTTGATCGGTGAGGAACTGGGCAACCAGCAGTCGCTGCTGGACCGCGGCCTGGCGCAGGCGGCAACGGTGCTGAATTTGCGGCGCACCCAGGCCAGCCTGGACGGCCAGCTGGGTGAGCTGGTGGCGTCGGAGGCGCAGGCTGAGGGCCGCATCACCGAGATTGATATCGAAATCCTGAAACTGGGCAGCGGCCAGCGAGAAGAGGCGATTACCCGCCTGCGCGATCTGCGCTATCAAGAGCTGGAGCTGGCTGAGACCCGCCGGTCCTTGCAGGGGCGGCTGGCGCGGCTGGATATCACCGCGCCGGTCTCGGGCATTGTCTACGGGCTGCAGGTGCAGACCCCGCGCTCGGTGATCCGGCCGGCCGACCCGGTGTTGTATCTGGTGCCGCAGGACCGGCCGCTGGTGATCGCGGCACAAGTGGCGCCGACCGACATTGACCAGCTTTATACCGGTCAGGAGGTCACCCTGCGGTTCTCGGCTCTGGATCAGCGCTCGACGCCGGAACTTTTCGGCCATGTCACCCAGGTCTCGGCTGATGCGTTTGAGGACCAGGGCAGCGGCATATCCTATTACCGGGCGGAGATCGAGCTGAACCCGGGCGAGCAGGGCCGCCTGCCGGCGGGCACGGTGCTGATCCCAGGAATGCCGGTGGAAAGCTACATCCGTACCGCCGACCGTTCGCCGCTGGCCTATCTGGTCAAGCCGCTGGCGGACTACTTCAACAAGGCTTTCCGCGAAAGCTGACTGCGGAGGGCGGATTCCCGCGCCGGGGTTTCGCATTTTCTCTTTCCGAAACCTGCTGCTGCGGGTAGCGTCCCGGCCAGCAAAGACTCGGAAGGAATGCGCCATGAGCATCGAAGCAAAACTGAAAGAGCTGGGTGTGACCCTGCCTGACGCGCCGGCACCTGCGGCCAACTATGTGCCTTATGTCGTTGCAGGCGACATGGTCTATATTTCCGGCCAGATTTCGGCGGATGAAAACGGCTTGATCACCGGCACCTTGGGTGCGGACATGGATGTCGACGCAGGCCAGGCAGCGGCCAAGCGCTGCGCGATTGCGCTGCTGGCTCAGCTCAAGGCAGCCTGCGGCGGCGATCTGGAGCGTCTGGTCCGCGTTGTGAAACTGGGCGCCTTTGTCAACTCGACCGCGGATTTTACCCAGCAGCCGCAGGTGGTGAACGGCGCCTCCGACTTCCTGGTTGAAGCGCTGGGCGACATTGGCCGCCACGCGCGTTCCGCGGTCAGCTCGCCCTCGCTGCCGCTGGGCGTCGCAGTTGAAATCGACGGTGTGTTCCAGATCAAATGACGCCGTCCCTGCCTGCCGCCTTTCTGACTGTCCCTCTGGCCCACCGCGCATTGCATGATGTTGAGGACGGGCGCCCGGAGAACAGCCGCGCTGCCATCCGCGCAGCAATTGCGGCAGGCTACGGGATCGAGATTGATTTGCAGCTGTCGAAGGATGGCTGCGCCATGGTGTTTCACGATTATGACCTGGACCGGCTGGCCGAAGGCTCCGGTCTGGTTAGGGACCGGACCCGCGAAGACCTGCGCGCCATCCCGCTGAAAGGCGGCGACGGGGAGGGCATTCCGGACTTTGCGGAAGTATTGGAGCTGGTGGGGGGGAAGGTGCCTCTGCTGGTTGAGATCAAGGATCAGGTTTGGAGCCGGCGGCCAGATGGCACCGGATGCGGCAGGCTCGAAGCAGCGGCTGCGCAGTGCCTGGAAGGATACTCAGGCGATGTAGCGGTGATGTCCTTCAATCCGGATGCCGTTGCGGAATTCGCCAAGCACCGCAGCGACTTGGCGCTTGGCCTGGTAACGGGCGCCTTTAAACCTAAAAATTGGCCGGAGCTGACGCCGGAAGAGCGCAAACACCTGCGGAAGATCGCAGATTTTGACAGGGTGGCCGCCAGTTTCATCAGCCACGGGGCGCACAATCTGGGCAACCCTGCTGTTGCCCGTTTGAAAGAGGCAGGCGTCCCGGTGCTGTGCTGGACAATCAAATCGCTTGCCCAGGAAGAAGCTGCGCGGGCGATCGCTGACAATGTCACATTTGAGCAGTACCTTTCGCCGCTAACATCTTGATCGCTCTGGACCGCACCCCACATCTTTGAAGCGGTGCGGAGGAATTGCATGTCTCAGGCGCGAATCGAAATCCGGGTGCTGGCGTCGCTGTCGCAGATCACGGCAGGCGAGTGGGACGCCTGCGCCTGCCCGGAGGCTGCGTCAGGCGGCCGTGCGCTCGATCCGTTCACCACCCACAGGTTCCTGAGCGCACTGGAGGACAGCGGTTCTGTCGGGCCGGGTACCGGCTGGCAGCCGCAGTATCTGACCGCCTATCAGGAGGGGCGCCTGATCGCCTGCGCGCCGCTTTATGCCAAGGGGCACAGCCAGGGCGAATACATCTTCGACCACAATTGGGCGCACGCCTATGAGCAGGCGGGCGGGCATTATTACCCCAAGCTGCAGATTGCAGTGCCCTTTACCCCGGCCACCGGGCGCCGGTTTCTGGTTCGCCCGGGTTTTGACGGCATTGGCCACTCGGCGTTGTTGCAGGGTGCTGTGCAGCTGGCGGCGGACAACAATCTGTCATCCCTGCATGTGACGTTTTGCACCCAGGACGAGGCGCGGCTGGGTGAGGAGATGGGGCTGATGCTGCGCACAACGCAGCAGTTCCACTGGCAGAACGATGGTTACGCCGATTTCGAGGCTTTCATGCGGGCGCTGTCATCGCGCAAGCGCAAGAACATCCGCAAGGAACGGATGCAGGCGCAATGCTTTGGCGGCGATATCCGTGTCGTTCAGGGCGATGACCTGCGCCCGGAGCATTGGGATGCCTTCTGGGAATTCTATCAGGACACTGGCGCGCGCAAGTGGGGGTCGCCTTATCTGACCCGGCAGTTCTTTGATATCGCGCACCGCACGATGGCGGACGACATGGCGCTGATTCTGGCGGAACGCAACGGGCACTATGTGGCGGGCGCGCTGAATTTCATTGGCCGTGAAACACTTTACGGCCGGTACTGGGGCTGTGTCGAACAGCACCCCTGCCTGCATTTCGAGCTGTGCTATTATCAGGCTATAGAGCTGGCGATTGCCCTGGGACTTGACCGGGCGGAAGCCGGCGCACAGGGTGAACACAAGCTTGCGCGTGGCTACATGCCATGCCAGACACACAGCTTGCACTGGATCGGCGATCCCGGGTTTGCCGGGGCCGTCGGACGCTACCTCGAGGCTGAGCGGGCTGCCACCGAGGAAGAGATTGAAATCCTGACCGATTACGGCCCGTTCCGCAAAGCCCATGTGGAGGAGCAAGAATGACGGAGAAACTGTCCGACGCCACCCGCGGCCCGCTGCTGGAGCCGCTGTTCGCCACCGGCTGGGAGATGGTGGATGGGCGTGATGCCATCACCAAGACCTTCAAGTTCAACAATTTCGCTGATGCCTTCGGCTGGATGACCCGCGCCGCGATCTGGGCCGAGAAGTGGAACCACCACCCGGAATGGAGCAATGTCTACAACCGGGTGACGGTGGTTCTGACCACCCATGATGTCGATGGGATCAGCGCCCAGGACGCCAAACTGGCGCGTAAAATGGACGGGCTGTTTGGCGAACCGCAGGAGTGACAAGAGGCAAATTCAGGCGGGCTCTAGCCGGTTTCCGCCCTTAGGGATTCAAAAAGGTCTTTCAGAATCCGATTGCCTTCCTCTGACTGAGAAATGAGGCAAGGGTCATTCCACTCATTCTGAAAGACGAACATGCAGCCTGCAAAGTTTACACTCGAGCAGGCCGGATACGCGGTTATCTCCGGTACACCGTAGATGCTTTCGATAGCTTCTCTGACAGCCGTCAGGTCAGACGCGCTGAATTCTAGCGAGAGACGGCCGCTCGAAAGTTCTAAAATCTTGAAAGTTATTGCTTTTTCCTTGTCCTGCAGCCTTGGCGGACTGTGTCTTTCAGCTTGACCTGAATAGGTCAGCAATGTTGTCTAAATGTTTCGCGCGCGAAACATTCGGACAGAAACTCTGACCCAATTTTTTACGAATTCTTAAGAGGTTGAAGGGTGGCCACCTGCCTTGGCGGCCACTGCAGTTCCAGAATCAGCCCATCGCTTCCAGCAGGCCCTCGCCGGCCGACAGCTCACACTGGCCCGGGTTCTCTTCCTTGTTGAGGATCTTCACCTCGCCGTCTTCCACCAGCATGGCATAGCGCAGCGAGCGGCCGATCAGGCCCGCAGAGGGCACGTCCAGCCGCATCTCGATTGCAGAGGTGAATGTGCATTCGGCGTCCGAGAGCATGGTGATCCCAGCCTCAGTGGCGCCGGTGTTGTCACCCCAGATCGACATCACGAAAGGGTCGTTGCCGGCCAGACAGATGATTTCATCGACACCTTTGGCGACGAATTGGTCCTTGGTGCGGATAAAGCTGGGCACATGCGCGGAATGGCAGGTGCTGGTAAAGGCACCCGGAACCGCGAAGATCACCACTTTGCGCCCTTTCAGCTTGTCCGACAGTTGCACTTGTTCTGGGCCGTTGTCCCCAATCCGTGTCAGTGTCGCGTCCGGCAGTTGGTCTCCAACAGAAATCATTGCACGTTCCTCTTTCTCCTGATTGCGTTTTGGGGCCCCGGGTATATAGGGTCCGGTGAAAGCGTGACGGGAACTATTGCGGGAGGCAAGGGGATATGTCCCACATCGTCGTGATTGGAGCAGGGCAGGCGGGGTCCTCGCTGGTGGCAAAGCTGCGCAAGGACGGGTTTGACGGGGAGATCACCCTGATCGGCGCAGAAGCAGCGCTGCCCTATCAGCGGCCGCCGCTGTCAAAGGCCTATCTGCTGGGGGAAATGGAGCTGGAACGGCTGTTCTTGCGGCCCGAGAGTTTTTACTCCGAAAACAACATCACCCTGAAGCTGGGACAGCGCGTCACCGCGATTGATCCGGCCGCCAAAACGGTGTCGCTGGAGGATGAGGTGATCAGCTACGACCAGCTGGCGCTGACCACTGGGTCCGACCCGCGCCGCCTGCCTGCCGCCATTGGCGGTGATCTGGACGGCGTTTACGTGGTGCGAGGGCTGACCGACGTGGACGCTATGGCGCCCAACGTGACCGAGGGCAAGCGCGCGCTGATTGTCGGCGGCGGCTACATCGGGCTGGAGGCTGCTGCAGTCTGCGCCAAGCGCGGTGTGCAGGTGAAGCTGGTGGAAATGGCTGATCGTATCCTTCAGCGGGTAGCGGCGCCGGAAACCTCTGATTTCTTCCGCAATCTGCACAGCGGCCAGGGCGTGGACATCCGCGAGGGCGTTGGGCTGGAGCGTCTGGAAGGCGAAGACGGCAAGGTCACCCGCGCTGTGCTGAGCGGCGGAGAGGTGCTGGACGTGGATTTCGTCGTGGTAGGCGTGGGCATCACCCCGTCGTCGCAACTGGCGGAGATGGCCGGGCTGGAGCTGGACAATGGCATCAAGGTGGATGCCAAGGGCCGGACCTCCGATGCGTCGGTCTGGGCGGCAGGCGATTGCGCCTCCTTCCCGTTCCAGGGCAACCGCATCCGCCTGGAAAGCGTGCCCAATGCCATCGACCAAGCCGAAGTTGTGGCGCAGAACATGCTGGGCGCGGACAAGGACTACATCGCGACCCCTTGGTTCTGGTCGGATCAGTACGACGTCAAACTGCAGATTGCGGGCCTCAACACCGGCTATGACAATGTGGTCACCCGCCAGGGTGAGGGCAGTCAGGTTTCCTTCTGGTACTACAAGGGTGACCAGCTGGTGGCGGTGGACGCGATGAACGACCCGCGCGCCTATATGGTGGCCAAGCGGCTCATTGATGCAGGCAAGACAGCGGACAAGGCAGTTGCCGCCGACCCTGCTGCCGATCTGAAACCGCTGCTGAAAGCGTGAGGATCATCGCCGGAGACTTCCGCGGCCGGGCACTGGCCGCGGTGGGCAAGGGGGATGCAGGTGCCCATCTGCGCCCAACCACCGACCGGGTGCGGGAAAGCCTGTTCAGTGTACTGACCCACACGGGCGCCATTCCCGGTGCCCGTGTGCTTGACCTGTTTGCAGGCACCGGCGCGCTGGGGCTGGAGGCGCTGTCGCGCGGCGCGGCGGAGGTTTTGTTTGTCGATGATGGGCGTGTGTCCGGCGGCCTGATCAAAAAGAACATCACGATCTGCAAGGCCGAAGACCGCTGCACCCTAGCGCGCCGTGACGCGCTGAAGCTGGGACAGAACCCGGATGCGCCTTTTGATCTGATCTTCCTCGACCCGCCTTATGGAAAGGCGCTGGGAGAGAAGGCGCTGGCTGCTGCCGTGGCTGGCGGCTGGTTGGCGGAAGATGCGCTGGTGGTCTGGGAGGAAAGCGCACCTATGAGCGCACCAAACGGGTTTGAGCTGGAAAGCAGCCGGAAGTATGGCGATACCCACGTCACCTTGTTGTGGCGTCAGGAGAACAGTCCTGCGTAAGTTCCGCTCCGCTCTTCGAATGTTTGAATTTCTATTTGCAAACTCAACTTTAGGAGCGTAGCCAGCCTGTGATTTAAGCAAATATCCGCCCATTCCGGCGGTTTCAAAGGACCCAATATGAAAACTGCAAAGTTTCTTGGCCTGCTGGCAGCAGGCTCTCTGTTTCTGTCCGGTTGTGTTTCGCCGGAAGTCGTGACCACCAACAACGTTGATGACGCTTCGCTGACTTGCGAGGAAATTAAAACCCAGTTGGGTCAATTGGATGAGATTCGCGCTGAAGCCAAGAAAGGCAAGACCGCCTCTGGCACGAATGTGGCCGCGGCGATCCTGTTCTGGCCGGCGGTGATCGGCAACTACGCCAACGCCAACGAGGCGCTGGAAGCGGCCAACAAGCGCCACGAGGTTCTGGTTGCTTTGGCAAAGAAGAAGCGCTGCAAGTTCTGAGCCTTGCCAGATTTTTGATTGGATAATGCAGGGGGGATCCCCTGCATTTTTGCATTTGAGAGCAGGTGCTTGGCCGCTGCGTAATTGCGGTGGCAGAGAAAGCTGTCTAACTCTTGCGGGGTAACCCGGATGCATCCCTCGATTGGCGGCACAAATGCCCAAGACATTTCCAACCCCAAAACTGGTGATTTTTGATTGCGACGGAGTGCTGGTGGACAGCGAGCCGGCGTCGAACCAGGCGCTGATCGACAATTTGGCGTGCCACGGGCTGGCACTGACGATGGAACAGTCGATGGCGCACTTCGTTGGCTGCACCATGGCCGGAGTTATGGAGAAGGCCCGCGGACTGGGTGCAGATCTGCCAGACAGGTGGATTGATGAAGTCTACGCGGAAACCATTGCCCGTCTGAGGCAGGGCGTGCCGCTGACGCCAGGCATTCCAGAATTGCTGGCGCGGCTGGATGCGCAGGAGATACCAGTCTGTGTGGCTTCCAACGGCAGCGAGGAGAAAATGCGCGTTACCTTGGGCCAGAACGGTCTTTGGGGGCGCTTCCATCCGCACGCAATATTCTCGGCGCATGCTTTGAGGGTCGCCAAGCCCGAACCGGGGCTGTTTCTGGCGGCAGCCAGCCATTTCGGAGTGCAAGCGCGCGACTGCCTGGTGATCGAGGACAACTGCAACGGTGTGACCGCAGCCGTGCGTGCAGGCATGCGCTGTCTTGGATATGCGCCGCAGGACAGTGGCAGGAAACTGGCAGCATTGGGTGCAGAGGTGTTCCGCGACATGGCAGAGGTGCCTGCGCTTTTGTCGATCTGAGGCCGTTGTGGTACTGTTCCGCGCATGGAACAGACCTTGCGCCTACCGTTCCTGCGGTATTCAAAAGAAGCGGAAACGCAGAAACTGCCTGCGTCAAAACCGCTGCGGGCACCGCTGTTCATTCAGGATGCGGTGACACCGTTTGGCGATGGTACGCTATTGCTGGCGCTCTGGCGGTTTCAGGAAGCTGATGGGCAGGACGACGCAAAGTCCTGACCGTATCCGTCCTTCACCTGGCTGAAGGTATTCCGGAGCACCGGGGGCGGCCCCCGGTGCGTCTTGGCAGGTCAGCCGTAGGTCGGGTGAAATTTTCCGGCCGGCGACAGGGTGAAAATTTCAGCCCCGTCTGCGGTTACGCCGATCGAATGCTCGAACTGCGCCGACAGAGACTTGTCACGGGTTACTGCAGTCCATTCATCCGTCAGGATCTTGGTTTCCGGGCGGCCCAGGTTGATCATTGGCTCAATGGTGAAGAACATGCCTTCCTCCAGTACCGGTCCGGTGCCGGGGCGGCCGTAGTGCAGCACATTGGGCGGGGCGTGGAACACTGTGCCCAGGCCATGGCCGCAGAAGTCGCGCACAACGCTCATACGCTGCGCCTCTGCATAGGTCTGGATCGCATGGCCGATGTCGCCGAAGGTGTTGCCGGGCTTCACGGCCTCAATCCCCTTCATCAGCGAATCGTGGGTGACCTGAATCAGCCGCTCTGCCTTACGGCTGAGCTTGCCTGCAACGAACATCCGGGAAGTGTCGCCGAACCAGCCGTCGACGATCACGGTCACGTCGATGTTCAGGATATCGCCGTCCTTCAGCTTCTTGTCGCCGGGGATGCCGTGGCAGACCACATGGTTCACCGAGATGCAGCTGGCGTGCTGATAGCCCTTGTAGCCGATGGTAGCGGACTTGGCGCCTGCGTCTTCGACCATTTGGGTAATGAGACGGTCGATTTCGCCGGTGCTCTGGCCGGGGAACACATGGGCTGCGATATCGTCCAGAATGCGCGCGGCAAGCGCCCCCGCTTTGTGCATGCCGGCATAGTCGCCGGGTTCATGAATGCGGATGCCGTCCTTGGTGGTGCGGCCGTCTTTCGATCTCATCGCGCAGAGCTCCATCACGTTTGTTGCGTAGCTATGTAAGGGGTTCCGGGCGAAAGGGCCAGACCGGGGGTGCGGGAACTTTTTCAGCAGCTATGCGTTTTCTCAGTTGAACCTTTACTTGGACAACGAGGGGAATGCAGCAGAATGGACAGCGTCAATAGCCTTATGCAAACTGAAATTTACGACGGGAAGTCGCTGGCGGATCTGGTCACGCTGGAATTTCTGGCGCAGGCTTTGGGTAGTGTGGTGGCAGCAGTGGTCATTTTGCTGGCCGGCTTCATCGTTGCGGGCTGGGTCAAGCGGCGGATCGTGCAGCTGGGTGACAGCAATGCCAAGCTGGATGTGACTTTGTTCCATTTCCTGGGCAACCTGGCCCGCTACGTCATCCTTGCCTTTGCCGTGCTGTTTGTTCTGAACACCTTCGGCGTCAAGACCACGTCCATCGTTGCAGCGATCGGTGCGGCTGGCCTTGCAATCGGTCTGGCCATGCAGGGCGCACTGTCCAATGTGGCGGCCGGCGTCATGATCATCCTTTTCCGCCCGTTCAAACTGGGTGATTTCATCGAAGTGGACGGCGAAATGGGCACGGTGCATGAAATCACTCTGAACAACACCGTGATTGCCAGCCTGTCCAACCTCAAGGTGATCATTCCCAATTCGGAAGTCTGGGGTAACACGATCACCAATTACTCGTCCTTCGACACACGCCGGGCTGAATGGGTCTTTGGCGTTGGCTACGGGGCGAACCTGGCAACCGCCGAAAAGGCAATCAGGGATGCCATCATGGGTGACAGCCGGTCGCACAACGATCCTGAGCCCTTCATCCAGGTGAATGCACTGAACAGCAGTTCGGTCGACTTTCTGGTGCGGGTCTGGGTCGATGCAGAGGAATACTTCCAGTACCAGGCCGACATGAAACGCAAGGTGAAGGAAGCACTGGATGCGGCTGGAGTCGACATTCCGTTCCCGACAAGGACCATCGTTCAGGCCGAAGCGGAACAGGAAGGCGGGAACGCGAAGCAAGTGGATCAGGCAGCCTGAGCGACCGCCCGGTCCGGGCCGTTACTCTCATGAGAGCGGTCCGGCGACCTCAACACCCTGCGGGGTAATCCGGGTACCCAGAACCAGCTTCTCCACCCCGGCGGCATAGGCACTGGCAAAGGCATCTGCGTAGGCAGGGTCGATATCGGCGGCCAGCTGGAAGCGTTCGCAGTCGGTGCG
Organism: Leisingera sp. ANG-M6; assembly: GCF_000813905.1. NCBI lineage: Bacteria > Pseudomonadati > Pseudomonadota > Alphaproteobacteria > Rhodobacterales > Roseobacteraceae > Leisingera > Leisingera sp. ANG-M6. The sequence continues at coordinate 254,144 of NZ_JWLG01000013.1, forward strand.
CTGCACCAGGTAGAGCATAACCGCCCGGTGGCCCTGTTCCACCATGTTTGCCAGCTCCCCCAGATGCTTGGTGCCGCGGGCGGTTACGCTATCGGGAAACTCAGCAAGGCCGGGCTGGCGCGACAAGGTCACGCTTTTCACCTCGACATAGCAGTCGGGCAGGCCGTCCTGTTGCAGCAGGAAATCGATGCGGCTGTTTGCGCCGTATTTCACCTCGGCTCGCACAGTCTTGTAAGCGGCGAGCTCCGCAACCTCCCCAGCCTCCAGCGCCGCCCGCAGGGCGCGGTTGGGAACCGAGGTGTCGACGCCGGTGAAATGGCCGTCTGCGTGTTCCACCAGCCGCCAGCCGTATTTCAGCTTCTTCTTCGGATCGTCGTTGGGCTCCAGCCAGACCTTCATGCCCGGATCCGCCAGCCCCATCATGCTGCCGGGGTTGGCGCAATGGGCGGTGATTTCCTGCCCGTCTACCAGCCGGCAATCGGCGAGGAAGCGTTTGTAGCGGCGGATCAGGGTGGCGGGGATCAGGGGCTGGGCAAAGTTCATGCCAGATGACTATCCCAGCCCCGCCCGGCGGCAAAGCCCTAGTTGCGGCCGGCCATGACGCCGCCGTCGACATCCCAGATGGCGCCGGTCACCCATGCAGTCTGATTTGACAGCAGGTGCACCACGGTTGCGGCTATGTCAGCCGGGCGGCCAACGCGTCCAATCGGGTGGAAGGTGTCAAAGCCGCTGGTCAGTGCGTCCTCGATCTGTGCGGGGGGTATGAATGCGCCGTAGATCGGAGTGACCACCACCGCAGGGGCCACCGCGTTCACCCGGATGCCATGGTCTGCCAGCTCCATCGCCAGGTGCTGAGTCAGGGCGTGCAAGCCCGCCTTGGCCATGGAGTAGGCTGAGCTGGGGGTCGCCTTGATCGCTTGTTTTGCCCACATCGAGCCGATGTTGACAATGGCGCCGCCGCCGTTGCGTGACATGTTGGTTGCGGCGGCTTGTGTCAGAAAGAAGGTGGCGCGGTTCAGGCCCATGTAACGGTCATAATCTTCGGGGCCATGCTCCAAAAATGGTTTTGGGGCAAAGACACCGGCGGCGTTGACCAGTTTGCTGATATGGTTGCTGCCGGCCTTAAGCTCGTCTGCCAGCGTCTGAACGGCTGCGAAGTCCATCAGATCAACTTTCCGGACTTCTGCGAGGGAGCCAAGTTCTGCTTTGGCAGCTTCTAACTTGGCAGCAGACGAACCCAAGAGGGTGACATGATGTCCCGCCTCTACCAGCTGGCGGGCAGTTTCCAGACCCATTCCCGACGATCCGCCGATGATCAATGCGGTCTCAGTACTCATTGTGATTCTCCTATCTATCAGTAGGTAGATAGATGTGAGTTGTGCTCCATTCCGTCAAGACCTATCTGTAGGTAGGTAGATGAGCGAGGGGTTGAGCATGGCAAAGCCGGACACAGCGGAACGCATCCTGGACATTGCGGAGAAGGCCGCGCGCACAGGTGGCTACAACGCCTTCAGCTTCCGTGAAATCGCTGCGGAAATCGGTATCAAATCAGCCTCTGTCCACTATCATTTTCCAACCAAGGATGCCTTGGGGGAGGCTCTGGCTGAACGCTATTCTGACAATTTTTTCATAGCCTTGGGTGATCCCCAGGGGGCGGAGCCTGCGGAGTTGCTCAAGCGCTATGTTGCAGCGTATGGCACGGCTCTGAAACAGGACGGGCTGATGTGCCTGTGCGGTGTTTTCGGGGCCGAGATTGCCGATTTGCCGCGGCCGGTCGCAAGCGCGACCCGGGCATTTTTCGCCCGCAACCTGGAATGGCTGCGGCAGGTCTACCAGCGACAAGGGTTGCAGCGGGATGCAGCGGACCGGGCTGCGGCACATATGATTGCCACGCTGGAAGGCGCGATGATTCTGGCCCGTGCCATGGAGGATGCGGCGCTGTTCGACGCTGCGGTTGCGAGGCTTTCCTAGTCGCTTTGGCCCTTGTGCCGCTCTGCTGGCGGAGTATTTTTGCACTCAGCCAAGGGAGATGCTCATGCCTGCAACGCCGAACCCAACTGCCGCCATGCTGGTTATCGGCGATGAGATCCTGTCCGGCCGCACCCGCGATGCCAATATGCATTACCTGGCGGGAGAGCTGACCAAACATGGCATCGATCTGAAGGAAGTGCGGGTGGTGAGCGACGATGAGGCGGCGATCATTGCCGCGGTCCGGGCGCTGTCACGCGCTTTTGACCATGTGTTCACCAGCGGCGGTATCGGGCCGACCCATGATGACATTACCGCCGATTGCATTGCCAAGGCGTTTGAAGCGCATCTGGATGTGCGCGACGATGCCCGCGCGATCCTGCAGGCGCATTACGATACCCAAGGGCTGGAGATGAACGCGGCGCGGCTGCGGATGGCCCGCATTCCGGACGGTGCGGTGCTGATTGACAACCCTGTCTCGGCGGCGCCCGGGTTCACCATCGGCAATGTGCATGTGATGGCCGGTGTGCCGATGATCTTTCAGGCAATGGTGGCAAGCGTGATGCCGACCCTGACCGGCGGCCGACCGATGCTGTCGCAGACCTTGCGGGTGCTGCGGGGAGAGGGCGAAATCGCGGCTCCGCTGCGCTCTCTGGCAGAGGCCTATAGCGATCTATCGGTGGGCTGCTACCCGTTCCAGAAGGACGGCGCGTTCGGCGCCAATGTCGTGATCCGCGGCACTGACGGCGCACGTGTCGATGCGGCGATGACCGAACTGGCAAAGGAGCTGGAGCAGTGACCACCGATCCCCGTTACTATGGCGTGACCGAGGCGACATGGCCGTCGGCATCGCTGCGCGAACTTGGGCCTGTCACCCTGCGCGAAGGGCAGGGCGGCGGCAGCCGTGTGTCGGCAACGACGGTGAACGGTGCAGCGTCTGACGTGGAGATTGCAGCGGCTGAGGACGCGATGCGCGCTATGGGTCAGGACTGCCTGTTCATGATCCGCGATGGTGAGACGGAGCTGGACGCGCAACTGGAGGCGCGCGGCTATGCGGTGAAGGATCCGGTTAACCTGTGGACCTGCCCGGCGGAGCGGCTGACAGATATCCCGGTGCCCCGTGTTACCGCCTTTTGCGTCTGGGAACCGCTGGCGATCCAGCGCGAGATCTGGGCGCAAGGGGGCATCGGGCCGGAGCGGCTGGCGGTGATGCAGCGGGTGCAAGGTCCGAAAACCGGGCTGCTGGGGCGCCACAAGGACAAACCGGCGGGCGCAGGGTTCGTTGCCATTCACGACGGGGTGGCGATGATTCACGCGCTGGAAATCCTGCCGCATCAACGCCGCGCCGGCATGGGCGCCTGGATGATGCGTCAGGCCGCCTTCTGGGCTCTTGAAAACGGCGCCAGCGAACTGGCGGTGCTCTGTACGAAACGTAACGAGGGTGCAAACGGGCTTTACGCTTCCCTCGGCATGGACTGTGTTGGACAGTACCACTACCGGATTTTGCAACAAGGCGATTGACCGCGATGAGTGACCAGACCCAGCCCACAGCCCTCGACCTGCCGATAGTGGACCCGCTGCCGCCGGAAACGCAGAAGTACTTTGATATCTGCGTCGAGAAACTGGGCTTTGTGCCGAATGTGCTGAAGGCAAATGCCTTTGATATCGCCAAGCTCAACGCCTTCACCGCCATGTACAACGATTTGATGCTGGCGGACAGCGGCCTGAGCAAGCTGGAGCGGGAGATGATTGCGGTGGTGGTCTCTGCAATCAACCGCTGTTTCTATTGCCTGGTGGCGCATGGCGCGGCCGTGCGGCAGTTGTCCGGCGATCCGCAGCTGGGCGAGATGCTGGTGATGAACTACCGGGTGGCGCCGCTGGATGCGCGCCAGCGGGCGATGCTGGATTTTGCGGCCAGGATGACCACGGCGAGCGCAGAGATCGAGGAGGCGGACCGCCAGACCCTGCGGGATGCGGGATTTAGCGACCGGGATATCTGGGATATCGCCAATGTCGCAGGCTTCTTCAACATGTCGAACCGGGTGGCCAGCGCAACCGCGATGGTGCCCAATCCGGAATATCACAGCCAGTGCCGTTAAGACGTCTGATTGCAGCGGTGGCAGCAGCGTTCCTGCCCGGAATGCTGTATGCGGCGGAACTTGCCTTGCCCGCTGATGCGACTGCCATTTCTGAACGGGCGACTGCGCTTGGCGTCTATCAGCTGCCCATTGGCCCGGAAGACGCGGACAAGGTGCCTTCGGAGCGGTTCGAGGGGCAGATTAACCGCCGGACCTGGCGCGTGGAAGGCAGCGGCACGGTGCTGCAGATCCTGGCGCCGCTGCGGGAGCAGCTGGTGGAGCAGGGTTATGAAGTGCGGCTAGACTGCGCGGCGCGTGATTGCGGCGGTTTTGGCTTCCGGTTCGGGATCGAAGTGGTGCCAACGCCGGATATGATGGTGGATATTTCCCGTTTTCACTTCCTGTCGGCCGCCAAGGGAAGAGAAGCGGTTTCTGTTCTCGTGTCGCGGGCAGGCGGTGCGGCCTTTGTTCAAATGATCAGTGTGCGGCCGCCGGACGCAGTGCCAGTCCTATCGAAACCCGTGGTCCAAGCGCCGGCGGAACCGGATCCGGTGCGGCCGGTAGAATTGGCCAAGGTGCTGGAAGTGCGCGGCCATGCGGTGCTGACAGATCTGGTATTCGAGAGCGGTTCTACCCGTCTGCGCGAGGGGCAGTATGGCAGCCTGAAGGAATTGGCTGGCTATCTGGCCGCGACTCCGCAGCATCGGCTGCTGCTGGTGGGCCATACTGACTCGGTGGGCTCGCTGGCGCAAAACACCCGCATTTCCGAACGCCGGGCGCAGTCTGTGAAAGAGCGGCTGGTTGAGGCCTATGAGGCTGATGGAACGCGCATTGACGTGGCTGGTGCCGGATATCTGGCACCCATCGCCAGCAATCTGGTCCCGGAGGGCCGAGAGGCCAACCGGCGGGTGGAGGCTGTCCTTCTCGCCAATTGAGCGCCGGTACCCTGAACGCTGCTATTCACTCCCGCCCCCGCAGGTGTCTTAGTGATTGCAAGCCTTCTTGGAGGGGGCAGGCTTGGCGCAGATTTTCTGCACCGGCGGCTGGCAGAACGGTTGCAATGAGGATTGTCCAGGTGGGCCTCAGCAGCGGCGCATACCGCGCGGGCTGCGCTGGTACATGGCCTTGAACTGGCGCGAGAACCCCGGCAGCGAGACAAACCCCGTCGCCAGAGCCACTTCTGTGACTGGCATTGCGGTGCTTAGAAGCAGCTCGCGCGCCCGCTGCAGGCGAATCTGAAGATAGGCCTGTTGCGGTGTCATGCCCAGCCCGCGTTTGCAGCGCAGGCGCATCGCTTTCAGGCTGAGCCCGAGCCGCCCTGCAATCTCAGTCAATGCCAAAGGAGCTTGCAGATTTTCCAGCATTATCTGATGCATCTGCCCCAGAACCGGGTCGGCTGAAGGCTGCAGCCGCTGGCGCACATCCGGGGGGCGGATAGAGCCATGGGCCATGTCTTCGGCGGTCGCCGCCGCCAGCCCTTCCGGGGCGGTGGCCGAGACCCAGGCAAGCATTGCGTCGCCGGTAGCGGTTCCGCCCACGGCGCTCAGCCTGCGGCGGCCGTAGCAGTAAATACGGTCGCTGACCTCGATTTCGGGCCAGCGCTCGCGGAACCCCGCTTCGGCCTCGTGGTGCAGCACCGCCTCATGGCCGTCCAGATAGCCCAGCTGGGCCAGTACAACGGTGCCGGTATCAATGCCGCCCAGCACGGCGCCGGCGCGCGCGGCCCGTGCCAGATAGGCACGCAGCCCCTGCGGCAGGTGGCGCAACGGATCGTAGCCGGCGCAAAGCAGCACAAGATCGGGCGTATCGCCGAGGTCCCATCCACTGCGGTCCGGCGCGGCCAGCCGTCCGCTAGAGGCCAGTACCGGTGCCTGAGTGGCGCTGAGCGTCTCCCATGTGTATAGTCGGCGGCCGGCATTCTTGTTGGCAATGCGCAGAGTTTCGGAGGCCAGCACATAGGCCAGCATCTGGAACTCTGGAAACAGGATGAAGCTCACTTTCGGCATTTCAGGAGGTTATATGCAAGTATCAGGCGTTTCCATGCAAATCGGGTGAAGTCCAGGCCGCTAGGGTTCTTGCAGTCACAGGAAAGGAAACGCCAATGACCGTTATGACCCCGACCCCGTTGCAGGGCCGTCCGGCCAATTGCTCGGATGCCGAATGGGAGGCCCGTTGCGAGCTGGCTGCGATTTACAATGCGCTGGTGAAATACCGGCTGACGGATCAGACCAATCAGTGGCACGCGATCCGGGTGCCCGGCGAGGACGCGCTGATCACTCACCATTACGGCTGGATGCATGAGGAGGTGACCGCCTCCAATCTGATCAAGGTCGGCTTTGACCGGAAAAACCATAATCCTGAAAATGGCGAGCCGAACCCCTCGGCCACAGAGATCGGCAAGCTGTTTTTTGAGGCAGAGCCGGAAAAGAACTGCATCATGCACATCCACACCAAGGCGATTATGGGTGTGTCGGCGCAGAGGGATGGCGTCGGCCCTTACAGCCAGGCCTATCTGATGATCGGTGGCGGCGATGTGCTGGGATACACCGACTATGAATTCGAATGCACTGATGATTTCCTGGCCGGGCTGCTGGATGCGGGCCGCGGCAAGAAGGCCGTGGTCGAGGCATGGCACGGTGCCTTTGTGTTCGGGGGGACGGCAGGGGAGGCGTTTTTCCGGTCCTTTTACCTGGATCAGGCCTGTGCGGTTCAGCTGGAGGTGCAGCAGGCGGCAGCCTGCCCCGGGGTTGAGATCCGCACCATTCCGGAAAGCGAGCAGAAGCGCCACCTGAGTGACATGGCGGCCAGCGACTGGTACGGTTACGAGGGAGAATTGGAATGGCATGCCATCCGGCGCCGCCTGGATGCGGAGGCGCCGCATTACAAAGGCTGAACGGGCCGACGGGCTGCAGTCCGGAGATTCCCGGGCCTTGGCCACGACATCAGAGATGCCTCAGCAAGCCTTCGGTCCGGCGCCGTGCTGGAGTCCGGCGTGCGACGCGCAGCGGCGCTGGACCCAACGGGAGCAGATCAATCTTTGATTGATCCGGGAAGGGCGGGAGCCTGCCTGATTGATCCTGCCAGGCCGACCTGAGGTGCAGGTCTTAAAAAAGCCCCCGCGAGTGGCGCGGGGGCAGGTCTTCGAGGGATGTCTTGTTCCGGTTTTCCTTAGAACCGGTTCAGGTTTTCCATTCGGACGGGTCGCGGTCGGCAAAGGCTGCCACCAGGAAATCGATGAAGGCCCGCACCTTGGGCTGGGTGAATTTACCGGGCGGGTAGACCGCGTAGATACCCTGGGTCTCAACCGGCAGGCTGGGCATCACGTCCTCAACCAGCCCTTCTTCCAGCGCCTCGGAGTAAAGGTAGCTGGGCAGATAGGCGATGCCGAGGCCGGAGATGGCGGCATTCAGCAGCGATTGCCCATCATTCACCGACAGCCAGCCGGAAGTGCGTACCTGACGCTTTTCACCAGACGGGGCGGTGATCTTCCAGACATTGCCGCTGGACTGGCTGGAGTAGTGCAGCAGTTTGTGGTTGTTAAGCTCGTCGATCTTCTGCGGGCGGCCGTATTTTTCCAGGTATTCCGGCGAGGCAATCATCCGCTTGGTGGTCTCTGTCAGCTTGCGGGCCCGCAGAGAGCTGTCCTCCAGCTCGCCGATCCGCACGGCCATGTCGAAGCCTTCGGAGATCAGCTCCACATAGCGGTTGTTTAGAACCATGTTGACAGTGATATCCGGGAAGTCGCGCAGGAAATCCGACAGCACCGGCGACAGGTGGTTGACGCCGAAGTCGGTGGCAACGGAAATCCGCAGCAAACCGGAGGGGGCCGATTGCATCGAGGTGACCAGCGCGTCCGCCTCGCCTGCATCGTTGAGAACCCGGCGGGCGCGGTCATAATAGGCAAGGCCGATCTCGGTCGGCGACACCCGGCGCGTGGTGCGGTTCAGCAGGCGCGCGCCGAGACGGGCTTCCAGGCTGGAGACATGTTTGGAGACGGCCGATTTGGAAATCCCCATTTTCCGTGCCGCATCGGTGAAGCCGCCTTGGTCCACCACATTGGCAAAGGCCTCCATTTCCATCAGTCGGTCCATATTCACCCATCCTCGTAAAGCCGTGTTGCCCCGAAGCTGACGGGGAAATCGGGCAAGATCGGGGCGGAGGTGGGATAATTGCGAGGTTTCGCCGGGATCGTTTGCGCTGTGGAAACGGCTGCCCTTGGCCGGCGGGCGGCGAAGGCTGAGGGTTAATGAAACCTTAAAGGGCAAGCCTGATCGTCAGAATCCATAGCGGCAGGGTCACCGCACTGAGCAAGGTGGATTGCGCAATAAGTGTGGCAGCCAGTGTGCGGTCAGCACCAAAGGCCGAGGCCAGCACATGCGCCGCCGATGCGGTGGGCAGGGCAGCAAACAGCACCAGCACGGCGGCAAAGCCGGGATCGCTGCCCAGCAGCAGGCAAGCCGCCAGGACAATGGCGGGCACCAGCACCAGACGCACCAGGCAGAGATAGCCGTTGAACAGGTCGAGCCGCGCCAGCGCCCGCCAATTCATGGTGGCGCCGATGGACAGAAGCGCAATCGGGATCGCTGCATGGGCCAGCATCTCGGCTGGGGCCAGGATCGGTGCAGGAATCTTGTAACCCGAAAGTCCCACAGAAACACCTGCAACGGAGGCCAGCAGAAAGGGATTGAGTGCGATTTTCACTGCCGTCTCGCGCAACGAAAGGCTGCCGCCGCGTGACAGCGCGCAGACAGCCATTACATTGGCCACTGGCACGGCCATGCCGATGGCAACCGCCATCTGGCCGGTCAGTTCCGTGCCGATCGAAGGCAGGGCGACAAAGGCAATGGCCGTATTGAAACGCCAGGCAGTTTGCCAGGCGCCTGCAAAGTCGAGGAATTTTTCCGGCCCGGCCCTGCGCGCCAGAAGACCAAAGGCGAGTGCCAGGGCGAGGATGCTCCAGACTGCGGGCCCGATCCGGCCGAGGTCTGCAATGGCAATGGGGCGGCCACTGGCGGCAAAGAACAGCAGCGCTGGAAACAGTACCTCGAAGTTCAACTTGTCCAGGCCTTGCCAGGCTTGCGGTGACAGCCGCCTGCGAACCAGCCCGCCAAGAGCCACCATCAGGAAGCTGGGGGTCAGGCCCATCAGGATAACTGCAAATACCACGTATGCCCTCGTCTTGCGGTTCAGGTGTGACACTGCCGCCCTCGGATAGCGCGGGCAAGAGGAATGGGGGCCGGCACAGTGGGCTTCTGTGAAGATGACGCAAAATTGTGCGTTTGCTGCGGCCGAAGGGTTTGCTGCTGCTTGCCGGACGCCTAGCTTTACTTTGTTTGTTGAACAAATTGCTGGAGGACCCGCTATGAAAGTTTTGCTTGCCGCCACTGCCGCCGCCCTGTGCCTGGCTGCTCCGCTTGGGGCTCAGGAGCGCACGCCGTCGCACCCGGATGCCAAGGTCTATTTTGTCAACCTGAAGGATGGCGATACTGTCACGTCTCCGGTGACTGTGGTCTTTGGCCTTTCGGCGATGGGGGTTGCCCCGGCGGGTACGGAGAAGGAGCACACCGGCCATCACCACCTGCTGATTGACCGCCCAGCAATCGGCGAGGGTGAAGACGGCGCGGATGAGCTGCTGTACGGATTGCCTGCGGATGAGCACCATGTGCATTTTGGCGGCGGGCAAACCGAGACATCAATTGAGCTGCCTCCGGGCCGCCACACCCTTCAGCTGGTGCTGGGCGACGCCAGCCATGTGCCGCACGAATCGCCTGTGGTGTCTGAAGTAATCACCATCAACGTCGAGTGACAGTTCGGTCTGCGGCGAAGCATTTGCTGGCTGGCGCAAGCTAGGCAGGAGGCCTTGAACCAACGAAGGGCCTCTCATGCTGACCTGCATTATCCGTTATCACATTGACCCCGCCAAAAAGGCGCAGTTCGAACAATACGCCCGCAATTGGGGTCAGGCGATCCCACGTTGCGGGGCTGAACTGATCGGCTACTATGCGCCGCATGAAGGCTCCTCGACCCTGGCCTACGGAATCTACAACGTGGACAGCCTGGCGGCGTATGAGGCCTACCGGACGCGGCTGGCGGCAGACCCCTTGGGGCGCGAAAATTACGAGTTCGCCCAGAAGGAGCGGTTCCTGCTGCGCGAGGACCGGACATGGCTCAAGCTGGCTTCGTCGCCGCATGGGAACGGAGGGGGGGAGCGCAGATGATTGCCGTTATTTTTGAGGTGGAGATCGCCGCAGGGCGGAAGGATGCCTATCTGGAAATTGCAGCGGAGCTGCGGGGGCTGCTTGAGGAGATGGAGGGGTTTATCTCCGTTGAGCGGTTTCAAAGCCTGAGCGCACCGGACAAGCTGTTGTCGCTGTCCTTTTGGCAGGATGAGGCGGCGGTGCAGCGCTGGCGTCATCTGGCGGAGCACCGCGTGGCACAAGGTAAGGGCCGGGCTGGAATCTTTGCCGACTACAGGCTGAGGGTTGCTGGGGTGATCCGGGATTATGGCATGATGGCGCGGCATGAGGCCCCGGCAGACAGTATTGCGGCCCACGGCTGAGCGCTTTGCGGGCCCGGCGCCTGAAGGGCGCGCGGGGACACTGCAGCCCGGCTTCGGCGCCTTGAAAGTGCGCCGGGTCCAACAGCGGGCAGGGCCTGACTAGTCCGGCTGCCGCAGGCGGGAGGCCTATGTCTTCTCAAAGGCTGGCGGCCAGCCGGGTGCCCTGATTGATGGCACGCTTGGCATCCAGTTCCGCGGCCACATCTGCACCGCCGATCACATGGGCGGTGATACCGCGTTCCGCAAGCTGATCTGCCAGCGACCGCTCAGAGACCTGGCCCGCGCAGAGCACGATGGTGTCCGCCGGGATCAACCGCGGGTTTTCGCGAGCCTCACCAAAGCTCACATGCAGGCCTTCCGCGTCGATGCACTCGTAATTGACGCCACCGACGAATTCCACCTCCTTCATCTTGAGCGTTGCCCGGTGGATCCAGCCGGTGGTCTTGCCCAGCCGCTTGCCGTGGCGTTCGGCCTTGCGCTGCAGCAGGGTAACCTGCCGGGCAGGGGCGGCGGGCTGCGGGCCTTCGGGGGCAAGGCCCGCGCGGTGCTCTGCCGGGTCGGCGACGCCCCATTCCTTCATCCAGGCGGGCAGATCGGTGGTGGGGCTGTGGCCCTCTTCCAGCAGGTATTCGGAGACGTCAAAGCCGATGCCGCCGGCACCGACCACGGCGACCCGCTGACCCACCGGTTTCTTGTGGCGCAGCACGTCGATGTAGCTGAGCACATTGTCCTGGTCCTGGCCGGGAATGGCGGGATCGCGCGGGGTGACGCCGGTGGCAATCACCACCTCGTCGAAGGCGGTCAAATTCTCTGCTGCAACTTCGCGACCCAGCTCCAGGGTTACACCGGCGTCTGCAACCATGGTCCGGTACCAGTCGACCAGCCCCCAGAATTCCTCTTTGCCCGGCACTTGTTTGGCCATGTTGAGCTGGCCGCCAATTTCATCGGCACGGTCAAACAGCGTCACTTGGTGGCCACGCTGGGCAGCCGTGAGGGCAGTGGCAAGGCCCGCCGGACCGGCGCCGACGATGGCGACAGATTTGGAAGTTGAGGCAGGTTCGATCACCAGTTCGGTTTCGTGGCAGGCGCGCGGGTTGACCAGACAGGAGGTGAGCTTGCCGCTGAAGGTATGGTCGAGACAAGCCTGGTTGCAGGCGATGCAGGGGGCAATTTGGTCCGCCTGTCCTGCTTCGGCCTTGGCGACGAAATCCGCGTCTGCCAGCATCGGCCGGGCCATCGACACCATGTCGGCGCAGCCGTCGGAGAGCACCTGCTCGGCCACTTCAGGCGTGTTGATGCGGTTGGAGGTGATCACCGGGATGCCGACCTTGCCCATCAGCTTCTTGGTCACCCAGGCAAAAGCCGCGCGGGGAACCGAGGTAGCGATGGTGGGAATGCGTGCCTCGTGCCAGCCGATGCCGGTGTTGAGAATTGTGGCGCCGGCCTTCTCGATTTCCTGCGCCAGCTGCACCACCTCCTCGTGGGTGGAGCCATTGGGCACCAGGTCGATCATCGACAGGCGGTAGATGATGATGAAATCGCGGCCCACGGCCTCGCGCGTGCGGCGCACCACCTCAATCGGCAGCCGCATCCGGTTTTCATAGGAACCGCCCCAGCGGTCGGAGCGCTTGTTGGTGTGGGTGACTAGGAACTGGTTGAGGAAGTAACCCTCGCTGCCCATGATCTCGACGCCGTCATAGCCTGCCTCCTGTGCCAGCCGGGCGGCGTTCACGATGTCGGCAATCTGCTTTTCGATGCCGTCCTCTTCCAGTTCATGCGGGGGGAAGGGGGAGATCGGCGATTTCACCGGGCTGGGGGCCACGCATTTGGGGCCGTAGGCATAGCGCCCTGCGTGCAGGATCTGCATGGCGATCCGGCCGCCGGCCTCATGCACACGGTCGGTCACCACGCGGTGGTTTTCGACGTCTTTGGGTGAGGTCATCATCGAGGCGCCCGGCAGCACCGAGCCTTCCAGGTTCGGGCCGATCCCGCCCGTCACCATCAGCGCCACCCCGCCGCGGGCGCGCGCGGCATAGAATTCAGCAACGCGGTTCCAGTCGCCGGTTTCCTCCAGCCCCGTGTGCATCGAGCCCATCAGCACCCGGTTCTTCAGCGTGATAAAGCCCAGATCCAGCGGGGCAAGCAGGTTGGGGTACGCAGTCATCTTGAAACTCTCCCTGGCAATTGGCCCTAGGATCAAGGGCGCGGGCCGCCTTGTCACGGCCAAACGCCGCGTCACCCCCTTGCGTGCCCCGGCGGCAAGCGGTCTAAGGTTGAGAAAACCCATGTTGAGGAGAGCCTGATGACGCCGGAAGAGATTGCCAAGCTGCCCTACCGCCCCAACGTCGGAGTGATGCTGATCAATGCCGAGGGCGCGGTGTTCGTCGGCCAGCGCAAGGACCGCTACAAGGATGCCTGGCAGATGCCGCAGGGCGGGATTGACGCGGGCGAGGACCCGCGGATTGCGGCGCTGCGCGAGCTGGAGGAAGAAACCGGTGTGGCGCCTGATCTGGTAGAGATCATCGCCGAAAGCAACGGCTGGCTGCCCTATGACCTGCCGCATGATGTGGTGCCCAGCTTCTGGGGCGGTAAATACCGCGGGCAGGAGCAGAAATGGTATCTGATGCGATTTCTCGGCACGGATGATCAGGTCAATATCGAGACGGATGATCCGGAGTTCTCGGCCTGGTGCTGGCAGCCGGTGGAGAGCCTTGTGGAGAAGATCGTGCCGTTCAAGCGCGAGGTCTATGCGCGGGTGGTGGCAGAGTTCCGGGAGTATCTGTGAGATGGATATGCGAGCCTGTTTTCGACCTGCCGGAACCGGTGCTGCCCTGACCGCGTGTATTCTGGCTGTTGCCGTCGGCCCCGCTGCTGCCCTCAGCTGCCTGCCCTGGGGCCCTGCGGACGCCTATTTGCATGCCGCGAATTCGGACAGCGTCTTTAATGTCATTGCGGGTGAACTGCGGTTTGACGAAAGCCAGCTGCCTAAGTCCCATTCGGGCAATCCCAATGACACCCCGCCGCTGACCCGCATCCCGGCACAGCTCTCAGGCAAGCTGCTGGACGGAAAGTATTTCTCAACCCGGGTTAGTGTGCCTGCGGTTATTGAGGTGGAGTGCCTCGGACCATGGTGCGGCGGCATGAAGTCCGGTGCAGGCTATGTAGTCTTTGCCGAGCAGCGCGGGCAGGAGCTGGTGGTCCGGGCCAACGCCTGCGGCGGGTTTGCGTTTGACGACACCTCCAACGTGCGGCGGCAGGTTCTGGGTTGCCACCGCGGCAAGGCCTGTGAACCGGCCGTGCCGCGGTGATACTGGTTATTCAGCTGCCGTTGCGGAGGGCCGGGACCGCAGCCGCACCTGGCCGAGCCAGAGGCTGAACAGGGCCAGTGTGGCGCCCAGCATCTGGTTGGGCGTCAGGGTTTCCCCCAGCAGAAGCCAGCCCAGGATCACGGCAGACAGCGGGCTCAGGACGCCGAGCAGCGAGACTTGCGACGGGTCGATCCGGGCGAGGCCGCGGAACCACAGGATATAAGTCAGCGCACCGCCGATGAGGCTCATGTAGGCAAGGCCCATGATATTGACAGCCGTGAAGACCGGCATCTCCGGCACCATCCACAGCGCAAGAGGCACCAGCAGCAGCCCGCCCGCGGTCAGCTGCCAGGCGGTGAAGGTGAGCGGCGGCACCGGCGGCTGCCACTTCCGGGTCAGAACAACGCCGGCGGCCATCGACAAGGCGCCGCCGAGACCGGCCAGGACACCCAGCGTGTCCAGCTTGGCGGCCGGGGTCAGCACCAGCAAGGCAACACCTGCCATGCTTAGAAGCGCGGCGGCAACGGCAGCAGGGCGGATCTGCGTCTGCAGCAGCAAGGCGGACAGGAACACCACGATCAGCGGCTGCACGGCGCCCAGCGTCGCGGCGACCCCGCCGGGCAGACGGTAGGCGGAGAGGAACAACAGCACCCAGAACAGCGAGAAATTCAGCGCTCCAAGAACCATCAGCCGCGGCAGCCAGCTGAGCGGCGGCAACTGGCGCACCAGCAGCAGCAGCAGCAGGCCCGCGGGCAGCGCCCTGAGAAGCGCCACCACCAGCGGTGAGTGGCCGGGCAGAAAAGTTGTCGTCACAATGTAGCTGCTGCCCCAGATGGCAGGGGCCAGCGCTGTCAGCAGAAGGGTCCGGATCGGCATGTGTTTCTCCTTATCTTGATATCGAGATAATGGATTTTATCTTGACGTCAAGATGTAAATACCTAAACCGGTGGCATGGACCATGTAGATTTTATTACCCAGCAATGGGGGCAGGAGCGGCCGGACCTGGATGTGACGGCTATGGGCATCATTGGCCGGGTCGCGCGGCTGTATCTGGCCTATCAGCGTGAGATGCATAAAACCTTCGCGGAGTTCGGGCTGAATGCGGCCAAGTTCGACGTGCTGGCCACCTTGCGCCGGTCGGGTGCGCCTTACACGCTGTCACCAGGCGATCTGCTGAAGGCGACAATGGTGGCGTCCGGCACTATGACCAACCGCATCGACCGGCTGGAGGCAGACGGGCTGGTCAAGCGCGAGGTGAACCCGGAGGACAGCCGCAGTTTTCTGGTTGGGCTGACAGAAGAAGGCTTTGCCCTGATCGATCGGGCCGTCACAGCCCATGTTGAGACCCAGACACGGTTGCTGAGCGCAATGAGCGGGCAGGACGTTGAGACCTTCAAAGTGCTTTTGAGCAAGGCGCAGCTGTCGGCTGACAGCTGAGGCTGGAACCGGTAGGCCCGTGTGCCTGCCGCAGGCAGGCTGCGCGGGGCGGCAAAGCCGCGCCGCGCTACGCCCAAGGGCCGAAAATGCACCGCGAGGTGCAGTTCCGGCGGGCGGGAGTGTCCGGCGGGATTAAACCAGCCCGGCTTCTTCCAGCAGGTGCCGCACGTTGGTTTCAGGGCGCGGGCCGATATGGCGGATGACTTCGCCTGCACAGATGCAGCCCATTCGAGCGCAGACTTCCATGCTGCGGCCGGTGGCGAGACCGAACAGGAAACCGGCAGCGAACTGGTCGCCTGCACCAGTCGCGTCAACCGGTGTGATCGTTTCGACCGGCACGTCGACACGCACGCCGTCATTCAACACAGTCACACCGTCGCCAGAACGGGTGCAAACCACCAGCGCGCAGATCGCGGCGGTCCTGGCCATTGCTTCTTCCAGGTCGCTGGTTTCGAACAGGGCGCAGATTTCGTCCTGGTTGCCGATCACGAAATCCAGCTCGTTGCTGATCAGGTTCAGGAAGTCGGCCCGGTGGCGCTCGACGCAGAACGGGTCGGAGATCGAAATGCCAACTTTGCCGCCGCCCTCACGGCAGTCGCGGGCCGCTTCCAGAAAGGCGGTCTTGCCCTTGTCCTTGTCGAACAGATAGCCTTCCAGGAACATGATCTGGGCGTTGCCGGCCACGTCCTGGGGCACGTCGTCGGAACTCAGTTCCGACGAAATTCCAAGGTAGGTGTTCATTGAACGCTCACCGTCCGGCGAGACAAAGATCATCGACCGCGAGGTCGGCATCTCGCCGTCCGCTACCGGCGCATTCACAAAGCTGACGCCCTCGTTGTTCATTGCATCGGCGTAGAATTTTCCAAGCGCGTCGTCACGGACGCGGCCGATGAAGGCTGACTGCAGCCCCAGCGCGCCGGCGCCGGCGATGGTATTGGCGACCGAGCCGCCAGGGGTTAGAACCCGGTTGCCCATTGCCGCATAAAGCTCTTCGCAGCGGTCGCGCTCGATCAGCTGCATGATGCCTTTTTCAATGCCTTGTTCAGCCAGGAAGCTGTCCTCGCATTGCGCAATCACATCCACCACGGCATTGCCAATGCCGACGAGCTGGTAGGTCTTGGTCATGGTCCCTCCTCGGGGAATTCCAAAGCGGTGTCATTTCAGGCGACTATGCCGCTCAAAAAGTTTACAGGTTCTTGTCTTCAAACATGCAGAGATCGCGGATGATGCAGGTTCCGCACATCGGTTTGCGCGCCTTGCAGTGATAGCGGCCGTGCAGGATCAGCCAGTGATGGGCATGCTGCTGGAAATCCGCGGGGATGTTATCCTCCACCGCGCGTTCCACGGCATCCACATCCTTGCCCGGCGCAATGCCTGAGCGGTTGCCGACTCGGAAGATGTGGGTGTCCACCGCCTGCGCAGGCTGTTTCCACCACATGTTCAATACAACATTGGCCGTTTTACGCCCCACGCCGGGCAAGGATTGCAACGCAGCGCGGGAATTCGGGACTTCGCCGCCGTAGTCCTCGACCAGGATCCTGGACAGCTTGATCACATTCTTGGCCTTGTTGCGGTAGAGGCCAATTGTTTTGATATGCTCGATCAGGCGTTCCTCGCCCAGATCCAGCATCTTTTGCGGGGTGTCGGCAATCTTGAACAGCTCACGGGTCGCCTTGTTGACCCCTGCATCGGTTGCCTGTGCCGACAGTGCAACCGCAACGACCAGCGTGTAGGCGTTGACGTGTTCCAGTTCACCCTTGGGTTCGGGCTCGGCTGCCTGAAAGCGCGTGAAGATCTCGCGCAGCGTATGATAATCGAGTTGCTTTGCCATCGCGCGCCATATGTACAGAGCGGGTGTCAAAGAGCAATTGAAATTGCGCCTTTCCTGCTGCGGGCTCCTGCCTAGTAGGAAAACCCGCAAGTTCCGGGTCGATTGCAGTGTTGGGCCGGAGTATGTTGAATACACAACCACGAAACAGGCTGGACCGATGAATATCGAAGCGCGGGAAAACTCCTATCACTATGGTGTCATGCGCCGGGCGATTGAGCTGATCGACGATGGCGGCGAGGATCTGACGCTGGAGCAGCTGGCGGCCCGCATGGATATGAGCCCGGCGCATTTCCAGCGTTTGTTTTCGGCCTGGGTTGGTGTGTCTCCCAAGCGCTACCAGCAGTACCTCCGCCTGGGGCACGCAAAGGCACTGCTGCGGGACCGGTTCACCACTTTGGAGGCCTCGCATGCGGTGGGGTTGTCGGGATCAGGGCGGCTGCACGACATGTTTCTGCGCTGGGAGGCGATGAGCCCTGGCGAATATGCCCGCAAAGGGGACGGCCTGCAGATTTTCTGGGGCTGGTTTGACAGCCCCTTTGGGCTTGCTCTAGTGATGGGCACGGAAAAGGGTATTTGCGGACTGGCATTTGCTGCCGAG
This sequence comes from Leisingera sp. ANG-M6, assembly GCF_000813905.1. Classification (NCBI taxonomy): domain Bacteria; kingdom Pseudomonadati; phylum Pseudomonadota; class Alphaproteobacteria; order Rhodobacterales; family Roseobacteraceae; genus Leisingera; species Leisingera sp. ANG-M6. Next base: position 271,923 of record NZ_JWLG01000013.1, read on the forward strand.
ACTGGCGCCGAACCTGCCATGGCCGATATGCGCGCCCGCTGGCCTCAGGCTGAGTTCATTGAGGACCCGTCTGCCCTGCGCCCTTTGGCGGAGGCCGCCTTTGCCCAAAAGGGGGAAACTGCGCTGCACATGATCGGTGCACCTTTGCAGATCAAGGTATGGGAAGCGCTGCTGCGCATCCCGTCAGGCCATGTTACCACTTATTCAGAACTGGCCCATGCCATCGGCGCCCCCAAGGCCGTGCGCGCAGTTGGCACAGCAGTCGGACGCAACCCTGTCAGCTGGCTGATCCCCTGTCACCGCGCCTTGCGGAAATCCGGCGCACTGGGCGGCTATCACTGGGGGCTTCCGGTCAAACGCGCGATGCTCGCCTTTGAGGCTGCGCGGGATGAGGAGGCTGCGGCAGGTGATATGTGCGCTGCCGGCTGAATAGGCGCTGCAGCAGGCTAGGTGCTGCGGGCTTAAAGGCCTGTCGGGCTTCGTGGCGCTTTCGCGCTTCCTCACGCTCAATCTCATGCGGGGTAAAAGCACGTTGCCTGCTGTCCCAGCGGTCCAGACCCAGGGTAATCATCACAATCCAATCATAGCTCAGCATAGGGTTCCTCCTTTTCCGGTGGCCAGAAAATCAGACCTCTGCTGACATGCTGTTGTCAGTGGTGTGTGTTAGTGTGTCAGCAGAATGTCACTGGAGCCCCGCCAATGCCCCGCACCGGCCGTTTGTTCGAGATCATCCAAATCCTGCGTTCCGCCTCAGCACCGGTGCGGGCAGAGGATCTTGCGGCACAGCTGGAAGTGTCCAAACGCACCATCTACCGGGACATCGTTGCCCTCCAGGCAATGCGCACTCCGGTGGAGGGGGAAGCAGGGATCGGCTACATGCTGCGCAAGGGCTATGATCTGCCGCCGCTCAATTTCGATGAGGAGGAGCTGGAGGCGCTGCATGTGGGATTGGCGATGCTGATGCGCACGGGCGATGGAGCCTTGCAGAAAGCAGCGGAGCGGGTGAGCCACAAGATCAAGGATGTGCATGCGACCGCCGACTGGCTGCAGGTTGCCCCTTGGGGTGCACCGCTGGATGACCCGCAGCAGGGTTGCGTCTCCAAGGCCCTGCTGCGCCAGGCAGTGCGGGAAAGCCGCAAACTGCATCTGACGTATCTTAGCCCTGAAAGGGGTGAAAGCCGCCGCACCTTGCGGCCGCTTGCCCTGATTTATCACATCGAGTGCACCATGCTGGCTGCCTGGTGCGAGCTGCGTGGCGGTTTCAGGCATTTCCGTACTGACCGGATGCTGGCCGCGGAATTGCGGGAAGTGGATTTCGCCGCCGAGGCTGCTGCCTTGCGTAAACTGTGGATGGAACAGGAGGGCTGGAACTTTGCTTTTGCGCCCTGAAAATGCATGTGTTTTTCGTTTTTTGCGCGGTAATCCGCCTAAATGAAAACGCTTTGCCTTGAGAACGTGGCGCGACATCCCGATATTCGAGCAGACTGCCGGGCGCTGCCCGGAGCTTGGAAAGCAGAAGGCAATTTTATGATGCAGATGAAACTCACCACGGCTGGTATTGTCGCCGCAACCCTGACACTTGGCGCTTGTACCGATCCCGCAACTGTCGGCACTCCGGGCAGCAACACTCAAAAGGGTGCGGTTCTTGGCGGTATCATCGGCGCTGGCGTTGGTGCGATTGCCAATGATTCCGATCGCGGCCTAGGTGCGGTGACCGGTGCGCTGGTTGGTGCGACCGCCGGCAGCGTGATTGGCAATCAGCTCGATGCGCAGGAGCGCGAGCTGCGCCAGAACCTGTCGAACGATGATATCACCATCGTCAATACTGGCGATCGGCTGATCTTGTCATTCCCGAACGATCTGACATTTGCCACTGACAGTGCCGCGGTTTCGCCGGCCGTGCAGGGCGATTTGCGCCGCGTGGCGAACAGCCTCGTGCGATACCCCAACAGCACCATCCAGGTTATCGGCCATACCGACAGCGATGGTGATGCAGGTTACAACCAGGGCCTTTCTGAGCGCCGGGCAAATGCAGTCGCCAGTGAAATTGCAGCTGGCGGTGTGCCTTATCACCGCATGCGCATCATCGGCCGCGGCGAGGAACAGCCGGTGGCCTCGAACCTGACACCGGAAGGCAAGGCCCGCAACCGCCGCGTCGAGGTGGTGGTGATCCCGCAAGCCGCCTGACCTGGCCCTGGCGGCACGAATTGCAGCCCGTCCCGCAAGGGATGGGCTGTTTTCGTTCCGGTGTAGCGGCTTTACGCAACGCTGCACATTGCTTGCGCGGGTATGGCTGTTTCATGCTGGAGGCGGCCTCTTACATGATGGGGCAACACGAGACGCTAACAGAAGGAACTCCCCATGGCTGACCCTGTCCTGCTGACCATTTCCGGCTCGCTGCGCCGAGAGGCCACCAATCGCAGGCTACTGGCTGAAGCGGCGCGGGTGTTCGGCCCGGCCATTGTCGTGGAAGCCGATCTGAACTTGCCGCTCTATGATGGCGATGCGGAAGCGGCAGAGGGGATCCCGCCTGCGGTGCAGGCTCTTGCGGATCAAATTGCGGCTGCGGATGTGGTGGCGATCTCTACGCCGGAATACAACAAGGGGCCGTCGGGAGTACTGAAGAATGCGCTCGATTGGGTCAGCCGCACCGAGGGCAGCCCCTGGGCGGACAAACCTGTGGCAGTGATGTCGGCGGCGGCAGGCCGGGCCGGGGGCGAGCGGGCGCAGATGATCCTGCGCGGTTTTCTGGTGCCGTTTCAGCCGAGGCTGATTACCGGACCAGAGGTGCACCTAGCGGCGTCTGGAAAGCAATTCGACGAACAGGGGCGGCTGACAAGTGAGCAGTATGAAGCCACACTAACCAAGCTTATGCAGAAGCTGCGGGCCGAAGCGTCTCGTTGAAAGTGAAGGGGGCAGGCAGGTTGCATGCTCCCGCGATTGAAGCTTCCCTTGGGGCCGATTGGCGGCTTGGATGCGGCGCCGCCAGCGCGGCGCCGGGAACCCGCTGAAAACCTTTCAAGGAACAGGTTTGCTCATCAAAACGGGTGTTAGAAGTTGTTTTCCACCCGGAATCCCACTGGGATGCTGTCTTTTTCCTCCAGCAGCAAGTCCGCCATCACATGGGCGGCCTTGGGAGCCATACCAAAACCGATCTTGAAACCTCCATTGGTGATGTAATGGCCGTTCCGCCCAGGCCAGGCTCCGAGCATCGGGGCACGTGACTTGGCACGGGGGCGGACACCTGCCCAGCGTTCGATCACCTCAGCCCCGTGCAGCACCGGCACCGCTGCGCGGGCGCGCTCAATCACGTCGTCCAGTTGAGCGTCGGTAGCTTTTCCGTCGTCAAATTCCCGCTCGCTGGTGGAGCCGATCGCCAGGGTGCCGTCTGCATGCGGGATGATGTGCAGGCTGTCCGCATAAAGCTGCGGCACTTCGCCTTCGTGGAAGCGCAGAAGTGCCGCCTGGCCCTTGACGCCGCCGCCGACGGTTTTGCCGAAGCTTTCATTCAGTTCCAAGAGGCCCGCGTAACCCTTGGCGTGGACTACCTTGCCTTGGTCCGGAGCCTCGGCCTGTATCTCCACACCCATAACCGCAAGGGCGGAGACCAGCGCTTCGCAGGCGCGGCGGGGGTGCATGCGGGCGCTGAGGGTATCGTGAATGACATAGCCGGTGGCGCTGGGTGGTACCCAGGGCCCCAGGCTGTCTGCCTTGCAGACAGTCCATTCGGCCTCGTCCCTCCACAGTTCGCGGGCTGAGATTTCGCGGCTGCGGGCGAGCTCCAGGGAGCGCTCGTCGTTGATGGGCTGCAAGCGCCCGGTGCGGCCATAGCCGGGAGAAACACCGCCGGTGGCCTCAACTTCCTGCCAGAAGCCTTCTGCCATCAGCAGGCTTTCTAGCTGGAATTGTTTCTTGGGATTCCAGTTCTCCGGCACATGCGGGGCCAGGGCGCCGACCAGGCCGCCGCTGGAGCCGGCACCTGCGCCGAATGGGTCCACCACCTGCACATGCGCGCCGCGGCGGGCGCAGAGCCAGGCGATCGACAGGCCGAAAATACCCGCCCCTCGCACCGTTACATCTGCCATTGCCATTTCGGTATCCTTTCGCCAGTGTCGCGCCGTTCCAAACACTCACTTAGGGGATTATAGCATGGCAGACCAGCAGGCCCGCCTCAGCTGGCGCGATGGCACTGTTCCAGTGTCGGATCAGTTTGATGATCCCTATTTTTCGATCCAGGACGGGCTGGCGGAGACGGAGCATGTGTTCCTGGCCGGTAACGATTTGCCATCGCGGTTTGCGCTGGGCTTTCATATCGCCGAGCTCGGCTTCGGCACCGGCCTCAACATGCTGGCGGCCTGGCGTGCCTGGGAAGCGGCAGGGCAGGAAGAGCCATTGCGCTTTACCAGTTTCGAAGCCTTTCCGATGGTGCCCGCCGACATGGCCAAGGCACTGGAGGCGTTTCCTGCGGTCGCCCCCTGGGCGCAGCGGTTTCTGGCCAAGTGGCAGGGCACCGGGGCTTGTGATCTGGGCAGTCTGCAACTGGAGGTGATCCAGGGCGACGCGCGGATGTCGCTGCCGGAGTGGACAGGGCAGGCGGATGCCTGGTTTCTGGACGGGTTTTCTCCGGCCAAGAATCCCGAACTGTGGGAAGAGTCGCTGATGGCGGAGGTTGCGGCGCATACCGCGCCCGGCGGCTCGGCGGCGACCTACACGGCGGCAGGTTTTGTCCGCCGCGGGCTGGAAGCGGCAGGATTTGAAGTGACCCGCATCCCCGGCTACGGGCGCAAGCGGCATATGACAAAGGCGGTACTGCGATGAGCATGGTTCCACAGCCCAAAAGCCTGCCTCAGCCTCGGGTGCAACAGAACAACGTGCCGCTGGGTATTCTGCTGATGATCGGCGCCACCATCGTCTTTGCCCTGCAGGACGGTATCTCGCGCCACCTGGCGGGCACCTACAACACCTACATGGTCGTAATGGTCCGCTACTGGTTCTTTGCCGCATTTGTCGTGTTCCTTGCGGCACGGGCCCAAGGCGGGATCAAGGAGGCAGCCCGTACGGATCAGCCGTGGCTGCAAATCTTCCGCGGCGTCTTGCTGGTCGGGGAAATCTGCGTGGCGGTCTATGGCTTTACCGTGCTCGGCCTGATCGAGAGCCAGGCAGTGTTCATCTGCTATCCGCTGCTGGTGGCAGCGCTGAGCGGCCCGGTTCTAGGCGAGAGCGTCGGCTGGCGGCGCTGGGCGGCGATCGGCGTCGGCCTGATCGGGGTGCTGGTTATCCTGCAGCCGGGCATGGGCGTGTTCAACCCGGCCGCGGTGATACCGTTCATCTCGGCGCTGATGTTTGCCGTTTACGGGCTGGTGACGCGCTACGCCGCGCGCAAGGACAGCACCGCCACCAGTTTCTTCTGGACCGGGGTTGCCGGCATGGTCTTCATGACCGCAATCGGCATCTGGTTCTGGGAGCCGATGAGCCAGGGCGACTGGTTCTGGATGGCGCTGCTGTGCGTTTCGGGCGTGACCGGCCACTGGCTGCTGATCAAGTGTTATGAAATGGCCGAGGCCAGCGCAGTTCAGCCTTTCGCCTATTTCCACCTGATCTGGGCGGCGATGCTGGGCATGGCGGTGTTCGGCGAGGTGATCCGCACCAATGTCGCCATCGGTGCGGGCATCATCATCGCCGCGGGCCTGTTCACCCTATGGCGCGAACGCGTGAAGGGTTGAGCCCTTCAGCTCCTTTGAAAACGGCACCGGCAGCGGCTTCTTGCCCAGCCGCGCGCGGTAGACAGGCAGGCTTTCGGTCACACGCATCACGTAGTTCCGGGTCTCGTTGAAGGGGATGTGTTCGATCCAGTCAACGATATCGGGGTCACCGTCCCGGGGATCGCCATAGCGTTCCATCCAGGCAATGGGGCGGTGCGGGCCGGCATTGTAGCCGGCCGCCATCATCACCACGTTGCCGCGGAACTTGCCGGCTAGGCCTGCCAGGTAATTGGCCCCCAGCTTGGCGTTGTAGTCCCATTCCGCTGTCAGGCGGGACGTCTTGTGGTTTGCCAGGATGCCCAGCTCGGTCGCCACCAGCTTGGCCGTTGCCGGCATTACCTGCATCAGTCCGCGCGCACCGGCATGGCTTATGACCGCCGGGTCGAATTCGCTTTCCCGCCGCGCAATAGCCAAGGTCATTTCTTCGGCCATTGGAAGCTGCCGCTTGGCAACGGGGTGCAGCGGGTAGTAGGCGCCCTCCAGCTCTACCCCGCCACGGGCTGCGCGTTTGGAGATCATCACAGCCAGATGCGGCTGGTCCATGTCCACTGCCATCTGTCCCAGCTGGCGCGCCTGTACCGGTGGCAGGGTTTCGACCAGATGAGTAAGAAAGCGCTCGGCCAGCGCCAGATCGCCAGCTTTCAGCAGTTGCAACCCGGCCTCTGCCACCGAGGACTGCATGAATGCCGCCTCGCGCCAGTCCGGCATGGGGGCGGGTGTCACCAGGGCAGGATCAAAGGGGCGTCCCAGTTTTTCGGCGGCCAGCAGTCCGTAGAAAGACGTCTGATATTCTGCACCCCTCGCATAAGCCTCGTGTGCTTTGTCGGCCTCTCCCATTGCCGCATAGGCCCGGCCCAGCCAGTAGCCGCCGCGGCCGATCGAGATCGGGGTCTCGACGGAGGAAAGAAAGCGCTGGAAGTGCACCGCAGCCAGTTCCGGGTCGCGCAGCTTCTGCAATGCGATGTAACCTGCCAGCCATTCACAGTCGGAATAGCCGTAACCGTCATCGGGCGTGGAGAAATGATAGGCCGCAAGCTGGTAGGCGCGCTCATGTTCGCCGTCACGCATCACCTGGCGGGCCAGATCACGGCGGCGGCGCAGCCATTTTTCCGGCTCACCCAGGTTATCGGCACTGGTACTGCGATCTAACAGCATTTCTATCGCGCTCTCCTGCAGCCGCTTGCGGTCGCGCCAAGAAAAACGGTCATAAGCAAGTCCAGCTGAACCCGTCAGGCTGGCGGGAATGGCTTCGATTTTTGCATCCACGCCGGCGGCACGCTCCTGCAAGGCAATGCGGGCTTCGGCCAGTTTGCGCTCACCCTCGGGCACCAGCGGCAGCATCCGCTTGGAACTGACCAGATGATCCTCCCACAAGAGCCGGTCCAGCCGGGCGGCATGGTGCGGCTTCAGCAACTTGCTGAAGTCCCGCAGATAGAGATCCTGAATAGCGCTGCCCATTGCCATGGTACGCCAAGCCAGCACAATTTCCGCCTCACCTTCGCCGTGGCGGCCGTCTGTTATAAGGGCCTTACCCAAGCTCAGCGCACCTTCGGCGGTTTGCGGACGCTGCTTGGCATAGAAGGCCAAAATAGTTTCACGCCCGGTGGCGGCAATGGCGTCCTCGTTCTGGCGGCGCAGGTAGTCCAGTCCAGGCCAGTCCGGGCGCCGCTGAAGAAACGCCATCACATCGCTGACGGAACCTAGCCCAGCCCGAAGCCGGTGCCATTCAATGATATCGTGTGCCACGCTTTTCGGCTTGCCTGCCTCGCGGGCTGCGTCTGCCCACTTCTCCGACCGCATCAGGTCCAGCGCCTTGCCCAGGTCGCGCGCCTGGGCAGATGCCCCAGGCAGGGCAGCCGCAATCAGCAGAATAAGGGCCAGGATGCGTGTCATCTCTTGCATTTTCCAACGGTCCGGGGATAGAGGCTTGAACGTTACTCATTGGCGTGCCGGTATCAACTCAAATCACCGGCATTCCGTATCTTGACGGCGGCGGATTGCCGCCTGCACCTGCAGCGAAGGGAGCGTGCCCATGTTTAAAGGCTCTATGCCAGCACTCGTTACCCCGTTTTCGAACGGCGAGCTGGATCTGGATGCGCTCAAACGTCTGGTGGAATGGCAGATTGCCGAAGGCTCTACCGGCCTGGTGCCTGTCGGCACCACTGGTGAAAGCCCGACCCTGACCCACGAAGAGCATGAGATGGTCATCGCAGAAACGGTAAAGGCAGCAGCCGGCCGGGTGCCGGTAATCGCGGGTGCAGGCTCAAACAACACTGTTGAGATGATTCGCTTTGTCGAGTTTGCCAAGAAGGTTGGTGCCGATGCGGCGCTGGTTGTGACCCCTTATTACAACAAGCCGACCCAGCGCGGCATGGTGCAGCACTTCCAGGCCGCCCATGACTGCGCCGAGCTGCCGATCATCATTTACAACATCCCCGGCCGTTCGGTTGTCGACATGACGCCTGCGACCATGGGCGAGCTGGCCAAGCTGCCGCGCATCATCGGGGTGAAGGACGCCACTGGCGACCTGGCCCGAGTCAGCCAGCAGCGCGCCGCCTGTGGTAAGGACTTCGTGCAGCTGTCCGGTGAAGACGCCACCGCGCTGGGCTTCAACGCGCACGGCGGCATTGGCTGTATCTCGGTGACCGCAAATGTTGCGCCAAAACTTTGTGCTGAGTTCCAGGCCGCCACGCTGGCAGGCGACTATGCCACGGCGCTGGAGTATCAGGACAGGCTGATGCCGCTGCATGAAGCGATCTTCATCGAGCCAGGCCTTGCAGGGGCGAAATACGGTCTGTCCAAGCTTGGCATGTGCAGCGAAGAGGTGCGTTCGCCGCTGACCACGCTGGAAGACAGCACCAAAGCAGCGATTGATGCAGCCATGCTGCACGCTGGCTTGCTGTAACTCCTCTCCAAAGATCGAACCCGTCAGGGCGGCCTCCACTGGAGTGCCGCCCTTTTTGCTTCTTTCTGGTTTGAAACGCTCCGGGTTGAATTGCTCTACTAGGACAAGAGGGGTTGACCCCTTTAGTCCAGAGCACCAGCCAGATGCCGGGTTTTGTCTGGATTGCGGGTCACATAGATCTTTGTGATCCTGCCATTCGTGATTTCCAGAGACGTCGCCTGCAGGATACCGTCCTCCGCTTGGTTCAGCACTGCCGGGAGGCCGTTCAGGCGGCAAAAACGCCAGCGTTTCGGAAGCGTGTTGGCAAACTTGCGTGCGATACCTTCCATGAGCCGCAGCACTTTGTCCCGGCCGTAAATCGGATTGAGGGCGGCCATCGCCTTGCCGCCGCCGTCAGAGATCAGCTGCACATCCTGCGCCAGAAGCTGGGTTAGCGTTGCTGTGTCACCGGTTCTGGACGCGCGAAAGAAGGCCTCGGTCAATTCCCGCCCCTGATCCGGGTCCGCGGGGCGCTCTGGCCGCAGCTTCTGCACTTTGCGCCGTGCCCGCGCAGCGAGCTGCCGGCAAGCGTCAGGGGTGCGGTTGAGGGCGGTGGCAATGTCACCGTATGAGCTGTCAAAGATGTCATGCAACAGGAAGGCAGCGCGTTCCAGCGGTGAAAGGGTTTCCAGTGCCAGCAGAAGGGCAATCGAGACGTCATGATCCAACTGATCAGCCACGTCCTCGGTCAGCAGAGGCTCCGGCAGCCATTCGCCGGGATACGTCTCGCGCCGCACCCGGGCCGATTTCAGCTGGTCCAGGCACAGCCGGGTGGTGATCCGCATCAGGTAGCCTGTAGGGTCCTGCACGTCCTTCCGGGGTGCTGTCTGCCAGCGCAGGAACGCATCCTGCAGGATGTCTTCGGCGTCGCTGACCGTGCCCAGCATCCGGTAGGCGGCCGCAAACAATCGCGGCCGCGCTGTCAGGAACGCGTCGGTTCCTTCGTCCCTTTCCTGAGCTGTCACGCGGCGTTGGCCTCCTCAGCGGCAGGATGCGGGGTGCGGAAGCCGATTGCAATGCGGTTCCATGCGTTGATGGCGCTGATCAACAGTGTCAGCACCACTTGCTCACGTGGAGAGAACAGCCTGGTTGCTTCCTCGTAATCCGCATCCGGGGCACCGGTTGTTTCCACCCGCGTCAGCGCTTCGCACCAGGCCAGCGCGGCACGTTCCCTCTTCGAGTAGAGAGAGGATTCCCGCCATGCATTCAGCAGTTGCATCCGGTCCTCGCTTTCACCATGTGCGCGCAGGTCGTGGCTGTGCATGTGGATGCAGAAGGCGCAGCCGTTGATCTGCGAGGCCCGCAGTTTCACCAGTTCCACCAGGCTGTGCTCCAGCGTGCTGTCCTTGAACAGCTTCTCCTGCTCCAGCATCGGCTGGAACAGTTCGGGAGCAATGGCGAAGTAGTCTAGGCGTTGGGTCATAGTTCTGTTCCTTTCTAATCGCTTCAGGAACAGGACGAGGCAGCCAGGGCGTTTGTGACACCTACGGTAAAAAATACTTCAAAAAATTGAGGCGCCCCTTCGGCGCCCCGGTAGATATCAGCGTTTGCCGTAGTAGAGGCCAACCACATGTTCGGCCTGGGCAAAGAAAAGCCAGCGTGAGGTGGCGACGCCTGCGAGATGTGACAGCACCGCGAGGGCGGCAAACACATGCTTGATCACGATGCCCTGAACCGGGGTCAAGATCAGCAGCAGCGGCAGGGCAAAGCCGAGGATAAAGGCAATCATCCGCAGCTTCTGCGCGTGCTTGCGGCCGACCACATGCACAAACTCGCGCAAGAGATAGTTGGAGCCGGTGTGCGGCGGTTCAAAGGCGCGGACCGCGCCGCGGTCGCCAAGGCCGGTGGCGGTGCCCAGACTGGTGCCAGAGTTTTCAAGCGCCTTATCGCCCTTGGTCCAATAGGCCAGCTGCACCGCGCCTGCGATGGCCAGCAGCCAGGGCGCCACCGACTCCGCTCCGGCCAGCAGCGCGCCGCCTGCCAGGCTGAAAGACAGAAACATTGCAGGCGTCAATTCCATGTTCCAGCGCGGGATGGTTTTCAATTGGGTGTAGATCATTGAGGTGGTGAAGACGGTGGCCAGGCTCAATGCCGCACCGATCCAGCCCAGCAGAGTCCACTGGCTGTCCATGAAGACCGCGCCAAGCGCATAAAAGCCCATGACGATCAGAGCTCCGACCGCGCAGACGCCTTCACGGCTGAGCCAGCTGGTTTTCCACTGGGTGAGGGCACGCCAGGCGCGCTCCGGGTGGCCCAGGTGGAAGGTCGAGGCCAGCAGGCCGCCGCAGGCCAGGCCAAAGGCAATGGCATAGAACACGAAGGCTACTGTGCCGGTCACAGCTGGCTGACCGAGCCCGAGGAAGAACAGCAGGCCAAAACCCAGACCCGACAGGGTGGTAAAGATGATGACTGAGGGTGCAGGATGCATCAGTTCGCTCCTCCCGGAAGTTTGTCGAGGGCCTTGTCCAGCCAGCCCATGAAGCCCTGCGGCTCCTCAGCAACCGGCGCAAGCAGCGGGGCGAGAATGTCGATCTGCTCCTCTATCTGGTCCTTGGGGCGGGGCGGCAGGTATTTATTTACCGGTTTGGTGCCCATTTCCGGCATCAGGTCCATGCCGCCGCGCTCTGCCACCAGTTTAGAGACATCACTGTCCGGGTCGCCTAGATCGCCGAAATGCCGCGCGCCTGCGGGGCAGGTGCGCACGCAGGAGGGGATGCGGTCCACCTCCGGCAGGTTCTCGTTATAGATCCTGTCAACGCAGAGGGTGCATTTCTTCATCACGCCCTCGGCCAAGTCCAGTTCCCGCGCGCCATACGGGCAGGACCAAGCGCAAAGGCCGCAGCCGATGCAGTGGTCCTCGTTCACCAGCACGATGCCGTCCTCGGCGCGCTTGTAGCTGGCGCCGGTGGGGCAGACGGTGACGCAGGGCGCGTCCTCGCAGTGCAGGCAGGACTTGGGGAAATGAATTAGCTGCGCATGGCCGTCCGCAGGCTGCACCTCATAGGAGTGAACCCGGTTCAGGAAGGTGCCTGAAGGATCGCCGCCATAGGGATTCTGATCACTGAGCGGCGCGCCGTAGTTTTCCGTGTTCCAGCCTTTGCAGGAGATCACGCAGGCATGGCAGCCGACGCAGGTGTCCAGGTCGATGACCAGGCCCATCTTGCGTTCTGTGGAGTTGGGGAGCTCGGTCATTTGCCTACTTTCCACTTCAGTTCTTTCGGGCCGGTGCCGACCGGGGACTCTTGCGCCGGGAAGGCCGGCTGGCTTTCCTGCAGGTCAGAAGGCGTCGCGGCCTTTTCGATTTTGACTTTGAGGTCGAACCAGGCCGCCTGGCCGGTGATCGGGTCTGAGTTCGCCCACCGCATGCCGTCGCCCTTGGCGGGCAGCAACTCGTGGATCAGGTGATTGAGCAGGAAGCCCTTGGTGGCCTCCGGCGCATCCTGTTCCAGTGCCCATGCGCCTTTGCGCTTGCCGATGGCGTTCCAGGTCCAGACGGTGTTGTCATTGAGTGCCGCCATCTCCATCACCGGCACGGTGATTTCCCCGTGCGGCGAGGTGACCTTGGCCCAGTCGCCGTCCTGCAGCCCATGCTCGCGCATCAGCTTGGTTGGGACATATAGCGGATTGCGTCCATGCAGCTGCCGCAGCCAGGCGTTTTGGGTGCCCCAGGAGTGGTACATCGCCATCGGGCGCTGGGTTAGCGCGTTGACTGTAAAACCCTCGTTGCCTTGCTGGTCGGTCTCGTACCAGATTGGCAGTGGGTCCATGACGTCCTTCACCCGCTGGCGCAGATGCTCGGGGGGCTGGCGTTCGCCGTGGCCCTCTGCAGCCAGCTGGAACTTGCGCATCGGCTCCACATAAAGCTGGAACAGATAGGGCTGCGGGCTGTCATAGATGCCCATGCCCACCGCCCAGTCCTGATAGGCGGTGTTCCAAGGTTTGTAGTAGTCGGCACCTTCCGGGATGTGGGCGACGTAGAAACCGCCGTTTTCGATGTATTTGTCCAGCTGCTCAGGGTTCACTGCGCCGCGGCCTTCCTTGTCGCCGTTTTCACCGCGGAAGCCTGCCAGCGGGCCGATACCCGGCTTGCGCTCGTGGTTGACGATGTAGTCGGCGTAATCCTTCCACTTGGGCGTCCGGTCCTCGTTGGTGAAGTTCGGCAGCTTCATCCGGTTGGCGAGCTGGATCAGCACCGTCTGGAAGCCGCGGACATTCCGGTCCGGCTCAATCACCGGCCAGCGGATGGCATCTGCCGCTGCATCCGCTTCGCAGATCGGGCGGTCCAGCAGCGAAATGCAGTCGTGGCGCTCCAGATAGGTGGTGTCGGGCAGGATCAGATCGGCAAAGGCCACCATCTCCGACGAATAGGCATCCGAGTAGATGATATGCGGGATCTTGTAATCACCGTTTTCATCCTTGTCGGTCAGCATCTCCATTACACCCTTGGTGTTCATGGAGGAGTTCCACGACATGTTGGCCATGTACATGAACAGCGTGTCGATTTTGTAGGGATCGCCCGCATGCGCGTTGGAGATCACCATGTGCATGAGGCCATGGGCCGACATTGGGTTTTCCCAGGTGAAGGCCTTGTCGATGCGTGCGGGGCTGCCGTCTTCCTTCAATGCCAGGTGCTCCGGGCCGCGGACAAAGCCCAGGTGCGGGCCGTCCAGAGGGGTGTCGGGCGTAGATTTGCAGTGCGGTGTCGGGTGCGCCTCAACCGGCTTGGGGTAGGGCGGTTTGAAGCGGAAGCCGCCGGGAACCTCGACGGTGCCCAAGAGGATCTGCAGCACATGCAGCGCGCGGCAGGTCTGGAAGCCGTTCGCGTGTGCCGAAACCCCGCGCATCGAGTGCATCGAGACCGGGCGGCCCGTCATCTTGGAGTGTTTCTCACCGCGGAAGTCGGTCCATTCGACATCCAGCTCAAACGCCTCGTCAAAGGCGACGCGGGCCAGTTCACCGGCAATGGCGCGGATGCGTTTCGCCGGGATGCCGCATTTGTCTGCCACCGCTTCAGGGGCGTATTCATCCGCCAGGTAGCGCTCGGCCATCAGGTGGAACACCGGGCGATGGATGGCGCCGTCTTTTTCGTAGACCGCCGACAGGTCCGGGCGCACGCCGGGCTGGTCAAACGGGGTCAGCTGGCCGGTATTGCGGTCGATGACCAGCATCTTGCCATCGTCGTCGCGCAGGAACAGGCCCTTGTCCGGCCCCTCTGACGCGTTGATCAGCACGGGCGCGTTAGTAAAGCGGCTGAGATAGTCGAGGTCGATCTTGCCAGCCTTCATCAGCACGTGGATCATCGACAGGATAAACAGGCCGTCAGTGCCGGGAGTTATGCCGACCCAGTCATCCGCCACCGCGTTATAGCCGGAGCGGATCGGATTGACGCCGATCACCCGCGCACCGCGCTTCTTGATCTTGCCGATGCCCATCTTGATCGGGTTGGAGTCGTGGTCCTCTGCCACGCCGAACAGCATGAACAGCTTGGTGTGTTCCCAGTCGGGCTGGCCGAATTCCCAAAACGCCCCGCCCATGGTGTAGATGCCAGCGGTCGCCATATTGACCGAGCAGAAGCCGCCATGCGCGGCATAGTTCGGCGTGCCATAGCTTTGCGCCCAGAAACTGGTGAAGCTTTGCGACTGGTCGCGCCCGGTGAAAAACGCCAGCTGTTCCGGTGCCTCATGGCGGATCGGTTCCAGCCAGCCCACGGCAATGGCCAGAGCCTCGTCCCAGGTGATTTCCTTGAATTGCCCCGACCCCCGCGGCCCGGTTCGCATCATTGGCGCCCTCAGCCGAGAGGGGGCGTTGACCTGCATGATGCCTGCAGACCCTTTGGCGCACAAAACACCCTTGTTGACCGGGTGGTCGCGGTTGCCCTCGATGTAGGCGGCCTTGCCGTCCTTCATATGCACATTAATGCCGCAGCGGCAGGCGCACATGTAGCAGGTGGTCTTCCGGATCTCATCCGAAACCTTAGGCGAGGTGTTCAGGATTGGCTGCTGATGAGTCATGGGCGGGTCCTGTTGGGTGTTTCGGGCGACCGTATGACGGAAAGCCTCAATATGGGAATAGTGTTCTGCAACGGTTTAGTCTTTTGGAACATTTGTTCAAATTTCCGGGCGCTTGGCGCCCGTAGCCTGCAGGATGGTGACGGCGATGATCTGGGTGACATCCTCGGCACTGCAGCCGCGCGACAGGTCGTTGGCGGGTCTGGCCAGTCCCTGCAGAACCGGGCCGATGGCGGAGTAGCCGCCTAGCCGTTGGGTGATTTTGTAACCGATGTTACCGGCATCCAAGTTGGGAAAGATCATCACGTTGGCCTGGCCTGCGACGCCGGAGCCGGGTGCCTTGCGTTCACCCACCGACGGTACGAAGGCGGCATCGAATTGCAGTTCGCCATCGGCTGGCAGGTCCGGGTGTGTGTCCTGGAACAGCGCCAGGGCTTCAGTCACCTTGTCCACTGCCGGGTGCTTGGCGCTGCCCTTGGTGGAGAAGCTGAGAAAGGCCAGCTTAGGATCCACCCGCATAAGTGTGCTGGCTGACTGTGCAGAGGCAGCGGCGATCGACATCATTTCATTGGGACTTGGGTCAATCACCAGTCCGCAGTCGGAATAGAGCATCGCGCGGGCATCCTCTGGCGCGCTTGCAGGCGGGTACATCAGGAAAAAGGAAGAGACCATGCCTGCATCCGGCGCCATACCGATTACTTGGATCGCGCTGCGCACCACGTCGCCGGTTGTATGCTCGGCACCGCCGACGGTGCCGGTGGCATGACCCAAGCGTACCAGCATGGCGGCATAGACTAGCGGGGTTTCAGCTGCAGCTCGGGCTTTTGCCTCATCCACGCCCTTGTGTTTGCGCAGATCATAGTACTCTACCGCAAAGCTTGCAGTCAGATCCGAGGCGGCCGGGTCGTGGATCGCGACGCCTTCGCTGGCTTCGGCGCCCTCGGCTTGCAGCGCGGCTTCGACTTCAGCCTGCGGGCCGACCAGGATCACATCGGCGATGCCGGCCTGATGCGCGGCCAGAGCGCCTGCAACCACACGGGGGTCAGTGCCCTCGCTCAGCGCAACAACTGGACGGGTCGCCGGGGCTTCGGCCTTCAGCAGTTCGAGCGGGGACAAGGTTTGGGTCACGAGGGTCAGGTCCTGTAACAACGGTTTCGGGGCAGGGCGGGTATCAGAACGCCAGCCGCGCGATATTGATCAGCGAAAGCGCGGTCAGCATCAGAACCACCGCGCGGCGGAACAGCCTTTGCGAGACCGCCTTGAAACTATGGGACCCGGCCCAGATGCCGAGGCCCAGAATGGGAAAGGCCAGCAGGATGCCCGTCAGGGTTTCCGGTCCGACCAGTCCGTTTGCGGCCATAACCGGAAGCGCCATCAGGTCAATGCCGGTCAGGAACACGATCATCGTGGCCCGGAACACCGCAGGCGGAACCGGCTGCGCGGTTAGAAAGGCCGCCACGGGCAGGCCACCGACGCCGGCACTGTTGGCAATGCCTGCAATGGCACCTACGCCTACATTGCCGTTGCGCCCCACGGGGCGCTCCAGTTGCCAGCCGCTCAGCAGAACCAGGCTGAGGACCAGGATCAGGCTCGAGATTGCCAGCCGGGCTTCCTGCTCCCCCAGCCGCGCCATGATAGCGATGGCGGGCACGGTGGCGATGGCGGCGCCTGCCAGCAGGGCAATGGCCCGGTGCCAGTCGATATGCGGGCGGATGTCCCGTGCCTGAAAGGCGGTCATGGCAATTTCGCAGGAAAACACCACCGGGATCAGCGGCAGCGGGTTGGTTGTCAAGGCTGCCAAAATGATGAAAATCGCGGAAAATCCGAAACCTGAGAAGCCCCGGATAACGGCCGCCGTGAATAACGCGGCGGCCAAAAATGCCCCTTGGCCGGTGGACAGGTCAAAGGGCAAATCCATGGTCTTAGACTTTCTGCGGACGCATGTCGTCCTTGCTGATGCCTGCAACCTGAACCGGTTTCTTCATCGCGTCGCGGCGGAAGGGCTCGCCCAGTTCCTGGTTGATCATCGCTTCGATCAGGGTGGTGATGCCTTTCTTCTGGTCTTCGCAGGCCTGGCGCAGGGCGTCGGTCAGCTCTTCCTGAGTGCGGGCAATCACACCTTTCAGGCCGCAAGCATTGGCGATACCGGCATAAGACACCTGGGTGTCCAGCTCGGTGCCGACAAAGTTGTCGTCGAACCACAGGGTGGAGTTACGCTTTTCCGCGCCCCACTGGTAGTTGCGGAAGACAACCTGGGTCACGGCGGGCCATTCTTCGCGGCCGATTGCGGTCAGCTCGGTCACTGCGATGCCGAAGGCGCCGTCGCCGGAGAAGCCGACAACCGGAACGTCTGGGCAGCCGATTTTCGCACCGACAACCGCCGGCAGGCCGTAGCCGCAGGGGCCGAACAGGCCGGGGGCCAGGTACTTGCGGCCTTCCTCGAAGGACGGGTAGGCGTTGCCGATGGCGCAGTTGTTGCCGATGTCGGAGGAGATGATCGCATCCTTCGGCAGGCCGGCCTGGATCGCACGCCATGCACGGCGCGGCGACAGCCAGTCAGGCTTGGCAGCGCGGGCACGCTCGTTCCAGGTGGTGCCGGGATCGTCCTGCTCGCTGTCCATCGAGGACAGTTCCTGCGCCCAGGAGGATTTGGTGTGTGCGATCAGCGCCTTGCGCTCGTCGCGGCCCTCGTCGCCTGCGGTGCCGGACAGTTTGCCCAGGATGGTGTCTGCAACCTGCTTGGCGTCGCCGACGATGCCGACGGTGACTTTCTTGGTCAGGCCGATGCGGTCCGGGTTGATGTCAACCTGGATGATCTTCGCGTCGGTCGGCCAGTAGTCGATGCCGTAGCCGGGCAGGGTCGAGAACGGGTTCAGGCGGGTGCCCAGGGCCAGAACGACGTCGGCTTTGGAGATCAGTTCCATGCCGGCCTTGGAGCCGTTGTAGCCCAGCGGGCCAGCGAACAGCGGGTGCGAGCCGGGGAAGGCGTCATTGTGCTGGTAGCCAACGCAGACCGGCGCGTCCAAGCGTTCGGCCAGGGCCATCGAGGACGGGATCGCGCCGCCGATGACAACGCCGGCACCGTTCAGGATGACCGGGAATTTTGCGTTCGACAGCAGTTCAGCCGCTTCATTCACGGCGTCGGTGCCGCCTGCGGGGCGTTCAAAGTCGACGACCGCCGGCAGCTCGATGTCGACGACTTGGGTGAAGTAGTCGCGCGGCACGTTTATCTGGGCCGGAGCAGAGTTGCGCTTGGCTTGCATGATCACGCGGTTCAGGACCTCTGCCATGCGGGACGGGTCGCGCACTTCTTCCTGGTAGCAGACGCAGTCAGCGAACATGCGCATCTGTTCCATTTCCTGGAAGCCGCCCTGACCCATGGTCTTGTTTGCGGCTTGCGGGGTAACCAGCAGCAGCGGGGTATGGTTCCAGTAAGCGGTTTTGACAGCGGTGACGAAGTTGGTGATGCCGGGGCCGTTTTGCGCGATCATCATCGACATCTTGCCGGTGGCGCGGGTATAACCGTCTGCCATCATACCGCCGGATCCCTCGTGGGCGCAATCCCAGAAGGTGATGCCCGCCGGCTCGAAGATGTCGGAGATCGGCATCATGGCCGAGCCGATAATACCAAAGGCATGCTCGATGCCGTGCATCTGAAGCACTTTGACGAAGGCTTCTTCGGTGGTCATTTTCATGGGTTTTGCTCCTGAGTGAGACGCATATTCCGCCCGGGCCAGACTGCCGGGAATTGACTCTGGTTTAGGGGGCAGTGGTGTGTCCGGTTAGGGCCAGTTGATCCACTGGAATAGGTCCAAATATGGACTCATGAAAATAGCCGGACGGTTTTTTCACATAAGGTTCAGCCGGTCACGCCTGCTGGAGCTCAAAAATATCAAGTATCGACAGATGATACTTCTGGTATCATTTTTTCACCTTGGGTGCGCGAGGGGAGGAAACCCGCTCAGCGCTGTTTCAGCGCTTGGGCCAGCAATGCCAGACCTGGTTCAATTCTGGTTGCAGGAATCGAGGAATAGCCAAGCCGGTAAAAATTCTGCTTGCGGTGCTCCGCAGAAAAGAAGGGGGCCCCGGGTTCGATGATCACACTTTTCGCGCGCAGCCGCTCTGCCACTGCAGTGGCGTCAACATCCTCGGGTGCCTGCATCCACAAAGCCGAACCGCCAAAGCTGCCGACGCCGGCAATGGTCAATCCATGCTTGCGGATCGCATCCTCTATAACGGCGCGCCGGTCGTGCAAAACCTTGGCTATGCGCCGGATCTGCGCGTCGTAATGGCCGAGAGAGAGGAAATATGCGACGGTACGCTGGACGTGTCCGGGCGGATGCCGGAGCACGCTGGCCCGCAAGGCGCGGGCCTGGCGGATAAATGGCTCCGAGCCGACCAGATAGCCAAGCCGCAGACCCGGAAAAAGCGACTTGGAGAAACTGCCCGCATAAATCACCCGGCCTTCGGTATCGAGAGACTTAAGTGATGGAGAGGGCGCACCAAGGAAGGACATCTCAAACTCGTAATCGTCCTCGACGATAACGGCATCAATTTCACTGGCGCGCTGAAGCAGTTCTTTGCGCCGTTCCATCGGCATCGTAAAGGTGGTCGGGCTCTGGTGGCTGGGCGTGCAGAAGATAACGTTTGTATCGTCGGGAATGCTTCCGGGAGGGAGGCCGCGCTCATCCACTGGAATACAATCGACCTGGCATCGGGTCTGTACTACCTGGTCGCGCAGAGTGTAGTAGGCCGGGTCTTCCACCGCCGCCCTTCGGCCGCGGTTCAGCAACAATTGGCAGGTGATCCAAAGTGCATTTTGGGCGCCGAGCGTGATCAGGATCTCTTCTGGACGTGCCGTGATCCCGCGCCGTGGCAGTGTGTGCCGGGCGATATATTCGATCAGCAGCGGGTCGTCCTGGTCAAAATAGTCATTGGCCAGTGCAGAGAAGTCTTTTTGTCCCAATGCACGCAGGGCGCAAAGCCGCCAGTTGGCGTGGTCAAAAAGCGAGGCGTCTGCCTGGCCATAGATGAAGGGATAACGGTATTCGCGCCAGTCCTGCGGTTTGCGCGGGGTGTCGCCGCCGGTGAAGCTGCGTGCCATCACCTTGCCCCAGTCAAGCGTATCGCCAGTTTTCTGCTGCGGCGTATAGGAGGGCGGCACCGGTGCATTGTCAGAGACAAAATACCCGGACCGCCCGCGTGAGGTGAGGTAGTCATTGGCCAGCAATTCAGTGTAGGCCAGCGTGACAGTGATCCGGCTGATGCCCAGGTGTGCTGCCAGCTTGCGCGAGGACGGCAGTTTCTCCCCAACCCGGAAGCGGCCGGACAGAATGCCTTCGGCAATCATTTCCTGGATCTGGGCCTGCAAGGTTCCCTGGGCGTCCGGGTTCAGAAAGAAGGTGTCAACTGAGATGGCCATGCAGGCCACCTTAGGGTGGACCTAAACGGGGCGCAATCTGGACTTAGGGCCAGTTTGGAGGAATCTGCAGCTTGCTCTGGCTGGCGTGCGGTGCCAGCGTGCCGCCATGTTTAAATTCCTTGGCCATCTGGCAATCGTTGTTCTTTTGACACTTCTCACTCAGCTCGGGGGGATTGCCTGGCTTGGGGCACTCTTGTTCCGCCGCAGGCTGGTGCCGTTCGTTTTGCTCTACGCGGGTCTCAGCCTGTCCGCCACTTGGGCTGCGCCGCAATTCGGGCGGGTTGCCCTCAGTTGCTGGGAAGATAGCTCCCTGCAAGTGCAGTCCTGGCTCTATTGCGCGATGAACCGGAACTACGTGTCGCCGGAATTGGCGGAGGTTCTGCAGGACACGGCAGCAGCGGTGGACGCAGACTATCCGGGCACTGTCACGCAGGTTCTTGATGCGAATTTTCCGTTCGTTGCCGGCTTTCCGCTGCTTCCGCACTTGTCCCACCATGATGGCCGCAAGGCGGATCTCGCTTTCTTCTATGCGGATGCAACCGGTTTCAGGCCCAAGGCTACCAGGTCTCCGATCGGCTATTTTGCCTTTGAGCAGGGGCCGTCGGAGTGTCCCGGTGCCTGGTTTACTCTGCGCTGGGATCTTCAGGTGCTGCAGCCGATGTGGCGGGAATTGTATATAGACACGGATCGCACCCGCCGCCTGCTGCAGGTTTTGATGGCAGACGGCAGGGTTGAGAAGGTTTTTCTGGAACCGCATCTGCAGGAGCGGCTGGGATTGCGTTCCAGCAAGCTGCGTTTTCAGGGCTGCCGTGCAGCACGGCATGACGATCACATCCATTTGCAGGTTTCGATAGGCTAGCGGTGTTCTCCTCTTGCAATGCGCTTTTATAACTATAAAACTAGTTATATCGAATCAAGTAGGGGTTGGATTCATGGAATGGGAAGAGGCTGCACAGGGCTTTGCGGCCATGGGGTCCGAAGCAAGGTTGCAAGTGCTGCGATGCCTGATACGCGCAGGCGATCACGGGCTGACTGTTGGGGAGATCCAGAGCCGCACCGGCATTGCGCCCTCGACGCTGGCGCATCATCTGAAGTTCCTAGCTGCAGCAGGGGTGGTGGTACAGGCGCGCGAGGGGCGCAGCACCTCCTGCCGGGCCGACTACAAACGGCTGGAAGCGCTGGCCGGCTTCATCTTGCAGGAATGCTGCGCGGATGCAGGCAAAAAGGGGACAAGCGATGGCTGATCTGACACAAAGCCCCCGCCGCGCGAAGTTGTTGGGCAACGGGCTGAAGACGCCCTGGGCTCTGAGCATTGCTCTGCTGGCAGGCGCTGCTGTCCTTGATCCGGGCAACTTCCGTTCTGTTCTGGAGTTTGCCCTCACAGCGTTGGGCAGTACGGCCCGCTACATCCTGTTTGCTGTGCTGCTGCTCGCCTATCTCAAGGCGACGGGCGCAGAAATGATGGTTGCCCGTGCCTTTGAGGGCCGTGAAACTAGGATGATATTCCTCGCCGCGCTGTTTGGCGGGCTGGCGCCGTTTTGCTCTTGCGAAGTGATCCCGTTCATTGCCGGGCTGCTGGCGCTGGGCGCGCCCTTGTCGGCGGTAATGGCCTTTTGGCTGTCCTCGCCGCTGATCGACCCGCCGACGCTTTTAATCACCGCAGGGGCTTTGGGCTGGCCCTTCGCTATCGGTAAGGCGGTGGCTGCCGTTGCGTTGGGGCTGTTTGGCGGCTTTGCCATCAAGCTGCTGCGGGGGCAGGGTGTATTCACCAATCCGCTGCGCAAGCAGGAGACCCAGAGCTGCTGCGGCTGCGGCGGGCCAAAGCCGGATTCCAAGCCGAGCTGGCGCTTTTGGACCGAGGGCGACCGCAGGGTGAAGTTCCGCGAAGAGTTAGTCTCCAATGGGCTGTTCCTGCTGAAATGGCTGGCCCTGGCCTATGTTCTGGAGTCGCTTCTGGTCCACTATGTTCCGGCCGATGTGATCGCCGGGCTGGTGGGAGGTGAAGGTGTTCTGCCGATTGCCATTGCTGCACTGGTCGGCATGCCAGCCTACCTTAACTCCTATGTCGCGCCACCGCTGCTGGCGGGATTGATGGAGCAGGGAATGAGCGCAGGTGCGGCCATGGCATTTATGGTGGCGGGTGCAGTCAGCTCTGTTCCCGCCATGGCGGCGGTCTGGTCGCTGGTGAAACCGAAGGTTTTTGCAGCCTATCTGAGCCTGGGCGTGAGCGGTGCCGTGCTGTCGGGTATTCTGTTCCAGCTGGTTTGAAGTGGGCGGAGGGCAGGGCTCTCCCGCCTGCTGAGAAGCAATCGAAGACTGCAGTTTGCCCGTTGGGCCAGGCGCCGTGCTTTCGCGCGGCGCCGATAGTCATTACTCAATAGCCTGAGGTGGACTGTGGTGCCGTCCAGAGGCCACTCCCGATTTTTGTTTGAAGAAATCGCGTCAAGGATGGGCCGTTTGGCAGCCGGACCTCGCGCCCCCTAAACCGGCGGCACGAAATAAGAAAACGCCCCGGACAATCCGGGGCGCAGTTTGTTCGTCCAACAGGGAGAGGTTGTCAGCCGAAAACTTTGGTCAGAGCTTTGTCGACCGCATCGCAGATCGCATCGATGTCGTCCGCGGTGGCGATCAGCGCCGGGCTGAAGCACAGGGTGTTGTTGCGGCCCGGGAGCGAGCGGTTGGTGACGCCGATGATCACACCCTGCGCTCCGCATTCCGCGACGACCTGCTGGGCCAGCTTCTCGTCCACCGGCTCCTTGGTATCGCGATCCTGCACCAGCTCGGCACCCAGGAACAGACCCTTGCCGCGTACATCGCCGATCACGGCGTGCTTCTCTTGCAGCTTGCGCAGGTTGTCCAGCATCCGCTCGCCCATGGCTGCGCAGTTATCCAGCAGGTTTTCGTCCTCGATGATCTGCATGTTCACCAGCGCCGCTGCGGGGCCCGCGGTGCAGCCGCCGAAGGTGGAAATGTCGCGAAAGTAGTTCATCGGATCGGAGGTGTCGTCCTTGAACATCTCAAAGACTTCCTCAGTGGTAACCATACAGGCAATCGCCGCATAACCGGAGGCCACACCTTTGGCCATAGTCACGAAATCGGGCTTGATGCCGTACTGCTGATAGCCGAACCATTTTCCGGTACGGCCAACGCCGCAGACAACCTCGTCGATATGCAGCAGCACATCGTACTTCTTACAGATCTCCTGCACACGCTCCCAATAGCCTTCCGGCGCTTCGATCACGCCGCCGCCCGCGGTCACCGGCTCCAGGCACAGGGCACCAACGGTTTCCGGGCCTTCCCGCAGGATGACTTCTTCGATGGCGTCAGCAGCGGCGATGCCGAATTCGCGGCCCGAAAGATGCTCCAGGCCCAACTCATGCTTGCGGTATTCCATGCAGTGCGGGACGCGGACAAAGTCGGGTGCAAAGGGGCCGTACTGAGCGTTGCGCTCATCCTGGCCGCCTGCCGACATAGTTGCCAGGGTGGAGCCGTGGTAATCGCGGTCGCGGTACAGGATCTTGGTTTTCTTGCCGCCATATTTCTTGTGGGCGATCTGGCGGACCATCTTGAAGGCCTTCTCGTTGGCCTCGGATCCGGAGTTGGTGTAGTAGACGCGGGTCATGCCCGGCATCTTGGAGATCAGTTTCTCTGCAAACAGCGCGCCGGGGATGGAGCCCGCGGAGTTCGCAAAATAGCAGACCTTCATCAGCTGGTCGTATACCGCCTTGCAGATGTTCTCGCGGCCGTAGCCGACGTTGACGGTCCAGACCCCGCCGGACACAGCATCCAGGAATTCCTTGCCGTTCTGATCCCAGACGCGCATGCCCTTGCCCTCGACAATGATGCGCGGGTCGGAGGATTCCAGCGCCTTGTGCTGGAACAGGTGGTGCCACATGTGGGCCTTGTCGGCCTCGACCACACGGGAGAGATCGTTTTCGTTGAACGTGCCGTCCATGACATGTCCTTTCGGCGTTAGAAGTGAATCAGGCTGCCTGGCACCCTACAGGGCTACTGAGGCGTATTATGTACCAGAAACGTCAGATTCCGAGAATTCGTTAGGGCCAGAGCATGTGCTTGCTTAGGTCCAGAGGTTGCATGTTCAGCTTGCGTCGGCAAGGCGTCGCCGGATGTGCTCTGCTTCAGAACAAATGTTCTGGAGTTGTGATGTTGAGATTGCTTGTGCTGATAGCCCAAGGTTCCGTCGGCCGTGGCCTGCATCGCGGCAGGACTTGCTGCATAGGAGGCAGACAGTGGCAGAGTACAAATTGATGGTTGCACCGAATGGCGCCCGGCGCACACGTGCGGATCATCCGCAACTGCCGGTGACGCCCGAACAGACAGCACAGGCCGCCGCCGCTTGTTTTTCCGAGGGGGCCAGGGCTTTGCATTTACATGTGCGGGACGCTGAAGGGCGCCATTCACTGGACGCAGGCCGCTACCGTGAAGCCCTTGATGCAGTGCGGGAAAGCGCGCCGGCAATGGCGGTGCAGATCACCACGGAAAGCGCCGGGCTTTACAACGTGGAGGACCAGTTCACCTGTCTGGACAAGCTGCGCCCTGCAGCGGCCTCTGTCTCGGTGAGGGAAATGGCCCGGGACGCGGAGCTTGCCGCGCGCGCCTATGCCCTGTGCGCGGAAGCAGGCACGGAAGTGCAGCATATCCTGTACGGTCCGGACTGCATCGCCCAACTGCGCGCCTGGTACCAGGACGGCACCGTTCCGGGTGTCATGCGCGATGCGATCTTTGTTCTGGGCACGTACAGCCCGCCTGTTCTGGCGAAGCCCAGGGGGCTCGCGGCCTTCCGTGACGCTGCGGCGGATATGCGTCTCAACTGGACTGTCTGTGCTTTTGGCCGGCATGAACGCGCCTGCCTGCTGGCTGCAATTGCTACGGGCGGGGATGCGCGAATCGGATTTGAGAATAACATCGAAACACCAGAGGGCGGGCTTCTTGCAGATAATGCAGCCTCGGTCGCCGCCTTCGTTCAGGCCGCAAAGGCCCAGGGCCATACGCTCAAGGAGTGCTGATCATGAGTCATGTCTTTCCCCGCCACACCAAAGCCAGCCTGCCCACTGCTGTTGCAGGCGACGGTTGTTACCTGATCGATGCCAGCGGCAAGCGCTATTTCGACGGCTCCGGTGGCGCGGCGGTCTCCTGCCTGGGCCATTCCGACGCCGATGTGATCAAGGCAGTGCAAGAGCAGGTTGGCAAATTGGCCTTTGCCCATACCGGTTTCCTCACCTCGGAACCGGCGGAAGAGCTGGCGGACTTGCTGGTGGCCAACGCGCCGGGAGATATCGATCGGGTCTATTTCGTCTCTGGCGGTTCCGAGGCGACCGAGGCGGCAATCAAACTTGCCCGCCAGTACCACCTGGAGCGCGGCGAGCCGCAGCGCCGCCACATCATTGCCCGCAAGCAAAGCTACCACGGCAACACTCTCGGTGCCTTGGCAGCAGGCGGCAACGAGTGGCGCCGCACGCAGTTTGCGCCGCTCTTGATCGAAATTTCCCACATCTCGCCTTGCTACGAATATGTGGGCAAGGCGGAAGGCGAGAGCAGCTATGACTATGGCCAGCGGGTTGCCAATGAGCTGGAGGCGGAAATTCTCCGCCTCGGCCCGGAAACCGTTATGGCCTTCATGGCGGAGCCGGTGGTTGGCGCCACCTCTGGCGCGGTGCCGGCGGTTGAGGGCTATTTCAAGCGTATCCGCGAGATCTGTGACAAGTATGGTGTGCTTCTGATTCTTGATGAAGTGATGTGCGGCATGGGCCGCACCGGCCATCTCTTTGCCTGCGAGGCCGACGGTGTGGCGCCCGATATCTTGTGTATCGCCAAAGGTCTGGGCGCAGGTTACCAGCCGATCGGAGCCATGCTTTGCACCAAGAGAATCTACGAGGCGATTGAGCACGGTTCCGGCTTCTTCCAGCACGGGCACACTTACATCGGCCATCCGGTGGCGACCGCTGCGGGTCTGGCTGTGGTCAAGGCAATGCTGGAGCGCGGGCTGGTGCAGCGTTGCGCCGAGATGGGAGAGAAGCTGCAAGCCGCGCTGGAGGAGCGCTTTGGCCAGCACCCGAACGTGGGCGACATCCGCGGTCGCGGGTTGTTTCGCGGAGTGGAGCTGGTCGCGGACCGCGAAACCAAAGCTCCCTTTGATCCGGGGCTGGGTTTGGCTGGGAAAATCAAAAAGGCAGCGTTTCAGGCCGGCTTGATCTGTTATCCGATGTCCGGCACCCGCGACGGCCGGAAGGGCGACCACATCCTGCTTGCACCGCCCTATATCATCACCGGCGAACAGATCACTGAGGTGGTGGACAAGGTGGAAACGGCGATTGCTCAGTGTCTTCCTGCGGGCTGATCTTTGAGCACTAGGGAGCGGCCTGACCGATAACCGGGCACCGCGGTCAGGAGAACGGGTTCACTGTGTGCCCGAGCTGCTCAAGGATATTGGCGTAATTCTCGACGCCTTGCGCTCCGGTCACCAGATGGCGGCTATCGAACACCATCGCAGGCACGCCGCGGATGCCTTGCTGCACCCAGAAAGCCTCTCGCTGGCGCACGCTGTCCGCGTGTTTGCCGCTCTCCAGGGCCGCACGCGCATCGGCGCCATTTAGGCCGAGGCTCTGGGCGGTCATTACCAATACCTCTGGATCAGAGATATTCTTGCCATCAGTGAAGTACGCGCTCAGCAGCGCCTGCTTCATCTCGTGGCCGTTGCCCTGTCCCTCGGCCCATTCGATCAGCTGATGCGCCTGAAAGGTGTTGTAGATCCGCATGCCGTCAAAGAAGCGGAAGGTGAAACCCAGCGCTTCGCCCATTTCAGTCAAACTCGCGCGCACTTGCGCGGATTGTTCATCTGAGCTGCCGTATTTTGCGGCCAAGTGCTCGCGCAGGTGCTCGCCCTCGGTCGCCATGTCCGGGTTGAGTTCAAACGGCTGCCAATGGATATCCAATGCCACCCCGGCGCGGCGGGCGGCAAAGGCGAGCTGGCTGTAGCCGACAGCACACCAAGGGCAGACGACATCCGAGACAATATCGACTCGAAGGGCTGGTGTTGTACTTGTTTCTGTCATCCGGCTGGTCCTTGGGGATTCAGTGCATTCAGAACACATGGGAAGCAAAACACGACAAAGCAACCGTCTCAGTAACTGAAACAGTCAGAGCTGATGAAACTGAGCTCAGTCGCAGTGCTAACATTTATTATTGACGGAACCGGTGACGGCTTCACTGTTGGAAGCAGTGAACTACGGCTATAGTGAAGGATCCGAAATGAGCATGACAAAGGACTGCTTCCGGGCCTTTCCCCGTGCCCCTCTGTTGGTTCAGCCGACCCCGCTGGAAAGGCTGGACCGGTTGTCGCACGAGCTAGAAATCGATCTTTGGATCAAGCGGGACGATCTGACAGGGCTCAGTTTCGGCGGAAACAAAACACGCCAGCTGGAATTTTATCTGGGGGCAGCGCTAGCGGACCAGGCGGATACTATCCTGATTACCGGCGCTGTTCAGTCGAACTTTTGCCGAACAGCTGCTGCGGCTGCTGCAAAACTTGGGATGCGGGCCATTCTTCAGCGAGAAGAGCGGGTGCCAGGGATGGACCCACTCTATTACAGATCCGGCAATATTTATTTGTCGGACATTCTGGGTGCGGAAAGCATTAGCTATCCGGAAGGCGAGAATGAAGCCGGAGCCGATGCAGCCCTGGAGGCGCAAGCAGAAGAGCTGCGCAAGGCGGGCTGCAATCCTTACATCATTCCTCTGGGTCTTGGGCATCCACCCCTAGGCGCCTTGGGCTATGTCCTGGCGGCAGAGGAACTTGCTG
This sequence comes from Leisingera sp. ANG-M6, assembly GCF_000813905.1. Classification (NCBI taxonomy): domain Bacteria; kingdom Pseudomonadati; phylum Pseudomonadota; class Alphaproteobacteria; order Rhodobacterales; family Roseobacteraceae; genus Leisingera; species Leisingera sp. ANG-M6. The sequence continues at coordinate 299,878 of NZ_JWLG01000013.1, forward strand.
CGCAGATCGGCAGCTTTGATGCGGCTGTGGTACCTTCTGGAAGCGGCGCAACCCATGCCGGCTTTCTGATAGGAACACGCCGTGCCGGCATCACCGCACCGGTTTACGGCATCTGTGTTCGCAGAAATGCACAGCTGCAAAAAGACAGGCTCGAACAATTGACGCAAAATCTGGCAGATCTGATGAATGCACCGCGCCCATTTGGAAGCGAGGACATCCTCACTTGGGATGGTGCGCTCGCCCCCGGTTATGGACGGGCCGGGCCGGCCACGCGCGCCGCGTTACAGCGCATGGCAATAACAGAAGGAATCCTTCTGGATCCGGTTTACTCCGCCAAGACGTTTGCCGGTCTGTTAGGGCTGCTGGAAACGGGTTCTATCGCCAAAGGGCAAAAAGTGCTGCTGCTGCACACAGGAGGGTTACCGGCGCTATTTGCCTATCAGAATGAGCTTGGGTTCGGGCACGGCAGCACCTGCTGATCCTGTCCCGTGCGATCTGCCGCAGGGAGAAAAATGTTCACGTTTGACCCAGCGTGGCCGCGTCGCAAGCCAAGGCTTCAATCGCGCTCCAATTGTGCGCCTGGACCAGGTCACTGGGAGCAACCCAGCTGCCGCCGGCACAGACTACATTGCCCAGGCTCAGGTAGTTTTCGGCATTGGCGGGGGTAATACCGCCAGTGGGGCAGAAGGAGATTTGCGGCAAGGGCGCGCCGATTGCCTTGAGTGCGGGCGCGCCGCCGGAGGCTTCGGCCGGGAAGAACTTCAGCATGCCGTAGCCGCGGGCTAGCAGCCGCATTGCCTCAGTTGCGGTGGCAGCGCCGGGCAGGAGCGGCAGGCCGATGGATTCGCAGGCATCCAGAAGGTAATCCGTGGCGCCGGGCGAGACACCGAATTGGGCGCCGGCCTCCTTGGCGGCCTCGGCGTCCTTGGGGGTGATCAGCGTGCCGGCACCGACAATGCCGCCTTTCACCTTTGCCATTTCGCGGATCACCTCTAGCGCCGCGCCGGTGCGCAGGGTGACTTCCAGTGCGGGCAGCCCGCCTGCCACGAGTGCTTCGGCAAGCGGGCGGGCATGGGCCGCGTCCTCCACCACCAGCACCGGCATCACGGGCGCCATCGCGCAAATCTCGCAGGTGCGTAGGCTGGCGTCCTGAGGGGTAATCCGCATCATTCAAACTCCAAATACGCTGGCGCCTTCGTCGGCTGAGGCAACCGAGCGGCGGAATAGGGAAAACAGCTCGCGGCCGGTGCCGTGCTGATATGCGCTGAGGTCGGCAGTGGCCGGTTCGCGTTCCATTGCGCCTTCTGTCAGGACTTCGAGCGTGCCGCGAGCGGCATCGAGCCGCAGAACGTCGCCGTCCCGGATCCGGGCAATCGGCCCGCCATCCAGGGCTTCGGGCACCACATGGATCGCCGCCGGGATTTTGCCGGAGGCTCCGGACATCCGCCCGTCAGTAACCAGCGCCACCTTCTGGCCGCGGCCCTGCAGGATACCAAGGAACGGCGTCAGGCTGTGAAGCTCCGGCATGCCGTTGGCCTTGGGGCCTTGGAAACGCACCACCACAATCACGTCGCTGGTCAGTTCACCGGCTTTGAACGCCGCTTTGGCCTCTTCCTGATCATGAAAGACCCGGGCCGGAGCTTCGACCAGCTGATGCTCTTTCGCGACTGCCGAGACTTTGATAACAGAGGTGCCCAGATTTCCGGTCAGCCGCTTGAGCCCGCCGGTCATCTGGAATGGCGCTTCGGCAGGGCGCAGTACCGCGTCGTTCAGGCTTTGCCCTGGGCCCTGGCGGTAGGTGAGCCCGTCCCCTGACAAGAACGGCTCCTGTGTGTAGTGCTCCAGCCCTTCGCCTGCGACCGTCCTGGTGTCCGGGTGCAGAAGGCCCGCCTTCAGCAGCTCGCCGATCATGTAACCAAGTCCGCCTGCGGCGTGGAAATGGTTCACGTCGGCCAACCCGTTGGGATAAACCTTGGCCAGCAGCGGCACAGATTCCGAGAGATCCGCAAAGTCCTGCCAGTCGAGGAGGATGCCGCCCGCCCGCGCCATGGCGATCAGGTGGATCAGCAGGTTGGTTGAGCCGCCGGTTGCCATCAGCCCGACGATGCCATTGGCATAAGCTTTCTCGTCCAGAACCTCGCAGACCGGGGTGTAGTTGTTGCCAAGGGCGCTGAGCGACAGCGCCCTCTTGGCGCCCTCAACCGTAAGGGCTTCACGAAGGGGGGTGCCGGGGTTCACGAAGGACGATCCAGGCAGATGCAGTCCCATGAACTCCATCAGCATCTGGTTGGTGTTGGCAGTGCCGTAGAAAGTGCAGGTGCCGGGGCCGTGGTAGGCCGCCATCTCTGCCTTCAGCAGCTCCTCGCGGGTGACTTCCCCGGCGGCAAATTTCTGGCGGATATGCGCCTTCTCGTCATTGGCCAGGCCGCTGGTCATCGGCCCTGCAGGCAGGAATACCGCCGGGATATGGCCAAAGGCTTGGGCGCCGATAACCAAGCCGGGCACAATCTTGTCGCAAACACCGAGGAACACCGCGGCGTCGAACACATTGTGGCTGAGTGCGACGCCCGCAGCCATGGCGATCGTGTCGCGGGAAAACAGGCTCAGCTCCATGCCGGCCTCACCCTGGGTGACACCGTCGCACATCGCCGGCACCCCGCCCGCCACCTGCGCGGTGCCGCCTGCCTTGCGCACTGCGTCGCGGATAAGCGCAGGATAGGTCTCAAACGGCTGATGCGCCGACAGCATGTCGTTATAGGCGGTGACGATTCCCAGGTGCCCAGTTGAGGCTTCCGCCAAAGCCTGCTGGTCCGCACCAGTGGCAGCGTAGGCATGGGCCTGGCCGGAGCAGCTGAGATGGGCCCGGGCCGGGCCTTTGCCTTGTGCCGCACGCATCCTGTCCAAATAGGCGGCGCGGGACGCCTCGCTGCGGAGGATGATACGCTCTGTCACGGCGGCCAGTGTGGAATGAAGGGTCATGTGGTGCCTTTGCTGCAAACTGCGGTGGCGAAAGGGAGGGCGGCCATATTACGCTCCGACGCTGCGCCAGCGGCGGCCGTCACGGTGGATCAGCAAGAGTGAGTCATCGGGACCTGAACTGCCGCTGTCATAGGATTGCGGGGTGTCGCCTGTGTCCTGCCAGCCGGCGATGATCGGGTCGGCCCAGGCCCAGGCGGCCTCGACCTCGTCGCCGCGCATGAACAGGGTCTGATTCCCACGGATCACATCCATAATCAGGCGTTCATAGGCATCTTGCGGGCGTCCCGATTCGGCCAGCTCGTCGGCGAAGGTCATGTCCAGGTTGGCACCGGTAAGCCGCATGCCGCCGGGGCCGGGATCCTTGATGGTGGTCTTCAGGGTGATACCCTCATCCGGCTGCAGCCGGATCACCAGCACGTTGCCGTGCACTGTTCCCGAGCCTTCGAAAATGTTGTGCGGCGGGTCGCGGAAATAGACGGCAATCTCGCTCACGCGCTCGCGCAGGCGTTTACCGGTACGCAGATAGAAGGGTGTGCCGGCCCAGCGCCAGTTCGCTACCTCCACCTTGAGCGCGATATAGCTTTCGGTGCGGCTGGCAGTGTTGCCGGCATGGTCGCGGTATCCATCGCTGTCTTTGCCGCCGTTCCTGCACCGGTACTGGCCGCGGGCAATGCTCTCCTGCGGCACCGGGCGCAGCGCCTCGATCACTTTGACTTTCTCATCCCGCACCGCGTTGGGGGTGAACTGCGCCGGCGGTTCCATTGCGGTCAGGCAGAGAAGCTGCATCAGGTGGTTTTGTACCATGTCCCGCATGGCACCGGATTTGTCATAGTACTCGCCGCGACCTTCGACGCCGATGCTTTCGGCCACGGTTATTTGCACATGGTCGATGTGGGAGGAATTCCAGAGCGGCTCGAACAGCGAGTTTGCGAAGCGCAGCGCCATCAGGTTCTGCACCGTCTCCTTGCCCAGGTAATGGTCGATCCGGTAGATCTGCTGCTCCTCGAAGTGTTCCCTCAGTGCGGCGTTAAGAGCTTGGGCTGAGGCCAAGTCGTGTCCGAAGGGCTTTTCCAGAACAATGCGGCTTTCGGGCGAAGCAATACCTGTTTCGCTAAGGCGGCGAGCAATATCTGTGAACAGAGACGGGCCAACAGACAGATAGAAAGCGCGCACTGCATCGTCGCGTAGTTTTTCGTGAATCTCATCCCAGCCTGCGTCGCCACGTGCATCCACGGCGGCATAGTCAAGAAGCGCCGTGAAAGCAGCGATTTCGTCTGGTGTGGTTTCTACATCCTGGCCGAACTCGCGGATCGCATTTGCGGTTTGGTTGCGGAACTCTTCTGCCGTCAGCTCGCTGCGGGAACTGCCGATAATCCGGCAATTGCTGCTGAACTGACCAATTTGAAAACGGTGGAACAAGGCCGGTAAAATTTTGCGGCGCGCCAGGTCGCCAGTCGCGCCAAACAGCACGAGGTCAAAAGGGGCAACTGGAATGACGCGGGAAACCATTGATTTTACATCGCTGTTCCATTGGGGCCGCAAAGCCAGACCATTGTGCCGCCTGGAACAGTGCAATTCAATTCCTGCCGCAGGAATTGGGCCGGTTAAAGTTGCGTTATCGCTAACATGGCTTAAGGTGGAGAGCTACAAAAATCTTCAGAATTCGCAGACAGCATGTTTGACCGGTGAGGGGCTTCACTGGGTTGGAAATTTGATCAAATCTTGCCGGATCAACTGGCGGCAGCTAAGCATGTCGATAAGTAAGCAACCTCTGCTCTGAAGGAGATTCCATGACCCCGCTTGCAGGCCTGAAAGTGGTTGAACTCGCCCGCATCCTTGCCGGCCCCTGGATAGGTCAGTCGTTGGCAGATCTAGGTGCAGAAGTGGTCAAGGTGGAAAGCCCGGATGGTGATGACACCCGTACATGGGGCCCTCCATTCATTGAGCGGGACGGCGAGAAGACGGCCGCCTACTTCTATGCTGCTAACCGGGGAAAGGACTGCGTGACCGCAGATTTCCGCACCGAAGAGGGCAAGCAGACAGCATTGGAATTGATAGAGGATGCGGACATCCTGATCGAGAATTTCAAAGTTGGCGGGTTGAAGAAGTTCGGGCTGGACTACGATAGCCTGTCGAAGATCAATCCGCGGCTGATTTACTGCTCAGTCACCGGTTTTGGCCAGGACGGGCCTTATGCGGCGCGGGCAGGCTACGATTTTTTACTTCAGGGGATGTCGGGGCTGATGTCGATCACCGGAGAGCAGAATGGCCAGCCGCAAAAAGTGGGTGTGGCGATCACAGATATTGTCACGGGGCTGTACGGCACCATCGGCATTCTGGCCGCAGTTGAGCAGCGTCACACCACGGGCCGCGGGCAGCATCTGGACATGTCGCTGCTGGATTGCGCAACGGCTTTGCTGGCGAACCAGGCAATGAACTATCTGACGACCGGGGAAAGCCCAACCCGGCTCGGCAACGACCACCCGAATATCGCACCCTATCAGGTGATGGCCGTAAGCGATGGGCATGTGATCCTGGCGGTGGGCAATGACGGTCAGTTTCAGCGGTTGTGCGATGTGCTGAAGCTTGCTGAGGCTAAGGCAGATGCACGGTTCCAGACAAATCAGCTGCGAGTGGCAAACCGCAGGGAGCTGACTTTGATCCTTGAGGCGTCGCTGGCCGAATGGACGCAAGCGGGGCTATTGGAAGCAATGGAGGCGGCAACTGTGCCTGCCGGGCCGATCAACACAATTGGCCAAGCGTTCGAAGACCCGCAGATTAGGCATAGAGGGATGCAAATCGCCCCGGAAGGGGTGCCAGGGGTGCGGGGGCCATGGAAGTTTTCCGGTGCTGACTTGGCTCTTGAGAAATCTGCACCCAAATTACCGAAATAGCGGTGTTATCTTCGCTCACACATCTGCACGCCGGCGCTGCAAACATTGGGCTTGACCAGTGGAAGTTTTCGCGAATTGAAGCAGGATCGCATACATATGCTTGCAAATGCTAACACGTGCTAACTTTCCCGGAATTACAGATTAGTTGAATGTGCAGGCAAGGCCGACGTCGAATTAAAGCTAAAGGACACCGCAATGCCGGGTGCATACCGCATCATTGAAAACAATTGGATTACTCTGCCCGACGGTCGCAAGCTCGCTGCTCGTATGTGGCTGCCGAAGGGCGAGGGGCCGTTTCCGGCGATTCTGGAATACCTTCCCTACCGAAAGCGTGACGGCACTGCCCCCCGGGATGAAACAACGCATACGGTCTTTGCTGCTGAGGGCTATGCATGTGTACGGGTGGACATAGCGGGTACTGGAGACAGTGAGGGAGTTTTCGATGATGAGTATTCGGAACAAGAACTGAGCGACGGCGAGACACTCCTTGAATGGATTGCATCGCAGGACTGGTGTGACGGCAAAATTGGCATGATCGGCATCAGCTGGGGCGGCTTCAATGGCCTTCAGCTGGCATTCCGCCGCCCGGCGGCGCTGAAGGCGGTGGTTTCCGTTGCCTCTACCGTCGACAGGTATGCCGATGACATTCATTACATGGGTGGGTGCCTGCTGAGCGACAATGCCAACTGGGGCAGCCAGATGTTTGCCTACCAGTCGCGCCCAGCGGATCCGGAGCTCCGGTCGGACTGGCGGGATGACTGGATCAAACGTATCGAGGGGATGCCCTTCATGGCGGCGGAATGGCTTCGTCAGCAGGTGCGTGGAGATTTTTGGAAACACGGCTCGGTCTGTGAGGAATGGTCCGCCATTCAGGCACCGGTGCTGGCGATTACCGGCTGGGCCGACGCCTATGTAAACGCACCGCCGGCGTTGGCGGCCAACCTGACGGTGCCCGCCAAGGCAATGATAGGCCCCTGGGAGCACCGCTATGCCCATATTGCCAAACTGGACCCGGCAGACTTCCACGGTGAGGTGCTGCGCTGGTTTGGTAAGTGGCTGAAGGGCGAAGAGACTGGTGCGGAGGAGTTGCCGGACTATCGCGTCTATATGCAGGAGCATTTCAACCCCACCATGCAGAACAAGCCGCGGCAGGGGCGCTGGGTGGCAGAGGCCGCGTGGCCATCGCCCAACGTGCAGGACCGGGTGATGCATCTGGGCGCAGGCGTTTTGGCAGAGGCGGCGGCAAGCGGAGCTTTGGCTGTCCGCAGCCCGGCGACCGTAGGGCAGGCCGGCGGCTATTTCTGCCCGGGCATGCGGTTTGACAACGAACTGGCGGGGGATCAGGCGGAGGATGACAAGCTTTCAGCCTGTTTCGACACCGCGCCCTTGGAGGAGACGTTGGAAGTGCTGGGCCGTCCTCGGGTTAAAGTGGCGTTCAGTGTTGACAAGCCGGTTGCGCAGCTGGTGGCGCGGCTTTGCGATGTCTCGCCAGAGGGTGTCTCGCAGCGGATCAGTTTCCGGCCGCTGAACCTCACGTGCCGCAAGGGTTTTGAGGCGCCGGAGAAGCTGGTGCCTGGTAAACGCTATGAGGCGGAGATCGAGCTGAATGAATGCGCCCACCGCCTAAAACCGGGGCATCAGCTGCGGTTGGCGCTGTCGACGTCTTACTGGCCGATTGTCTGGCCCGCGCCGGAAGCGGCGGAGGTCAACCTGCATCTTGAGGGCTGCCAGCTGGTGCTGCCGGAACGCCGTGTGTCCGAGGAGATCGACCCGCAAGAGCCCGGCGCGCCGCGGGACTATCCGGTGTTGCAGGCGGAGCAGCAGCGCAAGGCTTCCGGCACGTCAAAAACCTGGACGCGTGAGGATGGCGTGCTGGTGCTGGACACCTTTGACGACTACGGAAAGGCGGTAGACCCGTATCATGGCATGTGCGTGGGCAGCCATGTAACCATGCACTACGAGGTGCATCCCGATGATCCTGCTACAGCGGCCTTTGCCAGCGATTGGAGCTTCGAGTTTGAACGCAATGGCTGGCATGTCTCAATTGACACCGAAAACAGGATGACCTGCGACCGGGCAAATTTCTATCTTTGGCGCAGGGTCACCGCCTATGAAGGTGCAAAAAAGGAAGAGGTTGTAACCAAGGAATGGCGTGAGGTCATTCCCCGCGGAGTGCTTTAGGCTCAGGCAGGCCGCGGGGCAAATGCGGGCTTGCGGTGCAACGCCTGCACTGCAAGCCTGACGTTCAGAAATCGAGGCCCAGATCCAGCGTGCGTGCCGAGTGAGTGAGCGCGCCGGAGGAGATATAGTCGACACCCGTGGCGGCAACCTCGGCGATGCGATCCAGTCGCATGTTGCCGGAAGCTTCGGTCACGACGTGATCCTTGGCCATTTCCACTGCTTTGACCAGTGTAGGCGTTTCCATGTTGTCGAGCAGCACAACATCGGCACCGCCGGTGGCGATCACTTCAGAGAGCTGGTCCAGGGTGTCGACCTCAATTTCCACTTTCATCATATGACTGACGCTGGCCTTGGCGGCTTCCAGCACCGCCTTGACCCCGCCCGCCGCAGCGATGTGGTTGTCCTTGATCAGGATCGCGTCTGACAGGCCAAAGCGGTGGTTGTAGCCGCCTCCGTGCAACACCGCCTGTTTTTCGGCAATACGCAGGCCCGGGGTGGTCTTGCGAGTGCAGGTGATGCGGGTGGCGGTGCCCTTGGTTTGCGCTGCAAAGGCCGCGGTCAGGGTGGCGATACCCGTCAGCCGGCCGGCAAAATTCAGCGCCACACGCTCTCCTGACAGGATTGAGGCGGCAGAGCCTTCGATCGTCATCAGCGTGTCGCCTTTCCGACAAGGGCTGCCGTCGGCCAGAAGCGTTTCGACCTTCAGCCCGGCATCCACCAGGTGAAAGGCGATTCGGGCAATCTGCATACCGGAGACCACACCGTCCTCGCGTGCGTTCAGCCGGGCCGAATAGCTGGCAGAGGCCGGGATCACCGCGCGGGTGGTAATATCGCCGTTCTGGCCCAAGTCCTCCATCAGCGCAGCGCGCACTATCGGCTCCAGGATTAGGTCGGGCAGAGTGGCGAATTGAGTGCTCATGACAGCTCCTTTGCGGCCTTGGCGCGGATGGCAAGAGCCTCATTCAGGGTAATGCGGGTGCGGTGTGCCTGCTCGGGGTCGGCTTCGGGAAAGTCGTCGCGGAAGTGACCGCCGCGGCTCTCCTCGCGCCGAAGTGCGGCGGCGGTGATCAATGTGGCGGTTGCGCACATGTTGGTGAAGTTTTCGTCCGCCGACTGTTCGGCCTCAAGTCTGGCAATGGCGGCAAGCGCCTGTTTCAGGCCATCGCCAGTGCGGCGCACGCCGGCATGGGTGGTCATTGTTTCCCGCAAGTCTTGCAGCGCGGCCGGGTCCAGATCCTTGCCACCTGCAGAGAAGCTGGGGACGACCTCTTCCGCCTCTGCAGGAGTGTACATAGACGCCATGTCCCGGGCTGCATTGCGGGCATAGACCAGAGCTTCCAAGAGGCCGTTGGAAGCGAGCCGGTTGGCACCGTGAAGCCCGGTTGAAGATGCCTCACCACAGACCCAGAGGTTTGCCAGGCTCGTGCGGCCCTTCATGTCCGCATCGACCCCGCCCATGTGGTAGTGAGCGGCGACGGCGACGGGAATCGGCTCTTGCACCGGGTTGATGCCAGCGCGGGCGCAGGTTTCCGCAACCGTCGGGAAGCGGCTCAGAACCTCCGCGCCCAATGCCTCGCGGGTGTCGAGCATCGGGCGGCGGCCTGCTTGTGTTTCGGCAAAGATGGCGCGAGCGACAATGTCACGAGGGGCCAGTTCGGCATCCGGGTGCTGCGACAGCATGAAACGCTCGCCCTCCGCATTGACCAGCACCGCGCCTTCGCCGCGCAGGGCTTCGGTCGCCAGCGGCGCCGGGTCCTCGCCGATGTCAAAGGCGGTGGGGTGGAACTGGACAAACTCAGGGTCGGCAATGCTGGCGCCGGCGCGGGCGGCAAAGCCGATCACTTGGCCGCGGATGCGGGGCGGGTTGGTCGTGTGGGCATAAAGACCGCCTGAACCGCCACCCGCCAGAAGCACGCCTGGGGCCTTGATCAGCATTGGGGCGGAAGGCGTGCCCGCACGGTTGATCCAGATGCCAGAGACAGCACCACCGTCGGTTTCCAGGCGCACGGCTTGAGTATTTTCCAGAACCTGTACAGAGGGAGCGGCCCGCACGGCAGCGATCAGCGTCTGCATGATTTGCCCGCCGGCCTGGTCACCCTTCACCCGCACCACGCGGGCAGCGGAGTGTGCGGCTTCGCGGCTCATCACGTAGTTACCGTGCGCGTCGCGGTCGAAGGGGGCGCCAAGTTCGGTGAGGTCGATGATATGCTCGCGTGCAACCCTGGTGACCATTGCTGCCACCTCAGGGTCCACCGTGCCTGCCCCCGCCTGCAAGGTGTCTTCGGCGTGCGCTTCTGGGGTGTCGTGACTGGCCATGGCAGCTGCAACGCCGCCCTGGGCCCAAGCGGAGCTTGCGCCTTCCCCCAGCAGTTCCGGGGAAATCACCAGAACCGGCCGCGGTGCCAGTTCAAGCGCCGCATAAAGTGCGCCAAGGCCTGCGCCGGCAATGACGATACGGCTGGTTTCGATCACGGATCAGATGCCTAGCTTTTGCGAAAGGTCGATCATCCGCTGAACTGCGACACGGGCCTTGTCAGCCACTTCCGGGTCGACTTCGACCGGCTCGGTCATGGTGTGCAGCGACCAAAGGATTTTCTCCAGCGTGATCTTCTTCATGTAGGGGCACATGTTGCAGGGGCCGACAAACTCCACTTCGGGCAGCTGGTCCGCGATATTTGAGGCCATCGAGCATTCAGTGATCAGGAGCGCCTTTTCCGGCTTCTCGTCGGTCACGTATTTGACGATGCCACTGGTCGAGCCGGAGAAGTCGGCCTCTGCCACCACGTCCGGCGGGCATTCCGGGTGGGCGATCAGCCGGGTGCCCGGGTTCCATTCGCGGAAATCCCGCAGGTCCTTGGCGGTGTACTGCTCATGCACAATGCAGGAGCCCTCCCACCAGACGATGTTCTTTTCCGGAACCTGCTGGGCAATGTTCTGGGCCAGGTACTGGTCCGGCGTCATGATGATGGTGTCTTCCTCCATCGCGGCAACGATCTGCGCCGCGTTGGAGGAGGTGCAGCAGATGTCCGAGGCGGCTTTCACCTCGGCTGTGGTGTTCACATAGGTGACCACCGGCGCGCCGGGATAGCGGCGGCGCATTTCCGCGACGCCTTCGGCGGTAATGCTTTCTGCCAGCGAGCAGCCTGCCTCCATATCCGGGATCAGCACGGTTTTCTCCGGGCTCAGGATCTTGGAGGTCTCGGCCATGAAATGCACACCGCATTGCACGATCACGTCAGCCTCAACCCGTGTCGCTTCGATTGCCAATTGAAGGCTGTCGCCGACCACGTCCGAGATGCCGTGATAGATTTCTGGCGTCATGTAATTATGCGCCAGAATCACCGCATTGCGCTGCTTTTTAAGCTCCAGAATCGCTGCAACATAAGGTGCATGAGTGGCCCATTCGATTGGGTTCACCACGCGGTCCATGCGGGCGTAGATATCTGCCATCTGTTCGGCCAGGGCCGGGTTGGGGGCCAGATCGTAATGGTTGGCGAGCTGATCCCGCATGGATTGCAGGTCGAACATGGTGTATCCTCAAGGTTGCGTCTGGGGTGACACTTTGGGCGGGGGTTGTTTCATGTTCATATCATCCGCGCAAGCGCGTGTGAGCGGAAACGGAGCCAAATGCGGTGATTTGGCGCTAACAGGCGGCATCTCAGGGAAGCCGTTATTTCTCAGATGGGTATTGGCAGCATGATTTTCCAGCCGGATTGCCGTTTTTGGCTGTCCCGGCGTCCTCTCCTGTGATTTGGAGCCGCGCAAAGCCATGTTAAACCGGGCCGGTATCTTTAGGGCCAAGGGTGAGTGACCGGACGCGATGAATGATCTGTGGGCAGGACTAAGCCAGGCCTTTTGGCTGCTGGTGACGCTGGACGCGGATCTGGTGGAGATCACCTTACGCTCCTTGCGGGTGACGCTGACCGCACTGGCTATTGCCTGCGCCATTGCGCTGCCGCTGGCGGCCTTCCTTGCGGTGCGCCGGTTCAGGATGCGGCGCGCCACGATTGCGGTGCTGAATGCGCTGATGGGGCTGCCGCCTGTTGTGGTCGGGCTGGTCGTGTATGTGTTTCTGTCCCGGGCCGGCCCGTTCGGTGTCTTCGGCCTGTTGTTCACCCCCACTGCAATGATCATCGCCCAGGTGATCATCGTGGTGCCGCTGGTCGCTTCGGTTGCGCATCAAAGCTTGCGCGAGCTGTGGAGCGACTATCACGACCTGCTGATCTCGATGAACGCGACCCAGCTCCAACGGATCCAGGCGCTGTTGTGGGATGGGCGGCGGGCGCTGCTGACCGCGGCTCTGGCAGGCTTTGGCCGCGCGATCGGCGAAGTGGGCGCGATCATGGTGGTCGGCGGAAACATAGACCACGCAACGCGGGTGCTGACCACGGCGATTGCGCTGGAAACCGGCAAGGGCGAATTTGCAATGGCGCTTGGGCTGGGCTTCGTGCTGATTGCGCTGGCGATTGCGGTCAACCTGGCAATCCACTGGCTGGGCCGCACTGAGAGCGAGGGGCGCTGGTGATGCAGATGTTCCCGCTGAAGGCCACAGGCGCCCAGGTGCGCCGCCGCGGCAAGGTGCTGGTCGGCCCGGTCGACCTGACGCTGGGCGGGCAGGGCACCTCGATCATCATTGGTCCGAATGGCGCAGGCAAGACCACGCTGCTCAAGATGCTGCATGGCATCGTGCGGATGAATGGTGGCAGCCTGAATTGGGCTTGCCCGCTGGACGAGGCGCAAAAACATCAGGCCTTTGTGTTTCAGACCCCAGTAATGATGCGGCGTTCGGTGATTGACAATATCGCCTACCCGCTGCGGCTGACGGGCTTGAGCCGCCGCCAGGCCCGCTCGCGGGCTGCGGATTGGGCGGCCCGTGTCGGCCTAGGCGAAATTCTTGAACGTCAGGCCACCATGCTGTCAGGCGGGGAGCGGCAAAAGCTGGCGCTGGCCCGCGCGCTGGTACGCGAGCCGCAGGTGTTGTTCTTGGATGAACCCTGCGCGGCGTTGGACGGCCGGGCCACCCGAGAAATTGAAGAAATTCTGGCACATGCCGCCGGCAGCGGCACCCGGCTGATCATGTCCACCCACAACATGGGCCAAGCCCGGAGGCTGGCGGATGAAGTGATTTTTGTCTTGCAGGGCCGCATCCACGAATTCAGCCCGGCAGCAGAGTTTTTCGCCGGGCCTGAAACAGCGCAAGCGCGCGCATTTCTGAATGGAGATATTGTCGAATGAAACGTCTGATTTTGGGCGCCGTTGCCTCTTTGGTCTGGGCTGCGGCGGCGCTGGCGGAAGAGATGAAGATGGCGGTGACCACCTCTTTCCACAATTCCGGGCTGGCTGAGATCCTTCTGCCGGAGATCAAGAAGGACCTGGGGCTGGATGTGCAGCTGCTGGTCGTCGGCACCGGCCAGGCGATCCGTCTGGGGGAGGCAGGCGACGTAGACGCGATCCTGGTGCATTCAAAGAAGGCCGAGGAGAAATTCCTGGAGGGCGGCAACGGCACCCACCGCCGCGAGATCATGTATAATGATTTTGTTTTCATCGGGCCTGAAGGCGATGCAGCAGGGATCACTGGCACCGAAAATGCAGCCGGTGCTTTGCAAAGGATTGCCGGGACAGAGGCGGCTTTTGTCAGCCGCGGCGACGACAGCGGCACGCACAAGAAGGAGCTAAGCCTCTGGAAGGCCGCAGGGCTGGAACCCGAAGGTTTCGGTGAGTGGTACCGTGCTGTTGGCGCGGGTATGGGGGCAGCGCTGAACACCGCTGCGGGCATGGACGCCTATATCATGTCGGACCGCGCCAGCTGGCTGAACTTCGGCAACAAGGGCGGTCTAAAGCTGCTGTTCGCCGGTGACCCGGTGCTGTTTAACCAGTATGCCTATATCCCGGTGAACCCGGAGAAGCATGGCCATGTGAAGAATGGCCTGGCAATGCAACTGGAGGAATGGCTGGTCTCGGACAAGGCCAGGGAGCTGATCAACGGCTACCAGATCAATGGGGAAACGCTGTTTGTCTTTAACGCCCAGCAGTGACTTGATCTGATCTGGATAAACGGAGCCCCTGCCTTTGGCGGGGGCTTTTCTTGGTGCTGATGGAAAGCGCCCTCAGCTTTCGCCGCCTACCGTGAGCGTCACCCGGTCGCCGGCAAACCAGGTGCGGCCGAACTCGACAGGGCGCCCCTGCGGATCCGCATTGACGCCTGTTGTGCGCAGGATCGGGCTGCCTTCGGAGATCCTGAGGTGCAGGGCCTGAGTGGCCGTGGCAAGCTTGGCGGTGATCCGGGTCTCGATCCGGGTGTAATCCTCAACCCCGCACTTCTGCAGCGCCGCGGTGACCGAACGCTGCTCCTGAAGGTGGCCGAGGATGCCGGGAAAGCGGTCTGCCGGAAAGATGCTTTGGAACAGGGCAATGGGCTGACCGTCCGCCAGTGACAATCCGTCATAGACATGCACCTCGGCGCCCGGGTCCAGATGCAGCGCCTTGGCCTCGCGGGCGGATGCCGCACGGGTTTCTAGCGTCAGGATCTGCTTGGCTGGGCTGCGGCCCTCGCGTGTCAGGTTCTGGTGGAACCGCACACGCCTGCCAATCGGGTAATCGGTCGGCTTCGCCGCCACGAACACCCCCGCGCCGCGGCGGGAATGCACGAGGCCCTGTTCGCTCATCTCCGCCAGCGCCCGGCGAACCGTATGGCGGTTCACGCCGAACCGGGTTGCGAGTTGTGCCTCGGCAGGTAGCTTGCCACCGGTTTCATAACGGCCCTGCGCAATGTCGTCGGTCAGGGCAATGGCGATGGATTTCCAAACGGGGGTGCGGGCCATGTCACGGAACTTTCACAACTCCTGGATTGCGCCGGTCAGGGCGACTCAGGTAACATTTGTCTAGTTGTATAGGTAATATAGACAACCTAGCCAAGAGGCATGGACAAATGAAGACCACTTTTTCTGCAGAGGGCCGAAAGGGCTGGATGAGCCTTCTGGCTTCTGCCAGCGAGGTCCGACTGACTGAGCTATGGCGGGACTGCGGGGCAGATCCCGACTGCGTTTTTCTGCGCGCGCCTGAGGTCGGCGGCATTATGGTGAGGGGCCGCATGGGCGGGTCCGGCGCGCCCTTCAACCTGGGTGAGATGACTGTCACTCGCTGCGCGCTTTCGCTGGAGGACGGCACCGTTGGCCACGGCTGCGTGCAGGGCCGCAGCAAGGCCAAGGCAGAAATTGCCGCCAAGGTCGATGCGCTGATGCAGACCGATGCGGCGGCGAGCTTGCGCGTAGCGGTGCTGGCACCCTTGGCCGCGGAACGGCAGGCGCAGAAAGACGCCCGCGCCGCCAAGGCGGCAGCGACAAAGGTCGAATTTTTCACCATGGTGCGGGGAGAGGACTAATGAGCCTTCAATCCCACAATGCCATCTATGCGGGCGGTTTCAGCAACCCACCGGTGGCTGCGGCACATGCCTTCCGCGCGGCGATGAATGCAATGGCCAGGCCCGGTAAGCTTCAGGATATCACTGGTGCCGAACCGCCCGAGGGGATCTCAATTGCGGCAGGCAGTCTGCTGCTGACACTTTGCGATCCGGAAACCGGCGTCTATCTGGCGCCGGACGTAGACACGGACGCCTTGCGCGGCTGGCTGACGTTTCACACGGGCGCGCCGGTTGTCCCGGCGGAGCACGCGGATTTCGCGCTAGGTAGCTGGGACGCGCTGCTGCCGCTGAACCGCTTCCGCATCGGCACCCCGGAATACCCTGACCGTTCAGCCACTTTGATTGTTGAAACCCCTGGCTTTGCTATGCCCAACGCGGTGCTGAATGGTCCCGGGATCAGGAGCGCCATCCGGATGCAATTGCCAGAACTGGCGGCGTTCCAGAACAATGCGGCTCTTTACCCGCTGGGAATGGACTTTTTCTTCACTGCGGGTTCGCAGGTGGCAGGGCTGCCGCGCTCAACCTTTGTCGCTGCGGAGGCCTGAGCCCATGTATGTTGCAGTCAAAGGCGGTGAGCGCGCCATCGAAAACGCCCATACTTGGCTGGCCGAGGAGCGCCGCGGTGACAAGGAAGTGTCCGAACTTTCGATTGCCCAGATCCGCGAGCAATTGAGCCTGGCGGTGAACCGGGTGATGGCAGAAGGGTCTTTATTTGACCCTGATCTGGCTGCGCTGGCGATCAAGCAGGCACGAGGGGATCTAATCGAAGCGATCTTTCTGATCCGGGCCTACCGCACCACCCTGCCGCGGTTTGGGTGCTCGCAGCCGGTGGAGACCGGAGAGATGTCTTGCGACCGGCGGATTTCGGCGACCTTTAAGGATGCGCCGGGAGGGCAGGTTCTGGGACCGACATTCGACTACACTCACCGTCTGTTGGACTTCAAATTAGCGGCTGAGGGCGACGTTGCGGAGGCGCCGGTTGCGGAAACTCGCACACAAGCCACGCCGCATATCACCGGATTCTTGCAGGGTGAGGGCATTATCGAACAGGAGCCTGCCTCAAACGCGGTGCCGGGAGATCTGACACGCGAACCGATGTCCTTCCCTGCTGGGCGGGCGGTGCGGCTGCAGTCGCTGACCCGGGGCGACGAGGGGTTCCTGCTCGGCATGGCTTACTCCACCCAGCGCGGCTATGCCCGCAACCATGCGTTTGTCGGCGAACTGCGTATCGGCACTGTACCTGTCGAGATGGAAATCCCGGAACTGGGGTTTGCCATCGAAATCGGCGAAGTGGAGCTGACCGAATGCGAGACGGTGAACCAATTCAAGGGTTCCAAGACGGTGCCGCCGCAGTTCACCCGCGGCTATGGTCTGGTCTTTGGCCAGTCAGAGCGCAAGTCGATCGCCATGGCGCTGGTCGACCGTGCACTGCGCTGGGAGGAACTGGGCGAGGACAATTCTGGCGCGCCTGCGCAGGATGAGGAATTTGTCCTGAGCCACGCCGATAACATTCAGGCCACCGGCTTTCTAGAACACATCAAGCTGCCCCATTATGTGGATTTTCAATCCGAGCTGGAACTGGTTCGTAAGCTGCGCCGGGAAGCGGCAGAGCTTGCTGAGACGCTGGCGGCAAAGGAGGCAGCGGAATGAGCTTAGTCGCCTCCACCGCCGCCTGCGTCACCTCCGGCGAATCCTTCGCTGTTGTGGCCTTGGCCCCAAGGACGGTCAGAGCCAGGGCCATAGGACGCAAGGCTTGCATCAACCGGGTCAATACTCGTGTGATTATGTCCAGATGGGCGGCGCATCGCGTGGTCATAGCCGCCTGCGCGCAAAGTGCGAAAAATGCGCACGAGAGCCCAAATCAGGACGCCAAGCCCAACCGCCAAGAAATAGCCGAGAGTGTCTTCCATCGGAATTCAGCGCTCCTATCCGGCATGAGCCACAAAATTCTAGTTCGAGGTCATGATGTCTGACTACAACTTTGCATACCTTGACGAACAGACGAAGCGGATGATCCGCCGGGCGATCCTCAAGGGGCTGGCGGTGCCGGGCTATCAGGTGCCCTTTGCCAGTCGCGAGATGCCGATGCCCTATGGCTGGGGCACCGGCGGTGTGCAGGTCTCTGCCGCGACTCTGACTCCGTACGATACGCTGAAGGTGATCGACCAGGGGGCGGACGACACCACGAACGCGGTGTCTATCCGCAAGTTTTTCGAAAAGACGGCGGGGATTGCGACCACCGAGGAGACGAAAAAAGCCAGCATCATTCAAACCCGGCACCGGATTCCGGAAGCGGAGCTGACGGAGGATCAGATCCTGGTCTACCAGGTGCCGATCCCGGAGCCGCTGCGCTTTCTGGAGCCGCGTGAGACTGAAACCCGAAAAATGCATGCCTTGCAGGAATACGGGCTGATGCATGTGAAGCTCTATGAGGACATCTCGCAACATGGTGCCATCGCCACAGCCTATGCCTATCCGGTGAAGGTGGAGGGGCGTTACGTGATGGATCCATCGCCGATCCCGAAGTTCGACAATCCCAAGATGGAGATGGCAGCAATCCAGCTGTTCGGAGCCGGCCGGGAGCAACGCATTTATGCAGTTCCGCCTTACACGCAGGTCGTGTCGCTGGATTTCGAGGATTATCCGTTTCAGGCCAGCAAGGCAGATCACCCATGCGGCCTCTGCGGGGCAGAAGACAGCTATCTGGATGAGGTCATCCTGGATGATGCGGGCAACCGGATGTTTGTCTGCTCGGACACCGACTATTGCCGTTCGCGGCGCGAAGCGGGTCAGGTTGGCCAATTGGGTGAGGAGGCAGCGTGATGATACCTTTGCTGCAAGTAAAAGGCGTTGCAAAAAACTACGGAGCGCGGATCGGCTGCACAAATGTGAGCTTTGATCTGCATCCCGGCGAAGTGATGGGCATCGTTGGCGAAAGCGGATCCGGCAAATCAACCCTTTTGAACTGCCTGGCGGGCCATCTAACCCCAGACCGGGGTGAAGTGATATTCAACACCCGTGCGGACGGGCCACTGGATACCGTCACCATGTCCGAACCAGAGCGGCGGATGCTTTCCCGCACCGACTGGGCGTTTGTGCATCAGCATGCCCGTGACGGGCTGCGGATGTCAGTCAGTGCAGGCGGCAACATCGGCGAGCGGCTGATGGCTGTGGGGGACCGCCACTACGCCACGATCCGGGAACAGGCCTCTGATTGGTTGGGCCGGGTAGAGATCTCTGAAAGCCGCATTGACGACAGACCTTCGGCTTTCTCCGGAGGTATGCAGCAGCGGCTGCAGATAGCCAGAAATCTCGTGACCGGCCCACGGCTTGTCTTCATGGACGAGCCGACCGGCGGCCTCGATGTTTCGGTTCAGGCGCGGCTGTTGGATATGCTGCGTGGCCTGGTGCGGGAAATGGGATTGAGCGCGATCATCGTGACGCACGACCTAGCGGTGGTGCGCCTGCTGGCAGACCGTCTGATGGTGATGAAGAACGGCCATGTGGTGGAAACCGGGCTGACAGATCAAGTGCTGGACGACCCCCAGCATGGCTACACCCAGCTGCTGGTTTCCAGTGTGCTTCAAGTCTGAGGGTAGGGTGATGATTGAACTGAAGAATGTATGCAAGAGCTTCACGCTGCACAATCAAGGCAGCGCGGTGATCCCAGTGATGCAACACGCCACGCTGAGTGTGAAACCCGGAGAGTGTGTCGGATTGACCGGAGCGTCCGGGGCCGGCAAGTCAACCCTGATGCGGGTTATTTACGGCAACTACCTTGCTGCTTCCGGCAGTGTCATGGTCGGCTGTGTCGATGTTGCCAAGGCCGAGCCTCGCGAAATCCTGGCCTTGCGGCGTGAGACGCTGGGCTATGTCAGCCAGTTCCTGCGGGTAGTGCCGCGGGTGCCTGCTCTGGATGTGGTGGCCGAACCGCTGCTGTCCGTTGGCACACCGGTGGATCAGGCACGCAGCAAGGCTGCTTCGTTGCTCACACAGCTCAATATCGCGGAACGGCTATGGGGGTTGAGCCCGACGACGTTTTCCGGCGGTGAGCAGCAGAGGGTGAACATCGCGCGCGGATTTGCTTATGACTATCCCGCAATGCTGCTGGATGAACCAACGGCTAGTTTGGATACCCGGAACCGAGCCACAGTGCTGGCGCTGATTGAGGAAGCAAAAGCGCGCGGAGCGGCGATCATTGGGATCTTCCACGATGAAGCAGCACGTGAACAGGTTTGTGATCGCTTTGTGGACGTCACTGAATTTTCTCCCAGGGCAGCGGCATGAGCGTATCAGCCAAGAAAGGCCCGGTTATCGCTGTGGTTGGACCGTCGGGGGTTGGCAAGGACAGCCTCATGTCCGCTCTTGCTGTTTCTGGCCCCCAACTGCGGTTAATGCGCCGGGTGATCACCCGCGCGCCGGAGGCGGGAGGTGAGAATTATCAGGCGGTATCAGAAGCAGAGTTCTCCGCCCTGGCCGGAAACAGTGTTTTTTCGCTGCACTGGCGGGCGCATGGGCTGCACTATGGCATTTCCCGCGACATTGAAAGCTTGCGTGAGGGCGCGGGCGGAGTACTGGTGAACCTTTCCCGGGCTGTGCTGCTGGAGGCCCAGAAAAAATTTGGAGATTTTATTGTGCTGTCGGTGACCGCACGCCCTGAGGTGCTGGCAGACCGGCTTGCTTCCCGCGGGCGGGAAGACAGGGATGAAGTGCAGCGGCGTCTTGCCCGCGCCGTCAGCCCGCTGCCGACAGGACTGAACCGTGTCCATCAGATCGACAACAGCGGTTCCCTGAGCGCTGCGGTGAACGCTGCGCTGGCAGCCCTTCAGCCAGAGAGGGCGTAGCGGTGGATCAGATGAAACTTGCCGTCCTTTGCCTCGCCGACCAACGCCAAATCGCGGATCACAATGCGCGCAGGCAGCAACGGAAGCAGATGCGTCTCCAGCGCGGTTTCGACGGCAGGCAGTTCTGGTTTTGGCAGCTTACCTGTGAGGGTGATGTGAAACCGGAACTGGTTCAGAACATAAGGGTAGCCCCATCGGGAGAGGTTCTCGTCCTGCACGGGCGTCAAGCCCGCAGCCCGTCGGCGCTGCAGCTCGGCCTCGGAAGCGGGAGCTCGAAACGCGTCGAGTTCCGTGACGCAGGCCGCGGCCAGAACCTTCAGCGCCGTTTGGTCTCCGGTTGGACACAAGGCCAGGAAACGGCCAAGGCGGGCCAGATGAAGGCCATCAAGGATGACAGGTTTCTGAGCCGCGGCGAAGGTTTCGCAAGCCGATTCCAGCGAAGCGGCGGACTGGCCTGGGGCAAGACGGAACGGCGGTTTCATCGTTGCGTGCAATCCGTATTTGCGCGGCACATCCGTGATCTCGCCAATGTCCAGATAATTCACGGCCGGATGGGGCAGCTCAGCACCCGATTCAATATCCCAGCCGAGCCAGCTGGCGGCAAACCGGCTCCACTCCATTTCCGCGGGTGGGGCGTAATAGATCGCGTATCGCGTGAATGTCACATTGGCCTCCTAAACGTGGCCTTCCATAGCTCGAAAGATGTGAAGTTCAGATGACAGAAGAGATGATCCTTGCCAATGCTGCTTTGGTACTGCCGGGTGAGATCCGAACCGGCAGTGTGAAAATCGCTGGTGGTGTGATTGCAGACATTTCCGAAGGACGGTCGGTGCCGGCTGGTGCTGTGGACTGCGCAGGAGATTACGTCAGTCCAGGTTTGGTGGAATTGCACACGGACAACCTGGAACGCCACATCCAGCCACGCCCAAAGGTGGGCTGGCCGCATGCCAGCGCAATTATTGCCCATGACGCAGAGCTTGCTGGTACCGGCATCACCACAGTTTTTGACGCCATGCGCGTCGGGTCGATCAGCCGCCGCGAAAGCCGTTATGGCGCTTATGCCCGGCAGCTGGCATCGGAGCTTCTGGAGCTGCGGGCTGCTGATGCGCTGAAAATCTCCCACTTCCTGCATCTTCGGGCAGAGGTTTGCACTGATACCCTGGTGGAGGAGCTGAATGCTTTTGGAGAAGGCGACCGTGTCGGGCTGGTCTCGCTTATGGATCACACACCGGGGCAGCGCCAGTTCCGGGACCTCTCCAAGCTGGAGCAGTATGTAAAGGGAAAACACGGCTTTGATGACGCTGCATTCCACGCCCACATCGCGCATTTGATGGAGCTGCAAGAAACTTATGGGGCCTTGCACGAAGCGGAGGCTGTTAAAGCTGCAAAGCGGTTTGGTGCTGTGCTGGCAAGCCATGATGATACCACCGCGGCTCAGGTGGCTGTCTCTGCGGAACATGGCATCCGCCTAGCCGAGTTTCCGACCACGGTAGAAGCCGCACAAGCATGCCACGCCTTTGGCATCAGGGTCATGATGGGGGCACCGAACCTGGTCCGCGGAGGCTCGCATTCCGGCAATGTGGCAGCGCAGGAACTGGCGGAGCTGGAACTGCTGGACATTCTATCGTCTGACTATGTGCCTGCGGCGCTGCTGATGGCGGCAGCCAAGCTGGGCAGCCTGTGGGGGGATATGGCGCGGGGGATGGGCACCGTGACCCATGCACCTGCCGCCGCGGTTGGGCTAGACGACCGGGGACGATTGGAGACTGGCAAGCGTGCCGACCTGATCCGGTTCGGCCTCAAATCAGGCACTCCGGCTTTGCGCGGGGTTTGGGCGCGTGGCCTGCGGGTAGCTTGAATGGACTGCGCCAGGGGCGGTTGAAGCGTGCGTGCCCAGCGTTTCCCGGCCCTGCGCCGGGCAGCGCTGGCGTCAGTTGACGCGATAAAACATATAGCGCCCCGCGGGTATGCCTTCGGGGCCGCCCAGTTTCTCGAACCCGGATAGCGGCTGACCTGAGACGATGATTCCGCCCGGCACCATGACCCGGGCAATTGCTGGCGACAGGGCTGTGGCCTCGGCGACGTCTTTCTCCTTGACGCCAAAACCGAAATCATAATGCGCCAAGGCTATCTTGCGGCCTTCAGTGGCGAGCCGCTCCAGCATCGGCCTTGCTTCGCCCTGCAGAAAATCCTTCTCTGGCGGCACGCAGGAAGGGTGGCATTGCAAAATCCGGTCAATCACCCAGATTCTTCGGCTGCCAAGGATTTCGCGCAGGTGGTCATAGGTGCGCCCATTGCCGAGCCCCATGTCCAGAACATCGCCATCCATCGCACTGATTTGCTTCGCGGCCCAGTTCAGGCCGTCACGCTGGGCGGTCAGGCGGCGCAGCATGGAATCGAGACGGCTCATTCAGGACATCCTCTCATCATAAATCCAGGCCTCCCCCGGACCAGCCAGCAGTCTTCCAGCCAGCGCGCTGATGAAAGACCAGATAGCTTCATCATGCACCTGATGGTGGGTGAGGAGCCCATAAGGTTCCGCATTGTCTGCATCACCAAGGCGCCGGTCACGCAGCTGGCGAACCACCTGCTTGATCAGTTGCTCAGGCGGCAGAAGACCGCGGCCGCCTTTCCAGTCAACCGGATCCAGATGTGCATTCACCCGCAAGAGGCCAGAGGCGGGTTTGGCTGCCTTGCGCGGTGTGAACGTCGAAACCGCAGTGAAACCCGCACCCGCCAGCCAAGTCAGCAGGTCAGGCGAGATCCGGTTCCACGGTGGAACGAACATTGGCCGCAGGCTGCTGCCAAACATCTTCTGCAATGCAGTCAGACCGCGCTCAGCATCGTCCAGCAGCTCCTCCAGCGGGCGGTGAGCACCGAACTCGGCCTTCTTTTCGCCTGCAGGCGCGTGGTTTTGGTGCGCCCAGCCGTGGACGATCGGGATGAGCGACGGGTTCTCTGCGATAAACCGGGCCAAATCAAGTGTAGCGCCATGCGGGATCACGGCCAAATGCACCGGCAGATCAAGGTCTTCTGAGAGCGCTGCCAACCGTTCAAGCTCGGCGGAATGTGACATCGCATCGTCGTCCCGCCACCACAGGGGCAGCGTCATTCCCGCTTCTTGCCAGTGATCCAACTCCCGGTCCAGATTGCTCCAATCCGCCGTCATACTCGCCCTCCTGCAAGCTCTGCGGCAATCTCCACGCTCCGGGCGGCTCCGTCAAACCTGAAACCGCCTGCTAGCCGCGGCGGAGCCTGCATTGCCGCCTTGACCGCAGTGCATAGCGTTTCGGGAGAGAGCTCTGCCGTCTTGAGTACTTTGATGCCGTCCAGTGGAGCAAGGCTGGCAGCACGCAGGCCCTGTTCGGTCTCGTTTCCAGCGTCGAACGGCACCAAGACGGCAGGCGTGCCTGCCTGCAAAAGATCTAGCGTGGTGTTGTAACCGCACATGCTGACAGAGGCGGCCGCGTGGCAAAGCATTTGGCGGAAATCTTTGCGGGCGGGTTCCAGCAGGGCTGGGGAGCCGGTCCTGGCAAACTCCGCAATGCGCATCTCTGCATCTGATCCGCCTACCAGCAGCCGCCAGGAGGTGTCCGGCATCAGCCTTGCAGCATCCAAGGCACAACGGTAGAGCGGTGTGCCAACATTGCCGCCGCCTGCGCTTACCAAAACTTCTCCAGTTCCTGCCTGCTGCGGGTGCGGGCCCGCGGCAGGAGGGGCCACATAACCGGTGTAGCGCAGTTTGGCTGCAAGCGAACCGGAGACCGGCCAACTGGCTTTGAGCCGGGTGGCAGCGGGGTCGGAATGGACCAGCACCGCATCATAATATTTTGCGACGACTGCATCTGCCCTTTCCGCTTTCTCCGGTTTGGAGGGCGGCGCGAGGATATCGCGGATGGATGACAGGATAACTGGCCGCAGTGGCTGCGCGTGAGCGGCCTCCAGGAGGGCGAGGAACTCCCTGCGCAGGGAGCGGCGCCCAAAGGGGTAGAGCTCTGTGAGCAAGACGTCAGGCTGCAGGTCTCGCAGCGCAGTGCAAAGGGCCAATTGGCGGCGTGCCAGATATGCCTCATCTGCCTGCGCGTCATCGTCCGCCATAAGCCGTGTGAAATCCAACCCATCCGAACGCAGCGGTGGCAGCTGGATCAGCTCGATTCCCTCGGCGCTCAGCTGCGGCGCAGGAAACCCGCCAGACGCAATCTGCACTTTATGGCCTGCCGCGTCGAAAGCCCGGGCCAATGTCAGCGCGCGGGACAAGTGGCCGGTACCCAGCAGGTGCGTGACGGCAATCAGGACTTTCATGAGTCATCCTTGCGAAGCAGCCGCACCGGGTTTGCCCAAGGTATGAGGTTTGTCTCGTCAACTTCCACGACGAACAGGCGGTTGCGTTTAATGCGAAATGGGGCAGGGCCGTTGAAGTCCCAGCCATGCGCTCGTGCCAAAATCATCCGCATGACACCGATGTGGCAGACGGCAAGAGCGTCCTGGGTCAACCCGCTAAGCCAGGGCGCAATCCTGGACCAGACCTCTTTTGGAGTTTCCCCGCCGGGCGGGCGATAGTCCCAGCCCCAGCTCTCGATATCGCGGAAACCGCTGCTCGGGTCTGCTTTCAATTCCGCGCCATGAAGGCCTTCCCAATCGCCCCAGTTCATTTCTGTCAGCTCAGGTGAGGTGCGGGGAGGGTGTCCGGCGACAAGCAGAGCGGTTTCTGCTGCGCGCATCAGCGGGCTGGACCAGAGCATTGCTTGCTTCCACTCCGCGGGCAGAGCATAGCCGCGCAGCTCCGCCCGGGCCGCGTCATCTAGCGGGATATCGCTGCGGCCCTGGATGCGGCCAGCGCGGTTCCAGGCGGTGTGGCCATGTCGTAATAGGGCAAGACGGATCACTCAGAAGGCTCCATCAGTGGCAGAACGGTATCCCAGAACCGCTTGGCGGCGGCAGGCGCAAGATGCCTGTTTGCAATATGCGTGCGGGCTTTCAGGGCAGTCTGAGTGCGCAGAGAGCGGTTTGCAAGCAGCTGGCCAGCAAACGACGCAAGAGCCTCTCCTCCCTCCTCGGCAGCTGGGTAGTGACCAGGGAGCAATACATCCCGAACGCCAGGGCGGTCCTGGGCAACGATCGGCAGGCCATGGGCTTGCGCCTCAAGAAAAACCATTCCAAAGGCCTCATTGACGCCAGGCCACAGAAAAAGGCTTGCATTTTCATAGGCCTTGGCCAGTTCTGCACGGCTGAGCTGGCCAAGAAAGCGAACTCTATCCGAAAAGGGAGACATCAGCGCCTCGATTTCGGGCCGGGCCGGGCCGTCGCCGGCAATGTCCAAACGCCAATCGCCCGGCAGATGGGCAAGCGTTTCTGCAATAATGCTGTAGGAGGCAAGTTTATCGCCCGCGCGCATCATGCCTGCTACCAGCATCGGCCCGTCCAGAGAGGACGCAGCAGGCAGTGCGCTAAGAGGCAGGAAGGGAGGGAGAGGTGCCACTGTCTGATTGCCGAACCGGTCGCGTTCCAGCGCGAAGCGGTCCTGTTCAGTGAAATAGAAAATCGCGGCGGCAGCATCGGCTGCGGCATGGGCTGCCTTGGCGAAGTGCTCCCAGCCGCCAGTCAGCCTTTTTTTTGCGCGGGTAGATTCGATTTGCACGTAGGGTATGCCGCGGGCGTGCGCCACGACAGGACCGATCAGGTCCGGCGCTTTGTAGTAGTTGTGATAAGTGACCCAGAGGTCCGCCTCCTGCATTTGTTCAATTAGGCGGCTGGATTCGATTGCTGCCTGTGAGCGCAGATTGCTTTGCAGCTCGGTATCGCCGTGTTTGTCATAGGTCCGAATGTCTGACACCAGTTGCACTTCGGCGCCGCTTGAGCTCATGAGATCAATCAAATTGCGGGCAATTTCACGATCACCGGAGGGCACAGGGTGGTGAGGCGGCTTCATCGGGGCGTAAAAGGCAACCCGTTTTCCCGTTCCGGGCAGCACCGCCATCAATCGCACTGCAGCATTGCATTCAGCCGCTTGGAAAGCTGCGTAATGCCGGGGTCCATGCCAAAATCTGTGCGCAAGCGTGCAAGGGCGGCACCCGCCATCTCAGCAAGCTTCTGCGGCTGGCGGGCAGCATAGAGCATCGCTTCGGCCAGCGCCTCCGGACTGTCTTCGCTAAGCAGCCCATGGATGCCGTGGTCTATGAACTCAGGAATCGCCGACACAGGGGTCGAAAGGATCGGAAGGGTCTGCGATGCCGCTTCCATCAGGACATTGGGCAGTCCGTCGCGGTCGCCGTCTGCGGCTACCCGGCTGGGCAGAATGAACAGGTCCGAGGACCGCATGGCCTCTATCACTTCAGGCTGGTCGCAAGCACCGCGCCAGGTAATGCGATCGGAAATGCCTTCGTCTTCGGCCATGCCCTGCAGCAAGTCGCCCAGCCCGCCTCCGCCGATGTGGGTCCAGTGCCAGTCAAGGCCTGAAGGCAGCAAGGCCAGCGCAGCGATCAGCCTGTCGAAACCTTTTTTCTCGACCAGGCGTCCGACAGACATGAAGTGAACCGGGTCCTGGGGCAAGCGCGGCTGACGTTCCGGTGGAGCGGGAAAGCGTGTAAGGTCCAGCCCGTGGTATACGAGATCGACCCGGTCAGGTGTGTCAGCCATTGCCTGCAGGTGTCTGGCGCCAAATCCGGTGCAAGTGGCGCCGAAGGCGGCACCATGATGGGTCCGGGAAAGCTTTTCGCGGATCTCCCAGTTTGGCGAGGTCCAGATGTCCTTGGCATGGGCCGAAAAACTCCATGGCAGACCGCGCATGATCGCTGCGTAACGGGCGACAGAAGAAGGCGTGTGCAGGAAATGCGCATACAGGCCAAGCACCTCATCGGGCATCTCTGCTGCCAGTACACAGGCTTGGCCAAACCGGCGGATGCGGTTGGGGGTTGCATCCCGGCGCAGGTCGGCGCGCCAGATCTGGTATGCCTCTTCGTAACCCACCATTTGTTGTGCGGCAGCACGGGCGCGCCAGACCCGATCCGGTTCCTCGTACAGATACTCTGGCAGGTAGTTCACCCTGGCCTTCAGCTGCCTGTGCAAGGGATGGCGCTTAATGTCGGTCGGGTGGCGCAGCGACCAGATTTCAAAGTCATGGCCAGCTGCCTCAAGGGCAACCAGCTCCTGCGCGATGAAGGTCTCGGACAGGCGCGGCCAGCCCTTGACCACCACCGCAAGCGGCGGGCGGGCAGTGTTCATTCGGCGGCCTCTTTGCGGGTGTCCTGAAGCAGCGATGCAACGCGCCGGGTCACATAGTCCAGCCCGTCCAGCAAGCCTTCAGAGCCGGCGGCAGAGGGAGGAGGCTGTGTTGCCAGCGCACGGATCGCCTTGGCCAATGCTGGTGCTGTCCATCCATCACGGGTTTCGTCCAGCATTGTAGTGAGGCCGATCTCTTCAGCCCGGCTGGCGCGTATCCATTGCTCCAGCCGTGGTGTCGTACGGGGCACAATCACTGCTGGCTTGTCAAAAGAAAGAACCTCGCAAAAGGTGTTGTACCCTCCCATGCAAACAACGCCCTTTGCGCCGGCAAACAGGGTTTCAATCTGGGATTCAAAACCAACTGCGGTGACGCGGCCATTCAGGCGGGCAACGCGTTCTTCGAAATCCTCACGGGTCTCTCCGGACAAGAAAGGACCGTAAACCAGAACCGCACGGGGAGAGAGGTCCGGGTCGGCCTCATAGGCAGACAGTACCAGATCAACCATCATTTCGCCATCACCGCCGCCGCCGGGCGTGACTAAAAGGTAGGGTTGCTCGGGCGGTTCCCCAACCTGGCCAAGATCGCGGCGCAAATAGCCGGTCCAATGCATGCGTGCCTGCATTTCCGGCGTGAAGGGCAGCCCTGCGGTCGGATCGTATACGGAACGAGGGCCGTAGACCCAGATCTCATCATAGAAATCACGTGTGGCTTCTACCGCGTGCTTACGCTCCCATTCGGCTGCCAGCACTTCAGGTTCATCAAGCACATCCCGCAGGCCCAGAACCATCCTGCAACGCCCGCGTGTCTTCAGCAGATCGAGTGCCGGCATTAGCTCGCCGCGAAAACCTGTCGGCTCTTTGTCAGCGACCAGCACATCCGGATCATATTGTTCGACGGTCGAACGGATCAGGGCCGCGCGCAACTCCGCAGTTTCCTCAATGCTCATTCCCATTGTGCGCGACGCATAGGAGCCGTCAGCACGCTTGATTACGCCGGGCAAACGTACATGGTCGACCCTGGACGGAAAGGAAAACCGGCCTGCCACCGGCGAGCCTGTGAGGATAAGGGCCGAGGCGTCAGGGTCGGCTGAGGTGATCGCACCTGCCAGCGCCCGCGACCGGCGCAGGTGTCCAAGCCCGAATGTGTCATGGCTATAGAACATGATACGGGGGCCGCGCCTGGTGAATTCTGCCTGGGAATGGGGGATGCCTGTTTCCGTCATGTCATTGCCTGAAAGGATTGCCGGACAGGGTCAGGCACCAGGGAGCAGCGGCAGAGAAAAAACGGCAACCGTTGCTGCCGCTCGTCTCCGGGCGCGTGCTTTCATGCTCGGCCATCTTCCGCCTCAATTTGCACGCCCGGTGTCCATTTGCAGCAGGGCGTGGTCAGTATTTTCTTCAGCCGCTTCCGGTCCAGACTGGTTGCTGCCGGGGCCGCGGCATTGCGGCTGTCCGCCCGTTGGGCAGATATCTGAATTTGTATAGCCCGGAGCCGGGGTGCATGCAATCGTGCGGCATTGTTGCAAGGCGCACGGTAATTTGCGTGCGCGCCATTTGCGCAACGGCCCGGCAGATGGTTAATTTGGCTCAAGTTTCCATAAGGATAGCCCGAGATGCTGCATGCCCTGTTTCGATTTTTGCTCTGCTTGCTGCTGGGTTTCGGGCTGACAGCTCACACCAGCGCCCAGGAAAGTGACGCAAGCGGAGCTGAGGCACTGTCCCAGGCGATAGAGCAGGCCGCTGAAAACGGTGTCAGTGTGCTGGTTGTGGACAGCAGCGGGCGGTTGCTCAATGCGCCGCCGGAAGCGGGGCCGCAAACCGGCGAAACCAGCACGGATGTGATGGAGCAGCCTTCCGCGCTAATGAAAGCACAGTCCAGGGTTGCGGCTTTTCGTGCGGAACTGAACAGCCGCCTGGAAGCGCTGCCTTACTCAGTGTTCGAAATGCAGTACATTCTGCGCCAGACCAGCCCGGATGGGCGCATCATGACATATGTAGAGGTGCTGGGCTGGAGTGTGCTGTTCCTGCTGGTTGGCCGCTGGCTGTCGGTGGAGATCTATGGCAAACGCTTTGCAAAAAGGTTTGTGGTTGCTCGGATCCAAGCAACTCCTGAAGGCTACCAGGATAAGATGCCTTTTCTGGTATTCCGCTTCCTGATGGGAATCGGCGCGACGATTTTTGCAATGATCTTCGCAGCTTTGATTTCGCATCTGGTCTTTGGTTCCTCAGGCGATCCGTCTATCGAGTTCACTGTCACAGCGATTTACACGGCCTACTTTTTGGCCAGGACCGTCTCAGACTTGTGGCGGATGGTTCTTTCACCCTTTCTGGCGCAATACCGCATCCCGGTTTTCTCCGACAGGGACGCCAAGCGGCTGTATATTTGGGCGTCTTTGCTGGCGACATACGACATTTCGTCGACGCTCTTTGCAACCTGGGTCGGGGATTTTGGGCTGAACTACAACGTTTATGCGCTTGTTTATGGAGTGCTTGCACTGGTCGGGACGCTGGGCAACCTCTTGATGGTTCTGGTCAATGGGCGTGCGATTTCCAATGCCATCCGGGCCGGCCGGATGCCTGAAGATTGCTCTTGGCTGGTGCGCTTCCTTGCTGTGGCCTGGGCGCCGGGATTAATGATCTACATGGTGTTTGGCTGGCTCAAGCTGGCCTTTGACCTTGTGCTGGAACACGAGGTTTCTATCCCTCTGATGGCGGGCAGCTATTTCGTCCTGACCACAATTCTGGTTGTTTACGGAGCGATAAACTATCTGATCGAGCGGTATTTTCGCCGAGCATACCAGACCCATGCCATGTCAGAGGCCCTGGAAACCGCTGAGCAACCTGAGCCTGCCGTTCTAGAAACAGGACCTGCAGCTCCGGCTGATGTGATTGCAACTGCTGAAGATGGATCGCCGGAGCAGTCAGACCCGCTTGGCGCCGAAGGAGCAGAACGAGTTGCGGCAATGCCGGATGCTGCACCTGATGAGTCTGGTGGATTCGATAACGAAGATGAGATCTCCGAGCAGGTGGTACACCCGATTGCTACCTACGAAGACCTGGCTCGCCGTGTTGCGGGCATCCTGGCTTTTGTTGTCGGTGCCTACTCGCTGCTCATTGTCTGGAGCCCTGATGCAAGCTGGCTGAGCACTACTGCTGCCGAGCGCATGGTGGATGTAACCGTCATTCTGTTTATTGGGTATATCGTCTATCACCTGTTCCGGATTTGGATCGACAGCAAGATTGATGAGGAGGTTGGCGACATTCCTGTGGCCGAACTCGGCGATGAAGGCGGTGCGGGGGGCGCCAGTCGGTTGGCCACATTGCTGCCTCTGTTCCGCGGAGCAATTCTGGCCGTGGTTCTGGTTTCCATCGTGCTCATCCTGCTGTTGGAACTTGGAATCAATGTCAGCCCGCTGTTTGCAGGTGCCGGCGTGGTCGGATTGGCGGTAGGCTTTGGTTCCCAGACCCTTGTGAGGGACATATTCTCCGGTGCTTTTTTCCTCATCGATGATGCATTCCGCAAAGGCGAATACATCGACATCGGAGATGTAAAAGGCACTGTTGAGAAAATTTCAGTCCGTTCCTTCCAGCTGCGCCATCACCTTGGCGCGCTACATACAATTCCGTTTGGAGAGATCAAGGTTCTGACCAATTACTCCCGTGACTGGGTGATGATGAAATTGCCGCTGCGGGTTACCTATGACACCGACGTGGAAAAGGTCCGCAAGCTGATCAAGAAGCTGGGCCAGACCCTAATGGATGATCCGGTTGTCGGGCATACGTTCATTCAGCCCCTGAAGTCCCAGGGTGTGATCGAGATGCAAGACTCGGCAATGATCATTCGTGTGAAATTCATGACCAAGCCGGGGGATCAGTGGATTGTGCGCAAGCGGGTGTACCAGGAAATCCGCGAGCTGTTCGCGCGGGAAGGCGTCAAGTTTGCCCACCGTGAGGTCACGGTGCGTCTGGCCCCGGATCAGGCGGAAGGGGCGACGCCTAAACAGAAGGACGCCGCGCTTGGTGCTGTGCAGGCCGCCATAGATGAAGACATGCTGGAAGACATGGGCGGACCTGACGGCGATGACCGCTGAGCATCAGTGCGCGTGTGTGCCCTTGTGCCCCCTTTCAGCCGCGCAATGCGGTAAGCTTGTTAGTCAGGCCAGCAGGCAGGGCTGCTGCCGCGGCGGGCGGCGGGCAGGTCCCAGTTCATTGCCGTTCCGTTTAGGCTGAGCGGAGCTGCAAGCCGGTGTCCTGGTCCCCAGCCGCTGCGTTCAATAAGCTGTGAATAATCTCCATCTCCCGGCCCGCCAATATCCGGGCCATTGGCAGACTTTTCCATCCCTGCAAGCAATTCTGCCGTCCGGGCAAGGGACAGCCGGGCGGAAGGGACTGCCGCACCCCGCGCCGCGGCTGTAAGTGCGGACAACACTGCAGCGGCCATAAGGTATCCGGTTGCATGGTCCAGCGCCTGTACCGGTAAAGGGTGGGGGGTGCCGGACCCAGCCCAGTCGCGGCCTGCATCGGCGATGCCAGCGCTCATTTGCACCAGACTGTCAAATCCGCGCCGCGCGGACCAAGGACCGGTCCATCCATAGGCATCCAGTGACACCTCTACTGCGCCGGGTGCAAGCTGCCGGCGTGTGTCTGCGTCATATCCTAAGTTGTCCAGCGCGCCGGGCCTGTAGCCGTGCGCAATCACATCAGCCTGCGCAAGCAAGGTTTCGAAAACCAGCCGGTCTTCGCCTTTGGTCAGGTCAAGCGCGGCCATGTGTTTGCCTAGCGAAACATCGGTGATCACACCGGGTTCGTCCCAGCCGGGCGGGTCGATGCGCAGTACATCAGCACCAAAACCGGCCAGAGTTCGAGTGGAGACGGGCCCGGCAATAACGCGCGTCAGATCGAGCAACCGCAAACCGGCAAGCGGGCGTTCTGCAGTTGCCTGCGGCCGGTCTCTCAGATGGATGGGCCGGGGGGAAATCCAGTGAGTCAGCGGCTCTGCCGCCACGGCGCGGCCTTGAGGGTGTTGCCGCCACTCCGAGCGGCTGCGCATTGCGGCGGCCACGCCGCCTGCAGCCACGGTTGCGCTCTCCAGGCTGTCAGCCTGCCAGTGCCTAACCGCAGCGGTCACGGCCTTCCGCGTGCCTGCGCAGCCAAGCACTTGCAGCGCGGCCTGGCGGTGATGCGGCAAGTTGGTATGCAAGCGGATCCAACCGTCCTGTGTTTCGTATACGCCTGCTATTGCGTCCCAAAGGTTTGGCAGCTCCCAGCCCTCAGGCCGGAAACTGTAGCCGAACCAGAGCGCGGCCAAGCGCTGATCAACCGTGACTTCCGGCGCAGACGGAGCAAGGTTGAGCACTTCTATCAGCCTGGCCAGTTCCAGCCCAACCGCCGCGATCGAGGCGTTAGCCAGTTCGGTGACTGCAAAGGCACTGAGCCATTGGCCGCTGCCAGTCAGGCGGAATTGGTCCGCAGCGGGGAGTGCAGTTAGCAGGCTCAATGCTGATAGGGATCAAGGCTATCGCGCAGCCCGTCGCCAAGGAAATTGAAAGCAAGCACGACAACGACAATAGGCAACATCGGAATGGCCAGCCAGGGGTAGATCTCGACAGAAGTGAGGTTCTGGGCGTCATTCAGCATCACACCCCAGCTGACCGCCGGCGCACGCAAGCCGAGCCCGAGAAAGGACAATGCGGTTTCGCCCAGGATCATTGCCGGGATCGATAAGGTGGCCGAGGCGATCAGATGAGACATGAAGTTGGGAAGCAGATGCTTGCGGATCACCCGCCCGGAAGAGGCCCCCATCATCTCCGCCGCACGGACGTATTCCTCTTCCCGAAGCGACAGGAATTTGGCACGCACGGAACGGGCCAGTCCAGGCCAGTCGAGAATGCCGAGAATGATGGAGATGATGAAAAACACCGCAACCGGTGACCAGTTCGAGGGAACCGCAGCGGACAGGGCGAGCCACAAGGGCAGTTCAGGCAGCGATCTAAGGATCTCGATCACCCGGTTCACAGCCCAGTCGACACGGCCGCCGAAGTACCCGGCGACACTGCCGAAGAAGATACCAAGAACGAAAGATACGGTAATCCCGATCAGGCCAACTGTCAGAGATAATTGCGCGCCGTAGGAAACGCGGCTGAAGATGTCGCGGCCCAGGCGGTCGGAGCCCATAATGAAAATTGTCGCCTCTTCGCTGGCGCAGAACAGGTGCCGGTTGCTTTCTATGAAGCCTGCGAGGTTATAGGTGCTGCCTTCACAGAAAAACTTGAGCTTGAGCGGGCGCGAGGTGTCCGGCTTGAATTCCCACTGGAAGGTCTCGAGGTTGGCCTCAGAGGTCATCGGGTAGACGAAGGGGCCGACAAACTCGCCCTCGTGGAAAAGTTTGATCGATTGCGGCGGTGAGTAGAGGTGTTCTGAAAACCGCTGGTTGGGTCCGTAAGGCGCGATAAAGCCGGCAAAGGGGATCAGGAAATAAGCAACAAAGAGGAAGATGCCGGAAATCAGACCCAGCTTGTGGGTCTTGAACTTGCGCCAGACCAGCAGCCAGTTCGGGGCGTCCAGATCCTTGCGCTCCAGCTCCAGCAGCGAGGCCTGGGGGTCGAAGGGTTCGTCATCGACAAAACGTCCGTCGGGCAGATGTGTCATGCGTCGCGCCCTTCGTAACGAATTCTGGGATCAAGCAGCACCAGCAGCACATCCGAAATCATGGTGCCGATCAGGGTGAGCAGCGCGACGAACATCAGCACGAAACCAGACAGGAACATATCCTGGGTCTTGAGCGCAGTCAGCAGAGTCGGGCCTATGGTCTGCAGGCCCAGCACCACAGAAACGAGGACCGAACCGGAGATCATGGAAGGCAGCAGATTGCCGATGTCGGCAACAAAGGGGTTGAAGGCTACCCGCAGCGGGTACTTTGCCAGCATGCGGGATGGCGCCATACCCTTGGCAATTGCGGTCTCCACATATGGCTTGCCCAACTCATCCAGCATGTTGGCGCGCAGCCGCTGCATCATCGCAGATGCGCCGGCAGTACCAATCACGAAGGTCGGAACAATGAGGTGCACCAGAATGGATTTCACCTTGTCCCAGTTCATGGGCATCCCCTCGTATTCTGGGGCCATAAGCCCTCCGATCGGCAGGTCAAACCACCGGTGTCCGTAATAGAACAGGATCAAGGCAAGCAGAAAGTTCGGAGTGGCGAGGCCGAGGTAGCCGACAAAGGCTGTGGTGTAGTCGACCCAGGTACGGGCGCGGGCAGCCGCCAGAACGCCTAGGGGCAGGGCAACGGCATAGACAAAGACCACCGCGGCCAGGTTCACCAGCACCGTCAGCCACAAACTGTCGCCAACGATATCAGCCACGGGGCTGTCAAATTCGAATGACCAGCCGAAATTGCCCTGGATCATGCCGGAAAACCCGTGCGGCCCCGGCATGAAACCCATCCAGATCATGTACTGCTGCCAAAGCGGCTTATCGAGTGCATATTCCTTGCGCAGGAATTCCGCCTTGGCAACGCCCGCGGACTGTCCGGTCGCTTGCAACTCGGCGATCTGGTTCGACAAGTAGTCGCCGGGCGGCAGGTTGATGATGACAAAAATCAGCACCGACACCACCAGGAGTGTCATCAGCATGGTGCCAAAGCGGTAGATGGCATATCGCACTATCTCCATCAGTCCAAGCCATCCTCGAAGTAGAACTCGTCCGGCCGGTAGACGCCGAAATGTGCGCCGGGATCCCAGGCCCAAATCGCCTGCTCCGGCACGTTGCGCAGCCGCTTGCTGACGACCACCGGCTGAGGTGCGGCGGCAACCACACCGATGGCGTAGACTTGATCGGCGTGGATCTGCAGCATGGCGCGCCAGGCTGCGAGGCGCTCATCCTTTGTCGTGGCCATGTCCCAGTCCTGCAGGAGGGAAAGCAGCTGCTGGGCCGGTTCCATGTCTGGCTGCTCCCCTGCGCTGCCGCCGGTCTGATAGTACTGACCCCACTTCGGCCATGACAAAAAGACCTGGTCTGTGGGGGCAAGGTACACTGGTGACGTGTAGGACTGGGGCAGGCCGTTGTCCCAGCCGAACCAGGCAGAGGCCATGGAGTTGCCGGAAAAGACCCGGTTTCTCAGAATGTCGCGGTCCAGCGGGCGCATGATGAGTTTTACCCCGACATCACGCCAGTCATCAGCAATAATCTGCAGAGCGTTCTCCACCTCCTGCCGCTCGCCTGCAGTTTCGACGATCAATTCCATCAGGCGCCCGTCGGGAAGATAGCGGATGCCATAACCATCCTTTTCGGTTAACCCGGCTTCGTCCAGCAGGCGGTTTGCCTGCTCCGGATTAAACTCGGCCCATGCATTGCGCAGCGCGGGGTCGAACAACTCGCTTTGTTCCAGCACCGTCATGGCGCCGGGCTTGGCCAAGTTGAAGTAAAGTGCCCGGTTGATAGCGCGGCGGTTAATTGCAAGGGACAAGGCGCGCCGTACCCGCACATCGCGCAAAATTTCACGCCAGAGAGGGTCCCGGGTGTTCAGGTTTGGGTAAATGGCGATCTGCGAAGCAGCGCCGTTACCCCAGAGGTATGTCTTGTAGCCGGAGTTGTCTTTTTCACCCTTGCGCAGAATGGGAATGTCGCGAAAGTCCAGCCCGCGGGCCTGCAGATCCGCTTCCCCTGCATTCGACTTGGCGGCTACCAGCCCGGAGGTGACGATCTCCATCTCAACAGTGTCAATGTAGGGCAGTTGGACGCCGTGGCTGTCGATCCGGTGGTAATAGGGGTTACGCACAAACTGGTGGCGGATCTTTTTGCCGGGTGAGGCGTTGATCCAGGGTTGAAGCGTCGGAAGCTCGTGATTGTCGAACTTGTACATGTTGTCGTACTTGTTGTGCAGAGCAGCCCAGCTTTTTACGCGTGCGTAATCGACCTCTTCTTCCAGAATCGCTGGGTCGGCATAGTCCGCATGGAATTGCTTCAAGTACTTGGCCGGACGGTAGATAAAGGGCGGCCGGGCCTGCGCCAGCATATGCAGGAAGCTGGGGTTCGGGTCGTCCCATTCATAAACTACCGTTGTTTCGTCAGGGAAACTCACCCTCGGCAGCTTTCCCATCACTCTCAGAAAATCCGGCGGGCCGGCAGGGCTCAAAAGCTCGTTATTTGCAACATCGTCCCACCAGTAACGGAAATCGTCAGAAGTGAACGGGTCGCCGTTGGACCAGCGATGCCCGGGCCGCAGCTTCAGCGTGTAGCGGCGGTTCCCTTCGTTTTCGTATCCCAGAAGGATGTCCGGCTTTAGCTGGTATTTCTCGTCGTAGCCTGCCAGCCGCGCGTATCCGTAGACCACCATCTGCCGGATGTCCTTGGAACGCGTGACCATTGTATTGAGCGTTCCGCCCTGAATGCCGAACTCCCGGCCCTTGGCAGCCAGATCCACCACCAGCGGCACGTCGGGCAGTCGTTTGGCGGCGGGCGGCAGGTACCCTGCCTTAACCTCGGAGCGCCAGAAACTGCTTTCCTGCACCGTGATGTCCGCTAGCGCGGGCAATGGCGCAATGCAGAAGACGGCAGCCAGCACGGGTTTCAGGGCATCAAGCATGGCAGCGCACCTTGTGGCCAGGTTCCAGATGTTTCAATCCCACCAGGGGCGGGGCTTCAGCGCCGTCGAACCGGAATGCATCGGGCCAATGTTCGGGTGCGCCCGCCCCCTGAGCCACCAGCTTCAGGTCGATCGGCCGGTCGATATCAGGCTCGGGCTGGGCGGCGATCAGCGCCTTGGTATAGGGGTGCTGAGGATTGTAGAACAAAGTTTCCGGCGGTGCCTGCTCCACGATCAGCCCGCGCCGCATTACCGCAACCTCATCAGCGATACGTGCCACGACAGCAAGGTCATGGCTGATGAAGAGATAGGACAGATTTTGCTGGTCACGGATTTCTTCCAGCAGGCGCAGGATCTGTTCCTGAACAGAGACATCCAGTGCCGACGTCGGTTCGTCGCAAACAATCAGTGCAGGATCCAGCATCAAGGCGCGCGCAATCGACAGGCGCTGGCGCTGACCGCCGGAAAATGCATGCGGGTAACGCTTCAGCATATCGGGCGACAGACCTACCAGGCGCAGCATTTCCGCAGCTTTGTCGCGACGCTCGGCCCGTGTGCCAATGCGATGGATATCCAGCGGTTCCATCAGCGTGTCTTGAATGCGCATCCGTGGTGACAGGGATGAGTACGGGTCCTGGAACACCATCTGGGCCTGTTTCTGGAAGGCAGTCCGCGTCTCCCGGTTCATGTCATGCACTGTAACCGGCGGCAAGCTGGGGTCGGGCCGGAACAGCACCTCACCGCCGGGATCAGGCGGCTCTGCTCCTAAAGCTATGCGGGCGGCGGTGGTCTTGCCTGACCCGCTCTCTCCGACGATAGCCAGTGTCTCGCCGCGGGTCACCCGCAGATCAATTTCACGGCACGCATGGATCAGGGTCGGCGCTTGCCAGCCCTTACCCGCCCGCAGCGTGTAAGTCTTGGAGACGGATTTCATCTCCATTATCAGGTCTTCACGTGAAGGTGGAATTGCGACGACTTCGGCATCCGGAATTTCCGGTGCGGCATCAAACAATGCCTTGGTGTAGGGATGGGCAGGTGCCCGCAGCATGGGTTCGGCGCGCCCGGATTCCATGACCCGGCCCTTGTGCATGACCACCACCTGCTCGGCCATGTTCGCAACTACACCCAGATCATGAGTCACAAGGATCATCGCCATGCCGGTTTCGCGCTGCAGGTCCTTCATCAGTCCCAGAACCTGAGCCTGCGTAGTCACGTCGAGCGCGGTGGTCGGTTCGTCGGCGATCAGCAGGTCCGGTTTGGCCACCATTGCCATGGCGATCATTGCCCGCTGGCGCATGCCGCCGGACAATTCAAACGGATAGGAGCGGTAGGTGCGTTCTGGCTCTGGAAAGCCAACCCGCTCAAAGCACTCCAGGACTACATCACGCGCCTCGCGTTCGGATTTGCGCCCATGCAGCCACAAAACCTCGGACACCTGGTTGCCGATCCGGTGCAGAGGCGACAAGGACCGCATCGGCTCCTGAAAAATCATCGATATGGTATTGCCGCGTACATCACGCATCTCGCGTTCAGCCAGCGAAGCCAAATCCAGTTTTTTGCCGCGGGTTTCCAGCAGGATCCGTCCGGACCGCAGTTGCGCCACCTTCGGGAGTATGCGCAGCACTGCGCGGCAGGAAACCGTCTTGCCGGAGCCGCTCTCCCCAACCAGGGCAAGCGTTTCCCCTGGCTGGACAGCAAAGCTCACGTCTTTGACAACGGAGTCTCCTTTGCCAAAACCGATGCTGAGGTTTTCGACGGACAGCAACGGGCGCATTCAGATTTGTCCGCCGAGCTGGTTCAAGGCGCTCATGAGATCGTGTTTTCCCCTGTTTTTTTCATCACCTTCGCGCGCCAAAGGCCGTTTAGTCAAACCCCATTTGGCCTGACGCCGGCTTTGCAAGGGGAATTTTGCCAAGCTGTAAAAAGCGTTGCAGGCTCCGGCAAGCTTGGAGGCGTGCTTTTAAAGCGATTGAGGAGGCATTCAGGATGTTGCGCCAGAGACCGGTCAAAATTTGTCACGATGGCGTGCAGGCGGGCATGAGCCGTCTGTACAGCCTGATAGCCCGGCCGCTTTTGCGTGTGTCGCGGAAGCCACTCAATCCTGGTAGCAAGCTCAGGCATATCGGGTTGCTCTGTTGGCGCAGACGGGCGGCCCGGCATAGAGTGGCGGAAACGCAAATAATCTGAAAGGTCGCTCATGGCGCAAAAACCTGTTCTGCACCGGGATGACCCGGAGGCCGAGCCGCTGGTCGGTAATATCAAGGTTACCCGCAACGATTGGTTGAACGTGGCGATGGATGTGCTGATCTCTGACGGGGTGGAACAGGTCAAGGTGCTGGCACTGGCGGAGCGGATGCAGGTTTCGCGGTCGTCCTTCTATTGGTATTTCAAGTCGCGCCAGGATCTTCTGGATGCGCTTCTGAAAACCTGGGAGCAGACCAATACAGCGGGCATGGTGCGTCAGGCGGAGGCGCCGGCCAAGACCATCACCGGGGCGGTTCTGAACGTTTTCCATTGCATCACCAATCCCAACTTGTTCAATACAGCGCTGGATTTTGCGGTGCGTGACTGGTCGCGCCGCTCCGGCAAGGTGCGCAGCCTGCTGGACCGGTCCGACCGGCGCCGGGTTGAGGCGCTAACAGCGATGTTTGCCCGCTATGGCTACCCAGAGCGTGAGGCCATGACCCGCGCAAAGGTGCTGTATTACATGCAACTGGGCTACGACATGGCGGACCCGAACGAAAGCCATGCCCACCGTCTGGAAGTGACGCCTGAATATCTCAAGGTGTTCACAGGACGGGAACCGCTGGCTGAGGAAATGGATGCCTTTACCGAGTTCACGCGCCAGCACTGGGATATCTGATAGCCCAGCGCCGGCTTGTGACAGTCTTGCTTACAGGCCGCGCAGCGCTTCATCTGCTGCTGTGCGGACCTTTTTGGCGGCCTCCAGGCGTACCGGGCCATAACCGCGGATTTCCATCGGTGCCTGCAGGATTTCCATGCACGCGTCATGCGTCTTCGGGGTGTAGCGCGTGGCAACGGAGCGGAGGGCTTCTTCGTACCATCCCAGCAAGTCACGGTGCAGGCGGGCTTCCTCATGATAGCCAAAGACGTTGAAAGCGGTGCCGCGCAGGCGGCGTGCTTTGACCAGCAGGTTCAGGGCTGGGCGCAGCCAGGGGCCGAATGAGCGCTTCAGCGGCCGGCCGCGGGTATCCTTCCTGCGGCTCAACAGCGGCGGCGCGAGGTGGTAGTTGACCTTATAGTCGCCCTCGAATTCGCCTTCGATCTGATGACGGAACTTCTCGCTGGTCAGCAGACGCGCAACTTCGAATTCGTCTTTGTAGGCCATTAATTTGAACAAAGACCGGGCCGCTGCTGTCGTCAGCTGCTCCTCTACCTCAGCAGGCAAAGCGTCGCGGAACCTTGCCAGCGTGTCCTGATACCGCGACGCATATGCGGTATCCTGATATCCGGTCAGGAAGGCAGCGCGCCGGTCAACCAGCTCCTTTAGCGTTTCGTCCTGTTCCGGAGCTTCCTTGTAGTTGCTCTCCACCAGCGCCGGGTCCGCTGCCATGGCACGCCCGATGGCGAAGGCGAGGCGGTTTTTTTCGATCGCTACAGCATTCAGCTCAATTGCCTGATCCAGCGCGCCCGCGCTCACTGGCACCAGCCCCTTCTGCCAAGCAAAGCCAAGCATCATGACATTGGCCAAAACTGCGTCTCCGAGCATTGCCTCAGCGGCTTCGTTGGCATTGAAACCAGACAGGTTCTGCGGCCCCACTGCTTCTGCGATGGTTTTTTCGCGGACCCCAGCCATCAGGTCGGCGTCGCGGCGCAGAACCAGATCACCAGTAGGCATTTCCGCCCGGTTCAGCACTACCTTGGTACCGGGGCGGTAGTGGACCGAAGCCTTGGGCGCAGAGCTGACGACAACGTCGCAGCCGATAACGGCATCCGCGCCGCCCTGATCAATCCGCACCTGGTTCAGCGTGTCCGGGGAACTGGAGAGCCGGATGTAGCTCAGCACGGTGCCGAATTTTTGCGCAAACCCGGTGAAGTCCAGAACGCTCGACCCCTTGCCCTCCAAATGTGCGGCCATGGTGATCAGCGCACCGACCGTCACAACGCCGGTGCCGCCCACTCCGGTGACGAGCAGGTCAAACGGCTCTGCCAGGGAGGGAAGGTCCGGGGCGGGCAACCGGGCCGCCAGTTCGGCGGTGTCCAGCCCGGCAGGCTTCTTCTTGCGCCGGGTTGCGCCCTCGACGGTGACGAAGCTGGGGCAGAAGCCGTTGAGGCAAGAGAAATCCTTGTTACAGGTGGAGAGGTTGATCTTGCGTTTGCGCCCGAACGGCGTCTCCTTTGGCTCCACGCTCAGGCAGTTGGATTCAACCGAGCAATCGCCGCAACCCTCACAGACCAAGTCGTTGATGAAGGCAAATCGTTTCGGGTCCTCCATCTTGCCGCGCTTGCGGCGGCGGCGTTTTTCGGTGGCGCAGGTCTGCTCGTAGATCAGCACGGTGACGCCGGGGATGTTGCGCAGCTCACGCTGCACCGTGTCCAGTTCCGCACGGTCGTGGAAGGTGGTGCCGCTCGGTAAATCCCCTTGGCTGAACTTGCCGATGTTGTCTG
The DNA here is from genome assembly GCF_000813905.1 of Leisingera sp. ANG-M6. Taxonomy (NCBI): domain Bacteria; kingdom Pseudomonadati; phylum Pseudomonadota; class Alphaproteobacteria; order Rhodobacterales; family Roseobacteraceae; genus Leisingera; species Leisingera sp. ANG-M6. The sequence goes on from NZ_JWLG01000013.1 coordinate 341,632, forward strand.
AGATCAGGGCAATTCGCTGCACGCCTTCTGCGCGGCAGGTCTGGGCGATGCCATGGACGGAGACCGGTCCGTCCACCGGCTGGCCGCCGGTCATCGCCACCGCGTCGTTATACAGGATCTTGTAGGTGATGTTGGTGCCGGCCGCGACCGCCTGGCGGATCGCCAGCGAGCCGGAGTGATACCAGGTGCCTTCGCCGAGGTTCTGAAACACATGCTTGTTTCCATTGAACTGCGAGGTAACGGTCCACGGCACGCCTTCACCGCCCATCTGGGCATAGCCGGCGGTTTCGCGGTCCATCCAGCTGGCCATTACATGGCAGCCGATGCCCGAGAAAGCCTTGGATCCTTCCGGCAGCTTGGTAGATGTGTTGTGCGGACAGCCGGAACAGAAGTAGGGCGTGCGGGTGGCGCCGGGAACGTTCAGCACTTTCGGCGGTTCAGCAGTTAGCGCAGCGGCTTTGGCCGGCAGGTTCTCTTCCGGAAAAAACTTGTCCAGGCGTGCAGCCACAATGGGCGCCAGCAGCAGCGGACTCAGCTCACCGGTCCACGGGATCAGCGGCTCGCCCTGGCTGTCGTATTTGCCGACCATCTTCTCCGGCTTGCTGCCGGGCCAGTCGTAGAAGTTTTCCTTGAACTGGCTTTCGATGATGCCGCGTTTTTCTTCGACAACCAGCACTTCCTGTTTGCCTTTCACGAACTTCAGCGCATCGGTGCGGTCCAGCGGCCAGACCATGCCGACCTTGTAGATGTCGATACCCAGGCGGCGGCAGGCGGCCTCGTCCAGACCCAGAAGCCGCAGCGCCTCCATCAGGTCCAGATGCCCCTTGCCGGTGGAGACAAAGCCGAAACGGGCGTCCTTGATGTCATAGATCCGTTTGTCGATCGGGTTGGCCTCGGCAAAGGCGCGCACCGCGTCCAGCTTGGCGTGGATGCGGGTTTCGATTTCAGGCGAGGGCAGGTCGGCCCGGCGGATATGCAGACCGCCTGGGTAATCCGGCAGCTCCGGGTAGATGAATTCTCGGTCCGGCTGCAGCTCCACCGAGCGCGCGCTCTCCACGGTTTCCGACACCGCCTTGAAGCCGACCCAGGTGCCTGAGTAGCGGGACAGGGCAAAGCCGTATTCGCCAAAGGTCAGGTATTCGGACACATCTGCCGGGTTCAGCACCGGCATGAACCAGGACATGAAGGCCACGTCTGATTGGTGCGGCATCGAGGAGCTGACGCAGCCGTGGTCATCGCCTGCGACAACCAGTACACCGCCTCTGGCAGATGAGCCGTATGCGTTGCCGTGTTTCAGTGCATCGCCGGACCGGTCCACACCCGGGCCCTTTCCGTACCACATTGAAAACACGCCCTCGACCTCGCAGTGCGGGTCCAGAATGGCCTGCTGAGCACCCAGAACGGCAGTGGCGCCCAAGTCTTCGTTAACGGCAGGCATGAACTTGATACGGTTCTCCTGCATCCGCTCTTTGGCGCGCCAGAATTCCAGATCGACCCCGCCGAGCGGCGAGCCGCGGTAGCCGGAGACAAATCCTGCGGTGTTCAGGCCTGCTTCCTTGTCGCGGCGGGCCTGGTCCAGCATAACCCGGGCCAGCGCCTGGGTGCCGGTCAGGAACACCCGGCCCTTGGTCATCTCGTAACGGTCGTTCAGCTTGTAGCTGCGGAAATCGTGGCTCAGCTCGGTCATCGCGGCGGAATCCTTGCGCGGAAGATGTGTTTTCCGGAAAAGTAATCCACGAAGGCTGAAAAGATTTGCCTGATTTACTGGTTTTGCAATTTCTTGTGGTTATGTTATCCAAAATTTTCCTGCCTTGTGGAAGAAATGACCGGAAAATGAAGATCGACGACCGCGACCGCCGGATTTTGACCCTGCTCCAGGAAGATTCCCGCATCTCCAACGCCGACCTGGCAGAGGCCGTGGGCATGTCTCCTTCAGCCCTTTGGCGACGGGTGAGAGCGCTTGAAGAGGCAGGGATCATCGAACGCTACGGTGCCGTGGTGAACGCGCCAGCCATGGGGCTCGGATTCCAGGCCATCGTGCATGTGCATCTGACACGGCATGATCCGGACAAGCTGGTGGAATTCATCCGCGCGGTGGAAACCAGCCCGTTGGTGCAGGAATGCTACGCCACGACTGGCCAGGCGGACTATCATCTGAGGGTGCTAGCCCCGGATCTGGAGGCCTACAACCGGTTTCTGGAAAGCTTCCTGTTCCGGCTGCCTGCGGTCGCCAGCGCCCAGACCAATGTCGTTCTGCGGACGATCAAGCGGGACAAGCCCATAGTACCCTGAAAAAAGCGCTAGCAGCGCATGGTTATCCACCCGGCGGATATGCCATCTGCCGAGAAGAGGGACAGGAGTGTTTCTCCAAAGAAGAACACCAGAGCGTTCTTTTGGCATCTTCTTTGCAAAAAGACCCCAGGGCAGGGGACGGCCCTAAACTGGAGTTTCTATCACATTGCAGCGTATTTCACCCATGCCCAGGCCATGGCGATATAGGTGAGCTGGTGCAGCGCCTGGTCCGATCCCATGGCTTGCCAAAACATTGGTTGCTGCGGGTTTAGCTTCTTGCGCTCAGAAAAGCGGGCTTTGCCAAAGTCGATGTGGAAATGGACCACCCATTCCAGCGCGGCCAGCACCAGGATGAACATCACTGGTGCGCCGAAAAGAAGGAAAATCAAGGCGGATCCTACGATATGAACACCGGCATGCTGCGCGCGGCCCATGTGCGCATAAGCGCAGCGGCCAGACAGCATCTTGGGAGTCTGCAGGAAAAAGTCGGCAAACAGGTGCTTCACCTGCAAAGCGCAGAGCAGCAGCAGAACGGATCCGACATATTCCGGCAAACCAATAAGTCTCCTGAAAGTATACTTGGCTGGAACCTTACGGATTTTTTGGCGCCTGGCAAATGTTGCGGCTGCAAGGTTCCGTAACGGGACAAGGCCGGTTTCTGCCCATTGCCTGTGCCGGTCAAACCGCGCTACCCATAGAACAGCCTTGCCTGATGCCGCCAATTACGGAGCTTTCCCCATCGAGCGCTCTCTATTCCGCTTCATCTGGAAATACTCCAAACGCGACCAGCTGATACTGCTTGTCGTGACTGCCTGCTTGTTTCCGCTGCTTTACCTTACGCTGGAACTCCCCAAACGGATCATCAACGACGCGATCGGCGCCGAAAGCTCAACCATCACAGTGCTGGGGCAAAGTTTCGATCAGCTGACCTTCCTTTGGATCCTTTGCGGGGCTTTCCTGCTATCGGTGCTGTGCCACGGCCTGCTGAAAATGCGGATCAATACCATGAAGGGGGTGCTGGCAGAGCGGATGCTGCGCCGTTTCCGGTATCAGTTGATCGCCCGTGTGTTGCGCTTCCCTCAACCCTATTTTGAACGGGTCAGCCAGGGTGAGTTGGTGTCCATGGTCACATCTGAATCAGAGCCAATGGGCGGGCTGATGGGGGATGCGGTCAGCCAGCCGGTGCTGCAGGCAGGCCAGATGCTGACCATTCTGTTTTTTCTGTTTCTGCAGAACTTCTGGTTCGGAATGGCAGCGATTGCGCTGATTCCGCTGCAGGGGTGGCTGATCCCGATGCTGCAGCGGCAGATCAACCTGCTGAACAAAAAACGCATCAAGCAGGTGCGGGCATTGGCCACGGAAATCGGTGAAAGCGCTGCGGGGGCGTCGACACTCAGGATCAACGGCGGCTGGCGCTACCGGATGGCGATCATCACCGCCCGGTTGGGGCGGCTTTATGAGATCCGCTTCGTGATCTACCAGAAAAAGTTCTTTATGAAGTTTCTCAACAACTTCATCACGCAGCTGACCCCGTTTTTCTTCTATGCGGTCGGCGGCTATCTGGTCTTGCAGGGCAAGGTGTCGCTGGGCGCGCTGGTGGCGGCGCTGGCGGCCTACAAGGATCTGGCATCGCCGTGGAAGGAACTACTGGCCTATTACAATCAGACCCAGGACATGAGCCTGCGCTGGGAGGTGATTCTGGAGCGCTTTGCACCTCAGGGTATGGTCGATGAAAACCTGCTCAGCGGTGAGCCCGAGGAACTGGGCCGGCTGCAAGGCGATGTGAAACTTGACTCTGTCAGTGTCCGGGACACGGACGGCAATCTGGTTCTGGAAGAGCTGAGCGCCACGTTCCCCGCTGGGCAGGTTGTTGGCATCTCGGCACCTTCCGAGGAAGACCGGCGTGCCCTGGCGGAATTGCTGACCCGTGAAATCCTGCCATCCTCCGGAACCGTGACGGTGGCAGAGGAAAGCCTCGCTGGGCTGCACCAGGCAACCGTCGCAGCACGCATCGGCTACGCCACCTCGCGTCCGGTTCTGTTTCAGGGGTCTTTTGGAGACAACGTGATGATGCCGATGCGGATGCGCCCGCGGGGTGAGGCACGCAATCTTCAAGAGCTGGAAATCGCGAAGCTTGCCGGCAACAGCCCGGACCCATTTGATGCACCATGGCTGGATCCCGAACTGGCAGGGTTCTCCAGTGAGGACGAGCTTCGCGGATGGTGGCTGAAACTCGTCGAAGGCATTGGCTCGGACACCGCGCTGTTCCGCCGCGGCATTGATCAGTATTTCGAAGCGCCGGCGCACCCGGACCTGGCTGAGCAGCTGGTCAAGTTGCGCCCGGCGGTGCGCAAAGCGGTCGTGGAAGCCGGTCTGGACGTGCATGTGCATTTCCTGGACGAGGAAAGCTATAACCCGGCTTTGCCGGTTGCCGAAAACCTTCTGTTCGCAGCTTCGCAGGAAGCTATGACGGGTGAGATGCTGCACCGGCAGGAAGAATTCCTGGACCAGCTTAAACAGCTGGGGCTGGATGAGGGGCTGGTTGCGCTGACCCGCGATGTGGTCGAAATGCTGCGGCAAATTTTCGGCATGGACGGCACCGGCCACCCGCTTTTCCGCAAGCTGGGTCTGGACGTGGACGCTTATGAGGCCGCACTTGCGCTGGCTGATAAGCCCGGTGCAACTGATGCCGCCAAGCTCAGCCGGGAGGAATTGGCGCAACTGTTGATCGTGCCTTTCACAATCTCGGCAGAACAGATCGGCCCGGCCTTCGAGGACGGAATGAAGGAGCGCATCCTTGGCTTCCGCCGCAGCCACGGCGACAGCCTGCTCAAGGCGCTGGGCGCCGGGTTCGTGCCTTTCAGCGAAGAAACCTTTGCCCCCAGTCTGACAGTTCTTGAAAATGCGCTGTTCGGCAAAATTTCCGACGCGGCCGGGGCCAAGGCAGACGAGGTGCGCAAGCTTGTTTCGGATCTGATGGTCCGCGAGGACTTGCGCGACCAGGTGGTGGAACTGATCTTTGACATGCCGATCGCCGTGGGCGGACAGGGGCTGGCGGCCAGTTTCGCCGAGCCGCTTGCTTTCTGCCGGGCAACGATCAAACGGCCGGATATCCTGATCCTCGACTCCGCGATGGCCAGCTATGATCTGGAAACCCGCGTTGCGGTTCATAAGAACCTGCGCAAGCTATTGCCGGACACGACTCTGATTTACCTGGCACCCAGTTTCCAAAGCCCAGATGTATTCGACGTCTTCTACGAATTGCGCCAAGGCCGGCTGGTCAGCGATGAAGCACAAGCCGCCGCAACAGCGGACGGGGCAGCGAGCCAGGATCTGGCGCGCAAGCTGCGGGCGCTGGAGCAGACAGAGCTGTTTTCCGGCCTGAACCGCCGTCAGCTGCGCCTGCTTGCCTTCGGCGCACGCTGGTATGAGGCCAAGGCTGGCGAGGTGGTCTTTCTAAAAGACGACGAGGCAACCGATGGCGCCTACATGATCCTGGAGGGCGAAGCCGGGCTGCATTTGCCGCAGGAGGGTGAAGAAGATCGTCTGATTGCTACCGTGGGCCCGGGAAGACTGGTCGGCGAATTGGGACTGATCCGTCATGAGCCGCGGGCATTGAGCATGACTGCAACGACTGACTTGCGCTGCTTGCGGATCGGTGAGGAAGAATTCCTGGCGGTGGTCGAAAACGATGCCTCCACGGCGTTCAAACTGTTGCAGGTGGTGGCGGGTTACGTCTCCAACTGATCCTCAAAACAAGGAAGGCAAAAATGAAGCTGCTGCGATACCGGTCGCGCGAAGGGACAAGGCCAGGACTTCTGGACAGCAGTGGTGCCATCCGGGATCTGTCAGCCCATATTCCGGACATCACCGGCCCTGTGCTGGATGACGCAACACTGGCCAGGCTGGCAGCGCTGGACAGCGCAACCCTGCCGGTCGTCGAAGGAACACCGGACTTGGAGTCTTGCGTTGGGCAAGTGGGAAAATTTCTTGGTATCGGCCTTAATTATACTGACCACGCAGAGGAAATGGGGATGGCGCTTCCCGAACATCCGATCCTCTTCCTCAAGGCCGCCTCTTCGATAGCCGGGGCGAATGACGATGTGATCTTGCCACGCGGTTCAGTTGCTGCGGATTGGGAAGTGGAACTGGGCGTGGTGATCGGCACCGCAGCTAAGTACGTTTCCGAGGAACAGGCGCTGGACCATGTTGCTGGATATTGTGTGATCAACGATGTGTCAGAGCGGGATTTCCAGACCAAGCTGACGGGGCAATGGACCAAGGGTAAAAGCTGCGACACCTTCGGCCCCATTGGCCCTTGGCTTGTGACACGGGATGAAGTGCCAGACCCGCAGAACCTGTGGCTGACGTGTGATGTGAACGGCGAAAGGCGCCAGACTGGCAGCACCAGTCGAATGGTGTTCACTGTGGCACAGATCATTTCGCATCTGAGCCAGCTGATGACGCTGCATCCGGGTGATGTGATCGCAACCGGAACCCCGCCCGGCGTCGGCATGGGGGCCAAGCCCGAACCGGACTATCTGAAACCCGGTGATGTGATGCGCCTGGAGATCGAAGGGCTAGGAGTGCAAATTCAAAGGGTCAGAGCTGACGAGGAGTAGTCCGCGTTGGGGCACTTCCCGGCCAACCAAATCCGGAGTTGTTCGCTTGGCCTCAATAGGGATCGGTAGTTTACGCTTAGGTATCGCTGCAGAACTGTTTGTATAGCAATGCAATCATCTCTTCCGTGTTGCCGTTGTTCAATGAGTAGTAAACCGCTTTGCCTTCGCGCCGTGGCTTGACCAGCCCGTCTTCCCGCAGCCGGGCCAGCATCTGGCTCACTGCCGCCTGGCGCATATTCAATAACGCTTCCAGTTCGCTGACCGATTTTTCCCCTGCACTCAAGTAGCACAGGATCATTAGCCTTCCTTCATGTGCAAGAGTCTTGAGGAAGGCCGTTGCGGCGGCAGCACTCTCCTGCATGTTTGCTTCCGGCGGGCGGCCGGTATTGTTTGACGGGGACACTGCTTAATTTCCTGCAATTATTTTCCCGCAGCTTGCCCCCTTCATGTGGTCAAGTCATCCAGCAGTTGCGTTTCATGCCATGATCGGCGGAGAGCCACCGGTGACATCCGTGCAATCGGCATGGCAAAGCCATCCGAGGCGATCTCCGCAAAATGAGGAAAGGCGGCAGAAGCAAGCCTTGCAATTTGCGGTGCCAAGGCTTTTGCAGCGCTTTGCCGCCGTATCCTGGAGGGTCAGCCAGAGGTACTCCCACGGTTGAAAACAACAACATTGCGCTTTGCGCTTCCTGTCTTCGTGTCGGCAATCGCTTCGTTGATCTGGTCCAACGACCAGCGGCCGGAAATCAGCTCATCCAGCTTCAGCCGCCCCTGCTGATACAAATCCACAATCCAGGGAATGTCCCGCTGGATCACTGTGTCGCCCATCTTGGAGCCGATCAGCCCCTGACCCAAGGCGGCGAGCACGACGGGTTCGTAAACGGCCTTCGCTCCCGAGTGCGGCATTCCGATCAGCACCGCCTTGCCGCCTCGAGCCAGGTAGCGGAGCGCCTGGTCGTAGGCCGGTATTGCGCCGACGGTGACCAGCACTGCATCCGCGCCGCGCCCGCCCAGAGCTTTCCAGGCGGCCTTCCAGGGTTTGTCTTCGGTTGCAAGAACCCCATGTGTCGCGCCGAATTCCTTTGCGGCCTCAAGTTTTTCCGGGTTCATGTCTACAGCGACGATGCGGCGGGCGCCGGCGATCCGGGCACCCTGTATGGCATTGAGGCCGACGCCGCCTGCGCCGATGACAACCACGTCCTGGCCTGCGCGCAGCCCGGCGGCATTGACTGCCGCCCCAACACCGGTGATCACCCCGCAGGAAATCAGCGCTGCCGCGTCCTTGCTCATGTCTGCGGGGATCTTCACAATCTGACGCTGGTCCACCACAACTTTCTCGGCAAACGCGCCGCAAGCCATCGCTTGATCCAGCGGTTCACCGCTGGACGTTCTTAGTGGTCCGTTCACAGTGTCATAGGGGGTTTCGCAGATCACCGGCTTGCCGCCCGCGCAGGAAGGGCAGGTGCCGCAGCTGCGGATCAGTGTCACCACCACGGAATCGCCAGCGCTGAAACCCTGCACGCCTGCACCGACCCCGGAGATCACCCCGGCGGCCTCGTGGCCGTAAACCGCAGGCAGATGCCCGCCCCAGGCGCCTTCGGCAAAGGAAATGTCACTGTGGCAGATTGCAACCGTGTCCAGCGTGACCTCGACTTCACCCGTGCCGGGCGGCGCCAGCTGCACGTCCTCGATGACCAGGGGGGCGCCGAATTCATGGCAGACAGCGGCTTTGATGGTTTGCATGATTATCCTCCCCGTTTGCAGTCAGGGTGACGCGCCGGGGTGGTTGCATCAAGCGGGAATGTGCAGGGCGGGACGCGTTGTAACGTCACGGAAGTCGCCCTGCGCGCTGCCGGGCACAATCCAGTCAGGGATTGCGCAGGTTGCCGGTTTTCTTGCTGAACTGAAGGGCCTCCCAGGGGGCATGGCCCATCTGCCTGGCGGGATCAAACAAGGCATCCGTATCCAGCTCTGGATAGTCCCGCGCCACAAGATCCCGCAGCGGGGTATGCGAGGCCAGAGCCTCCTGGCACAAGGTTTTGACCGCCGCCTGGGCATCGGGCCGCGGCAAATGCGCAGCCAGGGCAAAACTCAGTGCTTCGGCGTGGATCAGGCCCAGCCCGGACGACAGCGCAGCCGCCATGGCCTCAGCGCGCGGCGCAATGCTCGCGCACAGCTCCTTTCCGGTTCTTGCGGCAGCTGCCGCGCCCAGAACGATCTGCGGCAGGCACATCCATTCGGTGAACCAGGCCGCACCGTCGCGCTGATGCTGCTGCATTGAGGCGCCCTGCAGGACAGAGAACAAGCCGCTGCCCTGCCGGGCCAGCGCCGCCAGCATCGAGGGGAACACCGGGTTCTGCTTCTGCGGCATGGTGGAAGAGGCGCCGGCTCCGCCGATCGATATCTCCTGAACCTCGCTTTGCGCCAGCGCAGTGCAGTCTTCGCCGATTTTGCCAAAGGCCAGTGTCACGCGGAGCATCCAGTCCGCGATGCGCAGCACCGGTGTGCGGTCGGTGTGCCAGCTGCGCCCCGGATCCTGCAAGGCCAGCCCCCTTGCCATGGCGGCGCGTACCTCTGCCGCCTTCATTCCCAGCGCGCTGGACGTGCCCGCCGCGCCGGACAGGGACACCATCAGGCAGGATTGCCGCAATCCGGGCAGCTCTTCCAGCAGGTTCAGCAGCGGGGTGCCCCAAGCCGCCGCCACCGCGCCGAAGCTGGTAGGGGTTGCATGCTGCCCGTAGGTGCGGGCGGCCATCGGCAGCTCCGCATGCATCTTGGCGAGTTTGCCAAGCGATAGCACCGCGGCCTTCACGTCCGCCTCGACCAGCGCCAGAACTTGACGCAGCCGCAGCATCAGGGCGCTATCCATGATGTCTTGCGAGGTCGCGCCCCAATGCACGTACTGAGCATGCTCGGGCGCCTTCATTTCTTCGCGAAACGCGGCCACCAGCCCCGGCACCGGCACGCCGTTCTGCCCCGCGGGCCGTTTAAGCACGCCCGGGTCAACGGCGATCTCGACCACAGCGCGTCCGATCGCGGCGGCACTTTCCTGCGGGATCACACCTGCCTCGCCTTGCGCCTTGGCCAGCGCACCCTCCACCAGCAGCATGGCGCGTACTTCGGCACTGTCTGAAAACAGGCGGCTGGCTTCGCCGCTGCTGAATAGGCCGCTATAGATTTGGCTGTCAAAGACAGAACCTGCCATCAGAAGTCCTTTGCAATCTGCCCCATCAGCTCTGCCAGACCTTCTGGGTCGGCGAAGAAGGGCGAATGGGATGTGTTCAAATCATGTGCCCGCCCGGGCGGCAGGCGGGCCGCCATCTGAGCTTGGTATTCCGGCGGAATGACCCGGTCTTTGGTGCAGCGGATGTAGGTTTTGGGCACGCCCTCGAACCGTTCGCTCAGGCGGAGCGGCGTGTCCTGCGGCAGGATTGGCTGTGCACAGAGGTTTTCCATGGCAAAGCGCACCGCTTCGGCCGGACAGTCGTGATAGAACAGGTCCGGCGTGGTCTCCGGCACCAGGCTGTATGCGGTGCCTGCCTCGTTCTTGCGGGTCGCGCCTTCCAGGGTCTGCCGGGGCCCTGCCTTGCGCATGCCGATAAGGGACATGCCGCTGACCGGCAGATAGGCGCAAAGGTAGATCAGCCCGCGCAATCGCTCTGGATGCGCCTCTGCGGCCGCAGAAATGGGAAAACCGCCCCAGGAATGCCCGACGATCAGGGTGTCAGGGGTGGAGGCTGCGGCAATTGCCTCTGCCGTTTCGGCCAATGTGACCCCTGCGGGATCGCGCCCGTCGGCATGGCCGGGCAGGCTCGTGGTGCGGGCCGTGTGGCCGCGGGCCTCCAGCGCCGGGATCACATCGCGCCAGCACCAGGGGCCGTGGCAGGAACCATGAACAAGAAGAAACTCAGCCAATGTGTCCGGTCTCCCTCAGGAAGGCCGTCAGGCGCTCAGCGTATTCATCCGGCTGCTCGACACAGGGAATGTGGCCCGCGCGCCGGATCAGGTGGAATTGGCTGCCTGGGATCAGGTTCACCGTCTCGCGCACCAGGTCGGGCGGGGTGGAGCCGTCCTCTGATCCTGCGATGCCCAGGCAGGGCAGCCTCAGCCCGCTGGTGGGCGTATAGAAGTCGGTGCCCGCAATTGCCGCGCAGCAGCCTGCGTAGCCGTCGCGCGATTGCTGCACCAGCATATTGCGCCACAATTGCAGCTCAGGCGTGGCACGGAAACCGCGGGCAAACCAGCGCTCCATCACTGCATCGGCCAGCGCCTCGATGCCGTCTCTTTGAACGGCCTGGACGCGCTCTTTCCACATCTCGGCGGTGCCGATCTTGGCGGCGGTGTTTGACAGCACTAGCGCACGGATCTGGTCCAGCCGCTTCACCGCCAGTCCCTGCGCGATCATGCCGCCGATCGACAGGCCCACGAACATGCAGTCGCGCACCTCCAGGTGGTCCATCAGCCGCTCCGCATCTCGCACCAGCGCACCCATCGAGTACGGTGCAGATGGGCAGGAGGACAGTCCGTGCCCGCGCTTGTCATACCGGATGATGCGCAGGCCTGACGGAAGCCGCTTTACCACAGCATCCCAGACCCTCAGGTCCGTGCCGAGCGAGTTGGCAAACACGATGGGGGCGCCGCCTGCGTCACCGTCAACGCGGTAGTGAAGCTGGACATCGCCCAGGTCTGCAATCTGCATGGGGTACCTCGTTTCTGCTCCGCCGCAGTCTACCTGTGCCGGGGCAGGGAGGTAAAGCAATCGGCAGGGCTCAGCCGTGCAGCTCCATATGGGCCATGATTTGGCCATGGTCCGAGGCCAGCTTGTTGTACGGCGCCTCCGGGTGGCTGCCATCGGTCAGATGGTCGTTGAAGACGCTGTAATAGTGCATCTTGCCGACCGCCCCGCGCCAGTCCGGGTCGAAATGGCGGGACATGTAGATCTGGTCAATGCTTTCATGCACGCCGCCAAAGGCCGTGGTGTAGACCACGTCGCGCAACGATTTTTTCAGGAACATTTTTTCAGCTGACCGCAAGCGCACCCGGTCGATGGCCTCGCGGATCTGCGCGTCCTCGGCCTCGCTGTAGCGGTCGCCCGGGTGCTGTGCATCGTGGCGCAGCATCCAGGTGTAGTTCCTGAATGGCACCTCACCGGAGATGACCTCGCTGCTGACCGCATGTTCGCCGTCATTGAAATCCCCCAGCACCATCACCGGCCGACCCTGTTCCAGCTCGTCCAGTACCGCTCGGCGCAGTACCCAGGCTTCTCCCATCCGCCGTAAGGCCGCACGCAGGGACCCCATCGCCCGGCCTGCGGCATCATAGGCCGTCAGCACGGTTTCGGGCGGGTAGGGGGCGCCTTGAGGTTTGATGTATTCACCCAGTTTTGATTTCAGATGGCAGTTGAAGACGCTGATAACCTGATCGCCAACGGGCACCCGCACCTTGAGGATCGGGCGCGACAAACGGCGCAGGGTATAGAAACCCGCGTCTTCTTCTTCGCCCAGGCAGGCCATCGGAATATCCAGCGGCTGCGCGAGATCCTGGATCACTTCGGGCTCGCCCTCGAAACCAAAACGCGACAGCACCGCCAGACCGGGGCGCCGTCTGCCCGGTTCGTCCGTGTCATTGAGGTTGGGGGCAAAAGCCAGCTCTGCCTCGGCATAGGAGCCATAGGCCAGCTTCCGGAAAATCGCCTTGCGGTGATAGCGTTTGGTTGTGTCCGGAATACTGGCCGCATTCGCCTCTGCCCCGCGGCGGTCCGTTTCCGCAATCACCTGCCGCAGCGGCGCTTCCTCAAAAACTTCCTGAAACCCGACAATATCCGCATTCAGCGTCAGCAGCTGGTCGGCCATCCAATCGGCCTTCCAAGCGTATTCTTCCGGCGTATAGGTTTGAAAGCGGTAGTATTCCCGCTCCGGGCCGATCAGGTTTTTGACGTTGAACGAGGCGATGGTGAAACGTGTCATGACGTGTCCCCTTGGCTGCCACGCGGACAATCACGCGGTCAGGGCTCAAGCATAGCGCGAGAGCGCCTCCCGGAACAGCTCTGCATCCACATTGCCGCCTGTGGCGACGGCAATCACTGCCTCACCATCGATCTGATCCGCATGGAACAGGGCCGCCGCCAAGGAAGCCGCGCCTCCGGGCTCCAGCACGATCTTCAGCCGCAAGAAAGCAAGCGCCATGGCCTGCATCGCTTCTTCCTCAGTGATCACAATGCCCGGCCCGCAAAGGCGGCTGAGGATAGGGAAGGTTATCTCGCCTGGTTGCGGTGTCAGGATCGCATCGCAGATAGAGCCGGACAAACCGGGGTTCTGCCGGATCTCGCCTGCCGCCAGCGACCGGGTCACATCGTCAAACCCCTCCGGCTCCACCGGCCGCACCCGCAGGCCCGGCGCACGAGCTTCCAGCGCCAGGGCAATGCCGGACGACAGTCCACCACCGCCGCAGTTGACCAGAACATCCGCCTTGGCGATGCCCGCAGTTGCGGCCTGCTCCGCAATCTCCAGCCCGCAGGTGCCCTGGCCGGCAATCACCAGCGGTTCGTCATAGGGTTTGATCAGCGTCAGCCCGCGTTCCTCGGCGTATTTGGCGCCTGCCGCCTCACGGCTTTCCCCGCCTGCGCGGTCGTAAAGCACTACTTCCGCGCCCAGATCGCGGGTGTTCCGGATCTTCAGCTGCGGCGCGTCAGCCGGCATCACGATCACCGCAGGCGTGCCGTGCGCCTTGGCTGCCGCGGCCACCCCCTGCGCGTGGTTGCCGCTGGAATAGGCGATCACCCCGCGTTTGCGTTCTTCTTCACCCAGTGCCGAGACCGCCGACCAGCCGCCGCGGAACTTGAAGGAGCCGGTGTGCTGCAGGCATTCCGCCTTCACCAGCAGGCGCCGTCCGGCGATCTCGTCCAGAAACGGCGAGGACAGCAGCGGGGTCGTGCGGGCATGGCCCTTCAGCCGCTCCGCCGCGGCTTTGATCATGGCAATTGAGGTCATTTGATCCGGTCCAGAACTGAATGGATGAGGGCGAGCGCCTCCGGCTCGTCCAGAAAGGGCACATGGCCGCGGTTGGCTATCTCAAGGGCCTGCAAGGCGGGCAAGCGGCGTTGCATCTCAGCGAAAGTTCCGGCGCTCAGAATGTCGGAATTTGCGCCGCGGATCACGCCGCAGGGCAGGCCGTCCAGCGCCAGGAACAGCGGCCACAGATCCGGTGGCGGACCTGCTTCGGCTTGCGCCAGCAATGCATCGCGCAGGCGCGGGTCATAGCGCAAAGAAAGCCCTTCGGGCGTTTCATCGTAGAAGGTTTCAACCTCCTCCCGCCAGCGGGCAGGGGGGACGTCCGGAAAGGCGGGCGCCATCAGCGCGCCGAGCGTCTCCGCGGCCTGGTCCCAGCTCTTTGCCGCTGGACGGCGGCCCACATATTCCATGATCCGGGAAATGCCGCCGGGCGGGATTTCCGGGCCGACGTCATTCAGGATTACTGCTGACAACCTGTCTTTCGCCATGGCCGCCAGCGACATTGCCACCAGCCCGCCACGCGAAGTGCCAAGGATGGAAACTTGGCCGAGGCCCAGGTGGCCAAGCAGCTCAAGAACATCCTGCGCCTCCCGCAGAACGTTGTAGTTCATGAAGTCCGGATCGCGATCCGACTGTCCGCGTCCGCGCGCGTCCAGGGTGATCATCCGGAAATTCGCGGCATGCGGCGCAAAATAGCGGAAGTCCCGGCTGTCGCGGGTCAGGCCCGCCAAACAGAGCAGAGGCAGGCCTTTTCCGGTATCTGTGTAGTGCAGGCGCAGCCCGTCCGAAGTGTCAAAGAATGGCATCCGCGGTTCAGCCCTTGGCAAGGTCCGGGATTGTGGTCAGGTCCGGCAGGATATGCGCGGGTTTCCACGGCAGCCTGTCCACGGGTTCTCCCGCCCTGTTTACCCAGGCAGTCACGAAACCATAGCCCGTGGCCCCGGCCGCGTCCCAACCATTTGAAGAGACAAACAGCACCTCGTCCCTGGCGCAGCCAAACCGCTCTTCGACCAGGTCGTAAACCCGGGCGTCCGGCTTGAAGATGCCGACGCTTTCCACCGACAGCACATCATCCAGAACGCTCCCCAGCCCCGCCGACTGCACCGCGCCATCCAGCATCGCGGGAGAACCGTTAGACAGGATCGCGGTGTTCAATCCTGCATCCTTCAGTGCTTGCAGCATTGCAGGCACTTCCGGATAAGCCTGCAATTCCCAGTACAGGTCCAACAGCCGCTGCCGCAGCGCCACGTCGCCGCTCAACCCGGCTGCCTCCATTGCCCAGTCCAGCCCGTCCTGTGTGACGTCCCAGAAATCGGCATGTGCATCGGTGATGGCACGCAGCCAGGTGTATTGCAGCTGTTTCAGCCGCCAATGGCTGGCAAGCTCCGCCCAACTGTCCTGGAGGTGCGGAAATTCCGCCTCGCTGGCGGCTTGCCGCGCAGCGGCAGCGACATCGAATAGCGTGCCGTAGGCGTCGAAGATACAGGTGGTAATCGGCATGGTCCTCTCCCCTGCGGCGAGCCTTGCATGAAGCAGCAGAGCAGGCAAAGCGGGAAATTGTACCCATACGGGTTTACATCACGTCCGCGGGCGCTAGGCTGCGCCCCTTTATCAACCCGCAACCGATTGGAGGTCTCATGACCGGGGTAAAGAACGGCGACACCGTGCGCATTCACTACACAGGCAAGCTGACGGATGGCACCGTTTTCGACAGTTCCGAGGGGCGCGATCCGTTGGAATTCACGGTCGGCACCGGCCAGGTGATCGCAGGCATGGATGCAGGTCTCGAAGGCATGACCGCGGGTGAAAAGAAAACCCTCGAAATTCCCTGCACTGAGGCCTACGGCCCGATCAACCCTGCCGCCCGCCAGGAGATCCCGCGTGAAGGCATCCCGGCGGACATTCCGCTGGACCTTGGCACTCAATTGCAGATGCAAAGCCCCGATGGCCAAGTGCTGCCGGTGACGGTGGTGGAAGTCAGCGACGACACCGTGACGCTCGACGCCAATCACTTCCTGGCTGGCAAGGATCTGGTGTTCGATATTGAGCTGGTTTCGGTGAACTGAACCAGAGGGCTGGAAAGCTGGACAGGTTTGCTGAAAAAACAAAGGCGCCCGAAAGGGCGCCTTTTCTTTTTGCTCAAATAGATCGAAACATCAAAGGTGATCCGGCTGCGGCATACCTAGGATGTGGAAGCCGCCATCGACCCGGATGATCTCACCAGTGGTGCAGGCGCCTGCATCGGACGCCAAGTAGACAGCGGTGCCGCCAACAGCCTCCAGCGTTGCGTTGTCGCGCAGCGGTGCGTTCTGGGCGGTGTGCTTGAAGGTCTTGCGCGCACCGCCGATGGCGGCACCAGCGAGTGTCTTCATCGGTCCGGGAGAGATCGCATTCACGCGGATGCCTTCCGGGCCCAGATCGTTGGCCAGGTAGCGGGTCGCCGATTCCAGCGCCGCCTTGGCCACGCCCATCACGTTGTAGTTCGGAACCACCTGGTTCGAGCCTTGATACGTCAGCGTCAGCAGGGTGCCGCCGTTGTCCTTCATCAGCGGGTAGGCGCGGCGCGCCACCTCGATGAAGGAATAGGCGGAAATATCCAGCGAGTTTTTGAAGTTCGCCCGGCTGGTGTCCAGAAAACGGCCAGTCAGCTCATTCTTGTCCGAATAGGCAATTGCGTGGACAACAAAGTCAATCGCGGGCCAGCGGCCTGCTAGCTGCTCAAACGCCGCGTCCAGCGAGGCATCATCGGTCACATCCACATCGACCATGAAATCCGATCCGACGTTCTGCGCCAGCGGCTCCAGCCGTTTACCAAAGGCTTCGCCCTGGTAGGTGAATGCCAGCTCAGCCCCGGCCTCCGCCATGGCCTTGGCAATGCCCCAGGCGATGGAGCGGTCATTGGCCACGCCCATAATCAGGCCGCGTTTGCCCGTCAGCAGTCCCGCCATCGTTACTTATCCCTTGTACTTGCTCAGAACCATCGAGCCGTTGGTGCCGCCAAAGCCGAAGCTGTTGGTCATCACCGAGTCGAGGCCGGCGTTTTCCACCAGGCTGGTGGCAATCTCACCCGGCAGGATGCCTTCGGCGAGGGTGTCGACATTGATCGACGGGGTGATGAAGTCGTTGTCCAGCATCAGCAGGCAGAAGATCGCCTCCAGCGCGCCGGCAGCACCCTGTGCGTGGCCGGTCATTGACTTGGTCGAAGAAATCGGCGGAACGCTGCCCTCGCCGAAGACACGGCGGGCGGCTTCGACTTCGCCGACATCGCCAACCGGGGTCGAGGTGCCGTGGGCGTTGATGTAATCCACCTTGCGGCCTTCGGGCAGGGTGGACAGCGCCAGGCGCATCGCCCGCTCGCCGCCCTCACCGGACGGTGCAACCATGTCGTGGCCGTCGGAAGTTGCAGCAAATCCGGTTACTTCGGCATAGATCTTGGCACCGCGGGCCAGCGCGTGCTCCAGATCCTCCAGCACCACGATGCCGCCACCGCCGGAGATCACAAAACCGTCGCGGTCTTGATCAAAGGCGCGGGAGGCTTTCTCCGGATCGTCGTTTTTCTTGGAGGACATCGCGCCCATCGCGTCGAACAGGCAGGACAGGGTCCAGTCCAGCTCCTCGCCGCCGCCGGCGAACATCACATCCTGCTTGCCCATCATGATCTGTTCAGCAGCATTGCCGATGCAGTGCAAGGAGGTCGAGCAGGCCGAGGTGATCGAGTAGTTGATGCCCTTGATCTTGAACGCGGTCGCCAAGTTGGCGGAAATGGTTGAGGACATGCATTTCGGCACCGCAAACGGACCGATCCGCTTGGTTGCGCCGGACTTCAGCACGGTTTGATGCGCGGTCAGCATGGCAGAGGTCGACGGGCCGCCGGAGCCTGCCACCAGGCCAGTGCGCTCATTCACCACCTGATCCTCTGACAGGCCCGCATCGGCAATCGCCTGGCTCATGGCGATGTGGGCATAGGCCGCACCCGGGCCCATGAACCGCAGGGTGCGCTTGTCCACATGCTCGGCCACGTCGATCTTCAGCGTGCCGGCCACCTGGCTGCGGAAGCCGTGCTCAGCCATTTCCGGGCTGGCAACGATGCCGGATTTCCCGGCTTTCAGCGAGGCGGTGACCTCCTCGGCATTGTTCCCGATGGAGGAGACAATCCCCAAACCGGTGACGACGACACGGCGCATGTGCGTACTCCTGTTTCTGTGACTTATGTCCCGCCGGAAAGCGTATCAGCTTTCGGACAGGGCCACTTTCATATCTTTGACCTGATAAATCACTTCGCCGTCCGCTTCGACGATACCGTCGGCGACGCCCATGGTCAGGCGGCGGGTCTGCACGGCCTTGGTGAAGTTGACACGGTAGGTCAGCATCTTGCGGTCGGGGCGCACCATGCCAGTGAGTTTCACTTCACCCACACCCAGCGCATAGCCGCGGCCCAGCCAGCCGCGCCAGCCCAAGTTGAAACCGGTCAGCTGCCAAAGGCCGTCCAGGCCCAGGCAGCCCGGCATGATCGGGTTGCCGGGGAAATGGCAGTCAAAGAACCACAGGTCCGGGGTGATGTCGAATTCAGCAATCACATGGCCCTTGCCATGCTCGCCGCCATCACCGGAAATTTCGGTAATGCGGTCCATCATCAGCATCGGCGGCGCCGGCAGCTGGGCGTTGCCGGGCCCGAACAGCTCACCGCGCGCGCATTTCAGCAAATCGTCCTTGTCAAAGCTGCTGGGGTAATCGGCCATCCGGGCGCATCTCCTGCCTGAGGTTCGTGTATGTATATCTGGATCCCTGTAACACCCGGTGAAAGGGTCCTGCAAGGGTACCCAGCGTCACTTCCTGTACTGATTGTGCCCCGGAAGCCCCGGAAAAGGCCTTCCAGCTGCGAATGAATTTCATTTGAAAAACCCGGGGTGTTGCTCCTATATATACGGTCAGCAACGCGACGCAGGACCTGCTCATGACGCCAAACACCGAAGAAGTGGCCACACGCTGGCTGACAGATGCCGGGCTGAGACCCACCCGGCAGCGGGTCGCGCTTGCCGAATTGCTGGTGGGCGACGGCAAGCACCGCCATATCACTGCGGAAAGCCTGTTCGAGTCGGCCAAGAAAAACGGTGCTGCAGTGTCTTTGGCCACCGTCTACAACACGCTGCGCGCCTTCTGCGATGCCGGCGTGCTGCAGGAAATCCCGCTGGACGGCTCCAAAAGCTATTTCGACACCAACACCCACGACCATCCCCATTTCTTCTGGGAGGATGAGGGACGCGTCAGCGATGCGCCGGCGCAGGAACTTGTGATTCACAAGCTGCCGGAAGCGCCGGAAGGGATGGAGATTGCCTCAGTCGATGTGGTGATCCGTCTGCGCAAGGTCTGACCCGGCGGCGCCCAGTTCCCTTTGCAGGATGCGATAGGCCTGATGGGCTGCAGAGGCCTCTGGCAGCTCTGCATGTGCAGCCAGAATCACCGGCTCTTCAGCTCCCGCATCGGTGACCCGTACAGCGCACAAGGGTTTGCCATCATAACTCATGCTGCCAGGCGGCAGACTGTAGCTGATGCCGGCGCCTTCGCCATTGGCCGCGAGGCTGCGCAACAGCTCCAGCGAATCCGCCCGGTGCGCAATCCGCGGTACCAGTCCATGCGCCTTGAACAACCCCAGCATATGCTGCACCGACAGGCCCTCCTGCGACAGAACCAGCGGGTGCTCTGCCAGCTCTGCAAGAGAAATACCGGCGCGTGCCGCCAGCGGATGGTCTGGTGGCACCAGCGCATGCGGTGACAGCCGCTGCAATTCCGCCCGGCTGAAACCCGCGTCCAGCCCAAGGTCATAGGTGATCGCCAGATCAGCCTCGCCTTCGGACAGGGCAGTAATCAGCGGCTCAAATCCGCAGGCCCGGTGACTGATTTCCACCTCTGGCATGGCAAGACGCAGCGCCTTCAGGGCGGGGGCCAGCAGGAAAGGGGCAAGATCGGAGAAACAGACCAGCAGCAGACGCTGCTGCCCGGCGCCCGCGCCCTTGGGGTCCTCCAGCAGGGCGGCTTGCTCCAGCAGCGCTTGGGCTTTTTCGGAAAACAGCCTGCCCTGCGGAGTCATCGCCAGCGCCGCCCCACGGCGGCGCAGGAACAGGGGATGGCCCAAGTGCTCCTCGATCCGGCTCAGCGCTGCGGAAAGCGCAGGCTGGCTGACATGCACCGCCTCCGCCGCGGCGGACAGACTGCCATGGCGGGCCACGGCGCAGATGTATTCGTAGTGGCGCAGAGTTAAATATAACATGAGGCGAAGGGTATCTTAGAAAGATATGATTTGAAACTATGCCTGTGCCGCGGCAGGAATGGCGCATCAGAATTGCATCATTCAGCAGCGGAGGCAGCAATGGTCCACCCCCTCATCACCCCGGAGCATGTCGAACAATTTCAGCGCGACGGCGTGGTCCTGATCCGCGGGCTGTTCGCAGACCAGGTTGACCTGCTGCGTGCTGGCGTGGCTGCAAATATGGAAAACCCCGGGCCCTATGCCTCGAACAACGAGAAGGCGGGACAGACCGGGCGGTTCTTTGACGACTACTGCAACTGGACCCGTATTCCTGAGTTCCAGCAAGCTATTGAACAATCGCCCGTGGCTGAAGTCGCAGCCGACCTGATGAAATCCACCTCGGTGCAGATGTTCCATGACCATGTGCTGGTCAAGGAGCCGGGCACCTCCATGCCGACCCCCTGGCACCAGGACGGCCCCTATTACTTTGTCGAGGGAGAGCAGACCATCAGCTTCTGGTCACCGCTGGACGAGGTGAAGGACGCGACCCTTCGCTGTGTGGCCGGTTCGCACAAATGGGAGAAGGAAGTGCTGCCGACCCGCTGGGTGTCTGAAGAGGACTTCTTTCCGGATGAGGGCCAGTACATGCCGGTCCCGGACCCGGATGCCGAAGGTATGACCGTGCTGGAATACCCGATGCAGCCCGGCGATGCGGTGGCCTTTAACTACAAGATCCTGCACGGTGCCCGCGGCAATACCTCCACTTCGCGCCGCCGCGCCTTCTCGCTGCGGCTGGTGGGCGACGATGCCCGCTATGTGGAGCGCCCGGGCCGCACTTCGCCGCCGTTTCCGGGCCACGATATGCAGCCCGGCCAGCGTCTGCGCGAGGATTGGTTCCCGATCCTGCTGCAACGCTAAAGGGGAGGGGGCGTTGCCCCCTCGGCCTGACGACCTTCACCCCCAGGGTATTTGAGACCAGAAAGAAGCAGTAGCGTGCAGCCTTGGCTGCGTGTTCATTTCTTCAGGTCGCGGCGGATGCCCATGTTCTCAGCGTTCGAGAAGGAGCAGGTCTTGCAAATGCCGAACTGCTTGAGAAAGCCGCGCTTGCGGGCGCGGGCAGCCTCATCAGAGCGGTAGGCGGCCAGGAAGCCGTCCTGTTCGACGTTGGGCAGTTGAATCACCTGGTCGTAGTCAATGCAGCACAGGCCCAGATCACCATTCCAGAACACAACCGACTGGAACAGCGGAACCGTGCACATGGCATGGCTGGTGTGGCGCGGATGGCGGCGCAGCTCCTTCTGGCGCGGCAGGAAGTGCGCAAACTCGCGTTTCTGGTCGGCAGAGGTGTAAGACCCGATCGAGAAGGTCTTGAACCGCACCCGGTCAAAACCGGCCTCTTTCGCCCAGGCCTCCATTTCCTCCATCTGCGGTTCGGAATAACTGGTCAGCAAGGTCTGCAGCACAGTCACAGGCGACTTGGAGCCGATCTGTTTCTTGATATTCAGGAATTCCTCAATGCTGGCTTTGACGTCATCAAAGTCGGAATTGACCCGGTAGGTCTCCTGCGCCTCCTTGGAAAACCCGTCCATGCACAGGTTCACCCGGGCGAGGCCTGAGCGGATCAGCCGCTCGCTCATTTCGGGTGTCAGGCGGGTGGCGTTGGTCGACAGATAGGTGTCGTGGCCGTTTTCATGGGAATAGGAGATGAAATCCGGCAAGTCCTTATGCAGGGTCGGCTCGCCCGAAAAACTGAAATAAATAGCAGGCTTCTCGCGCTGATGCTTGAAGTCATCAATGATCTTGCGGAACACATGCGGCTTCATCATGCCGCGCTTGCGCTTCATCGCAAAGGTCACCGGGCAGACGGGACAGCGCAGGTTGCAGCTGTTTGTTGCGTCGATGATGATGATCTTGGGGGGGCGCCGGAAATAGGCCAGCGGCAGGAACCGGGCCAGAAAATGCAAGGCCCGCTCATGCAGACCCGGCGGGTTTTCCGGCAGGTCCGGCTGCGCAGAGACCGGAGTGAGGTCCGGTGCGGGGGTGAGATCTTGCATAGGGCTGTCTCCGGTTTTGTGCGTGCACGGTTAACCTTAAAGACCATGGGCTGGGTGGCAAGCGTTTGACCGGTCACAAGCCGTGAGTATTGCGTGAGAGTTCATGCAGAGGCTGCACTTGGCAGCTTCGCCGCCCTATTCAAAAGACGGCTCAGACACGCCGGTTGTGCACGCCAGGATCCTCAAGGTCAGCCTGGCACGCTCAGCCGCAGACGCCCTGGACGGCGTCTGCGGCAACTTGCCTCTGGCAAGGCTGGTACTGCAGGCATAGGTGGCGGATTGCCGTTCTGTGGTGCAAAAGCCGGCCGGAAAACATGATTGTGTGATACGCTTTTTGATCCACGTCAAAGTTCCGAGACTTTGCATCTGTGAAAAGGGCGGCAACACTGCCACAAGACGGAGAGAGTCCGTGAGCGATTCCAACCCGGCCCCCAGCCTTTACGCCGCCAGAGAGCCGATCTTCCCGCGGCGCGTGTCCGGTAAGTTCCGCAACCTGAAATGGTACATCATGGCGGTGACGCTGGGGATCTACTACCTGACCCCTTGGATCCGCTGGGACCGGGGCCCCTCACTGCCGGACCAGGCGGTGCTTCTGGACCTGGCAAACCGCCGGTTCTACTTCTTCTGGATCGAGATATGGCCGCATGAGTTCTACTTCGTGGCGGGTCTTCTGATCATGGCCGGGCTTGGACTTTTCCTGTTCACCTCGGCGCTGGGCCGGGTCTGGTGCGGCTATGCCTGCCCGCAGACGGTCTGGACTGACCTGTTCATCCTGGTAGAGCGCTGGATCGAGGGCGACCGTAACGCCCGCCTGCGCCTGCACCGGCAGAAGAAATTGGATTTCCGCAAGGCGCGCCTGCGGGTCACCAAATGGACCGCTTGGTTCCTGATCGGCCTCGCAACCGGCGGTGCCTGGGTGTTCTATTTCGCCGATGCACCGACGCTGGCCTATGACCTGGTGACGCTGAACGCGCATCCCATTGCCTATTCCACCATGCTGATCCTGACCGCGACCACCTTCCTGTTTGGCGGCTTCGCGCGCGAGCAGATCTGCATCTACGCCTGCCCCTGGCCGCGCATCCAGGCGGCAATGATGGATGAGGACACGCTGACCGTCGGCTACCGCGAATGGCGGGGCGAGCCGCGCGGCAAGCTGAAAAAGGGTCAGGTGGCCGAAGGGCAGGGCGACTGCATTGACTGCATGGCCTGTGTCAACGTCTGCCCGGTGGGGATCGACATCCGCGACGGCCAGCAGATGGAATGCATCACCTGTGCTCTGTGCATCGACGCCTGCGACGACGTGATGGCCAAGATCGGCAAGCCGCGCGGCCTGATTGACTATATGGCGCTGTCGGACGAGACGCTGGAGCGCAGCGGTAACCCGCCCAAGAATATCTGGAAGCACATCCTGCGCCCGCGCACCATAATGTATACCAGCCTGTGGTCGCTGGTCGGTGTGGGCTTGCTGTTTGCGCTGTTCATCCGCTCCGATATTGAGCTGACCGTTGCACCGGAACGCAACCCGACCTTTGTAACGCTGTCGGACGGCTCGATCCGCAACACCTATGACGTGCGCCTGCGCAACAAGCATGGCGAGGACCGGGTGTTCAAACTGTCGATCAAGGGCGACCCGGCGATGCGTTTGCAATTGGAAGGCACCGTCTATCATTCGGTGAACGTGCCGGCGGATACCGCGCTGCTGCAGCGGGTCTATATCGTCTCTGCCAAAGGTTCGGCACCTTCGCAGGCCTCCAGCACTCCGGTTCGCATCTGGGTTGAGGATCTGATAAACGGGGAACGGGCCCACAAGGACACCAGCTTTAACGGCAAGGGGAACTGAGCCATGGCTAAGCGCGAACGCGAATTTACCGGCAAACACGCCATCCTGCTGTTCGGCGGTGCCTTTGCAGTGATCATCGGGGTGAACATCATTCTGGCGGTCAATGCGGTGAAAACCTTTCCGGGGCTTGAGGTAAAGAACTCCTATGTCGCCAGCCAGGAATTCGACCAGCGCCGTTCCGCACAGGAGGCGCTGGGCTGGTCGGTCTATGCGTCCTCGCAGGGCGATCAGGTCAAGCTGGAGATCACCGACGCCGACGGTTCCCCGGTGGAGGTTGCCAAACTGAGCGCAACGCTGGGCCGGGCAACCCATGTGCAGGATGACCAGAAACCGGAGTTCACCTTTGACGGCCAGGCCTATGTGGCACCGGCTGATCTTGGTCCGGGCAACTGGAACATCCGCATGGTGGCACGGGCCAAGGATGGCACCGAATTCACCCAGCGGGTGATCCTGCATGTGAAAGGCTAACCGCGATGACCGCGCAGCTCCGCCCCTCGCTGGCCGCCTGTCCCGCCTGTGTTGCCGCCCCGCATGACGGGGCAGAGCAGGCGCCAACCGAGGCACGGCTGGCGCTGTCCCTGCCTGGTATCCACTGCCAGGCCTGTATTTCGACAGTGGAGCGGGAGCTGAACGCCCATCCGGGCATCCATACGGCACGGGTTAACCTGACTCTGAAACGTGCGCTGATCGAGGCGGACCCGGACGTGCGCGCGGCGGATCTGATCCCGGTGCTGGAAAAGGCCGGCTTTGAGGCGCATGAACTGGATCTGGCGGCGCTGGCGGCCACTCAGAACGACAAGGCCGGGCGGGATCTCTTGATGCGGCTGGCTGTGGCCTTCTTCGCCTCGATGAACGTGATGCTGCTGTCGATCTCGGTCTGGTCCGGGGCGTCGGATGCAACCCGCGATATGTTCCACTGGATCTCCGCGGCGATCACTTTCCCTGCCATCATCTTCTCGGCCCAGCCCTTCTTTGCCAATGCCTGGACCGCGCTGCGGGTCGGGCGGCTGAACATGGATGTGCCGATTGTCCTGGCACTGGTGCTGGCGCTTGTCACATCCCTGTGGGAGACCTTCCTCTCGGGTGAGCACGCCTATTTTGATGCCGCGCTGACGCTCACGTTCTTCCTGCTGGCGGGCCGTTATCTCGATTACCGCACCCGCGCGGTGGCGCGCTCCGCGGCTGAGGAACTGGCAGCGCTCGAGGTGCCCCGTGCGATCCGGCTGCTGGACGGTGATGAATACGAGGTGCCGGTGGCGGACCTGGCCATCGGCGACCTGATCCTGGTGCGCCCGGGCGGGCGGATGCCAGTCGATGGCGAGATCGTTTCCGGCCAGTCGGAGCTTGACCGTTCCTTGCTGACCGGGGAAACCCTGCCGGTCTTTGCGGAACCCGGCCTCGCGGTTTCCGCAGGTGAAGTGAACCTCACCGGCCCGCTGACAATCCGCGCAACCGCGGTGGGGGAGGACACCTCGCTGCACCGCATGGCCGATCTGGTCGCCATCGCGGAATCCGGCCGTTCCCGCTACACGTCGCTCGCCGACGGTGCTGCCAAACTCTATGCGCCCGGGGTGCACATCCTGTCGGCGCTCGCCTTTGCCGGCTGGTACCTCTACACCTTCGACATCCGCACGGCGCTGAACATTGCCGCTGCGGTGCTGATCATCACCTGCCCCTGCGCGCTTGGCCTCGCGGTGCCTGCGGTAACCACGGCTGCCTCGGGCCGGCTGTTCAAAAAGGGCATGCTGATCAAACACGCCACCGCGCTGGAGCGGCTGGCAGAAGTGGACACTGTGGTCTTTGACAAGACCGGCACGCTGACCGCCGGCACCCCGGAAGTCACCAACCTGGGCGACCATGCCCGCGCAGATATTGAGATTGCCCTGGCGCTGGCCGAAGCCTCCTCGCACCCCTTGTCAGTTGCGCTCACCCGCGCCGCGCGGGCGGCCGGGGTCAAACCTGCTGCGGTGCAGGACATCACCGAGGTGCCCGGCTATGGCGCCGAAGGCCTGTACCGCGGTGCTCGCGTCCGGCTGGGCCGTGCGGCCTGGGTCGGCGCCGCGCAGGGCAGCCAGACAGCAGCATGGCTCGAGACCGGGGCAGGGGAGCCCAGGCCCTTCCTCTACACTGATGCCCTGCGCCCCGGCGCGGCGGAGGCTGTGGCGGCGCTGAAGGCGGCCGGCAAGGATGTGCTGCTGATTTCCGGCGATACCACCGGCGCGGTGGAGGACATGGCCGGCCGGCTGAACATTTCCAAATGGGTGGCGGAGGCGCTGCCTGCGGATAAATCCGCCCGGGTCCAGTTGCTGGCGGATCAGGGTCAAAAAGTGCTGATGGTCGGCGATGGTCTCAACGACACCGCGGCACTGGCGGCGGCGCATGTCTCCATCTCTCCGGCCTCGGCGCTCGACGCGGCGCGGGTCGCCTCCGACATCGTGCTGCTGGGGCAGGATCTTGAGCCCATAGCCGAGGCCTGCGGTGTGGCCCAGAAGGCCACCCGCCGCATCCGCGAAAACTTCCGCATTGCCACGCTCTACAACGTGATTGCCGTGCCGCTGGCGATCGCCGGACTGGCAACGCCCTTGATCGCTGCACTGGCGATGTCTACTTCCTCGATAACCGTTTCCCTTAACGCGCTGCGCCTGCGCTGAGCCCGCGCCCGCAATACTGGTACTGAGCTTATGAGTGTACTTGCCTACCTGATCCCGATTTCCCTGATCCTCGGCTCGGTGGGGCTTGCAGCCTTCTTCTACACGGTGCGGAGCAACCAGTATGACGACCCCGAAGGTGATGCCCGCCGTATCCTGAATGACGAGTGGGACGACAAGCCCAAGCCCTGACGACGGGCGGGAACGCCTGCTGGAAAGGATCAGCCGGGCAAGAAAAAGGCGCCTCCGCGGGCGCCTTTTCTGATTTGAGGTGTTGCCGGACTCAAGACGGGCCGATCGGTGCGCAGGTCACGTTGCGGGCGTTCAGGCGGCGGCAGGCCAGTTCTGCCTGCTCCTGGGTCATGCCCAGGAAGTTGGCCTCGAACCCGCGGCGGGTCTTGGCCACCTTGCGCAGGGTGCCGTCCAGCGTTTCCAGCTCCGCCAGCGCGGTGCGCAGCAGAACCTTCTCTGCCTGGTAGCGGCTTGTGTA
Source organism: Leisingera sp. ANG-M6 (assembly GCF_000813905.1). Lineage (NCBI taxonomy): Bacteria > Pseudomonadati > Pseudomonadota > Alphaproteobacteria > Rhodobacterales > Roseobacteraceae > Leisingera > Leisingera sp. ANG-M6. The sequence continues at coordinate 368,835 of NZ_JWLG01000013.1, forward strand.
GAGACCGACGTTGACCCCCCAGTACCGCCCGCCGGAGGTGGACAGCCGGGTCACCACAACTGGCTCCGGTTCCGGTGCGGTACCGGTCAGGCTGGCCGGGCGGGCCACCGGGCGCAATCCGGTAAAGGGAACCTTCTGCACGGCAGCAATGACGGCCGGAACGGCGTCCTCAACTGCAGGCTGGGGTTCCGCCTCCGCTTCCGCCAATGCAACCGCTATGCTTTCCCGCAACGCGTCCCCGCCAACGGCACCGTCCGCGCTGACGGTTTGCACGTTTTCGATCTGCTCCTCAGCGGTCTCTGCCTCTGCGGTTTCTGGGCCAGCCGCATCAGCCTGCGCAACGGCCTCCTCCAACGCGGTTCTTTCCGCGGGCGGCGTCTGCAGCGCTTCCTCCAGCGCCGCCACCAGCACCGGCGACTCGCTGGCACCCGGGCGGGTTTTCGGACGCAGGCTGGTGTTCACCTGGCCGCTCACCCGGATGGTCTTGCCCGCCACCCCGTGCGAGGGGCCGTCATCGGCGTCGGCAACTACCACATTGCCCGCACCCTGATAGGCAGGCCGTTGCGGCTTGCGCAGCGCGGCGCGCGACGGCGCCCGGCGGAAGCCGAGGTCCAGCAGTTCCGCGACCTTGGCATTGCGCGACACGGTGGATTTGCCGCCAAAGACGGTTGCGATGATCCGTTCGTTGCCGCGCTTGGCTGAGGCCACAAGGTTGAACCCGGCGGCTCGGGTGTAACCGGTCTTGATCCCGTCGGCACCTCGGTAGGCCGCCAGCAGGCGGCGGTTGGTATTGGGGACCTCACGGATGCCGGCGTGCGTCGAACGGCGTGAGAACAGGTTGTAGTACTCGGGATAATCGTACAGCAGGTGCCGCCCCAGCGTGGTCATGTCGCTGGCGGTCGACAGATGCCCGCTGGCGGTCAGGCCATGGGCGTTCTTGAAGGTCGTGCGGCTCATCCCCAGCGCCTTGGCGGTGCGGTTCATCCGGCGGGCAAAGGCGGCTTCGGAACCCGACAGGGTCTCGCCGATGGCGGTGGCCGCGTCATTGGCGGATTTCACCGCGGCGGCGCGGATCAGGTAGCGGAAGGCAATTTTCTGACCGGACTTCAGCCCCAGTTTCGACGGCGGCTCGGCGGCTGCATTGCGGCTGATCCGGACTTTGGTATCCAGCGTGATCTCGCCGTTCCGCACTGCTTCGAATGCAATGTAGAGCGTCATCATCTTGGTCAGCGATGCCGGGTGCAGCCGGGTGTCGGCATTGCGCGAATGCAATACCTCGCCGGTTCGGGCGTCGATGACCATCGCTGCATAGGGCGCGGCTGCGGCCCGCTGCGGCTGCAACGCCAGCGTAAAGACTGCCAAGAGAAAGACCGCGGCTGCCCATAGGAACCGGGTACGGGAATACCGGCCTGACGCCGGTTTGACCTGCGTGATCACTGCCATGTTTGCCTCGTGCCGCCGGTTTTCCGGCTGACGTTTTTGCCTGTGTGCAAAAGCGTAACACAGGGTTTACGAGGAATAAACAGCGGCGCCGGCACGCAGTCAGGCGCTTCGGCCGAAGTGTGCCGGCATGTTGTGTGTGGGCGTTGCCTGACCGCTAAATCCGGCAAGTCCTAACGAAAGGTTATCAAAAAAAGTTGCCGTTGCATCGGGGCGCGGGCAGCTTAAGCCCGGGTTGACAGGCCTTCTGTTCAGAATTCCGGTCAACCAGCGTGAAAATTGGTGACATAAAACGGGGTGGAATAGCTCAGGCCAAGCGAGAATTCGCAGGGCTGAAGCAGCCGCGCCTTGATGCGGGATTCGAGATCCGCCAGCAGCGCCTTTGAAAACGCCTCATCCCGGTGCGGCTTGGTCAGCAGGGCGACGCTGACGGTGATATGGGTGTGGTGATACCGGTCCGTGGGGTAGGCACGGCCCTTGCAGGCACCCGCACCGCCGTCGTGTTCCAGTATCACCGCTTCGATTTCAGCGAGAATGGCTTCTGCATCGAGATCCAGATCGCTGGAGAATTTCAGTTCTGCGTGCGGCATGTGTCCGGGGCTCCCTTGGCGTTTGCCAAAGGGATAGCGCCGCTCAGCCCAGGCTGTCCACCAGATCCGCCAGCCCGCCCAGATCGGCAATCTCCGTGTAGCGCGGGCTATGCGCTGGCGCTTCGGCATGCTCCACCTCCCAGACCAGCCCATGCGGCACATAGGTGCCCCAGCCTCCGGCCTCGATCGGCGCCACCACATCAGAGCGCATGGAGTTACCAACCATCATCGCACGATCTGCACCGTCGCCATGGCGTGCGAAGATGTCCCGGTACACATCCGGTGTCTTCTCGGACACCACCTCAACCCCGTCAAACAGCTCCCCAAGGCCTGACTGAGCCAGCTTGCGCTCCTGATCCAGCAGGTCGCCCTTGGTGATCAGCACCACCTTGTAGCGCCCTGCCACAGCCTCCACCGCTTCCCGCGCATGCGGCAGCAGCTCGATCGGATAAGACAGCATCATCTGTCCCGCGGTGATCAGCTCCTTGATCACGGCCGCGGGCACCCGCTCACCGGTCACTTCGATCGCAGTTTCGATCATCGACAGGGTGAAGCCCTTCACCCCGTAGCCATAGCGCCCGAGGTTGCGTTTTTCGGCGTCCAGCAGCTGCCGTTCCAGCTGCTCCGGCCCAATGTCCGCGGGGGTGTGATCCTGCAGCAATTCGGCAAACCGTTCCTGCGTGACGCGGAAGAACCGTTCATTGTGCCAGAGGGTATCGTCGGCATCAAAGCCGATTGTTGTCAAATTAGGTGTCAATCTGCGGGTCTCAGTCTCTTTTCCTGAACAGCTAAGAGGCTATATAAGCGTCACAGGAAATTCCATGCACCACTGGATCAAATTGCTCATGCCGCTGCAGCCCTTGATGATGACTGATCATTCAGACGACGACACGGAATCCGGCGTCCTCACCAAGACACGGCCCAAGACCAAGCGCCCGCCGCGCTACAAGGTGCTGCTGCTGAATGACGACTACACCCCGATGGAATTCGTGGTGATGGTGCTGGAACGCTTCTTTGGCATGACCCATGCACAGGCGTTTGAAATCATGCTGACGGTGCACAAGAAGGGCGTTGCGGTGGTCGGTGTGTTCAGCCATGAGGTGGCGGAAACCAAGGTCGGCCAGGTGATGGATTTCGCCCGCCGCCACCAGCACCCGCTGCAGTGCACCATGGAAAAAGAAGAATAAAGAGGCCCTTAGATGTCTGTACGCTTGTCACTGGCCGCCCAATCGGGCGGCTTTGCTGTTCCGCCTGAGGGCCGCATCGCCGTCTTCCATCCGCGCAGCGAGCATGATCTGTCGGCCCTGCCCAAGGATCAGGTCTTGGTCATCCAGCCGTTCCGCCCGGACCATGATCACTTCGCCGCCCAAGGCTACGCCTGCGCCCCGTCTCTGGAGGCAGGCGCGGACTATGCCGCTGCCGTCGTCTTCCTGCCGCGGGCCAAGGCGCTGGCCCGGATGCTGGTGGCGCAGGCTGCTGCCGCGACCCATGGTCAGGTGCTGATCGACGGCGCCAAGACCGAAGGCATTGATTCGCTCCTGAAGGACCTGCGCAAGCGCTGCACACCCTCGGCGCCGGTCTCCAAGGCGCATGGCAAGATTTTCTGGATCGAAGGCGGCACTGATCTGTCCGATTGGCTGCCCGAAGGGCCGCAGCAGGTCGAAGGCTTCATCACCGCTCCCGGCGTGTTCTCCGCAGATGGCATCGACCCGGCCTCCCGGATGCTGGCCGCAGCGCTGCCGCAAAAGCTGGGCCGCTGCGTCGCCGACCTGGGGGCAGGCTGGGGCTATCTCTCGGCGCAGGTGCTGAAGCGCGAGGGCGTCGAGGAGCTGCATCTGGTGGAGGCCGACCATGCCGCGCTGGCCTGCGCCCGCCTGAATGCCGCCGATCCGCGGGCGCATTTCCATTGGTCTGACGCCCGCAGCTGGAAGGCGCCGGGCGTGGTGAACACCGTGGTGATGAACCCGCCGTTCCACACCGGCCGCGCGGCAGAACCGTCGCTGGGGCAGGCCTTCATCGGCGCCGCGGCCTCCATGCTGGCCGCCAGCGGCAGCCTGTGGATGGTGGCAAACCGGCACCTGCCCTACGAGACTGCACTGGCCGAACGGTTCGCCCAGGTACGCGAGGAGGGTGGCGACAACCGCTTCAAGATCCTGCATGCGGCCAAGCCGAAGCGCGGGCGCAAGTAACCGCGGACCCGGCGCAATGGCGGTTTCCAAACCGGCAGGCGCGGTCTAACGTGCGGGCCAAATGCTATAGGGGAGCACCCTTTCATGTCCTTTTCCATTTCCGGCAAAACCGCCATCGTGACCGGTGCCGCCAGCGGCATCGGCCTTGCGATCGGCAAGCAGTTTGCCGATGCTGGCGCCAATGTGATGTTTGCGGATACGCATGAGGCTCAGCTGGTCGATGAGCTTGGCGAACAGGCCGACGAGAGCAACATCCGCTATTTTGCCGGCGATCTGCGCGAGCGTCTGACCATTGCCAACCTGCTGTCAGCCACCATTGACGCATTTGACGATATCGACATTCTGGTCAATGGCGCCCGCCAGGTTGTGGCAACCGATGCGCTGGACCCGCAGGATGAAACTCTTGATCAGCTTTTGAACCAAAGCCTGCTGCCGTCGGTGCGCCTGTCGCAGCAGGTGGCAAAACGGATGATCAAGCAGGGGGAGGAACGCGAGGGTGACGGCCCGTTGGGCAGCATCATCAACCTTTCTTCCATCGCCGCCCGCCGCACCCACCCGGAGCTGATGGCCTATTCCGTGGCCTCTGCCGCACTGGATCAGGCAACCCGCTCCCTGGCTGTAGCGCTGGCGCCGCACCGGATCCGCGTGAACTCCATCGCCTTCGGGTCCGTGATGAGCGCCTCGATGCAGGCGACACTCAAGGAAAACCGCAGCTTCCGGCAGGATATCGAGGCGCACACCCCGTTGGGTCGGGTCGCCTCTCCCACCGAACTCACCCAGACCGCCCAGTATCTCGCCTCCGACGCCTCCGGCTTCATGACCGGGCAGGTTCTGACACTGGACGGCGGCCGTACTTTGCTGGACCCGGTGTCCGCGCCGATGCACTGATTGGAAAGACCTGTGACTGCTGAAATGAAAGACGAGAAGGCCCAGGCGGCTGCCTGGTTCCGGGAATTGCGCGACCAGATCGTTGCGGCCTTTGAGGTGCTGGAGGACACCCACAGCGAAGGCCCGTTCGCGGATATGGAGCCGGGCCGGTTCGAAGTGACGGAAACCAAGCGGACCTCGGACGACGGTTCCGACGCCGGCGGCGGGCTGATGAGCGTGATGCGCGGCGGACGGGTGTTCGAGAAGGTCGGCGTCAACATCTCCGAGGTCTACGGCACCCTGGGCGAACGCGCCCAAGCCGCGATGGCGGCGCGCAAGGGCATTCCGGGCATGAGGGACGACCCTAGGTTCTGGGCCTCCGGCATCTCGCTGGTCGCCCATATGCGCAATCCGCATGTGCCCGCCGTGCACATGAACACCCGCATGTTCTGGACCCCGCACGCCTGGTGGTTTGGCGGCGGCTCGGACCTGAACCCTTGCATCGAATACGCAGAAGACACAGCGCATTTTCATGGAGCCCAGAAACAGCATTTGGACCCGCACGGCGCAGAGCTCTACCCGCGGCTCAAAGAATGGGCGGATGAGTATTTCTACATCCCCCACCGCAAGCGCGCCCGCGGGGTGGGCGGCATCTTCATGGATGACCAGAACTCTGGTAACTGGGCCGCGGATTTTGCCCTGACCCGGGACATCGGCCGCGCTTTCCTGCCGGCCTTCGTGCCGCTGGTCGAAAAGCGCCGGGTGCAGGACTTTGACGAGGCGGACAAGGACGCCCAGCTGATCCACCGCGGCCTCTATGCGGAATACAATCTTGTTTATGACCGCGGGACCAAGTTCGGTCTGGAAACCGGCCATGACGCCAACGCGGTTCTGATGAGCCTGCCGCCTCTGGCCAAATGGGTCTGAACCGCAGGCAGCCCAGAAGCTGACAACGCGCCGTTTAAAAGCGGCGCGTTTTTTCTTGCGGCGGATTTACGCTGATCCGAACCCTTTGGGGCGCGACATTGCGCCGCCCTGCGCTAAGATGAAACGCAACAGGCAAAGAAAAGAGCAGCATTCACACAGCGAGGCAGGGAGCACATCACATGCGCAGACTGGTTCTTGGGGCATTGGCACTGGCATTGGCGGCGGGCTGCGGCGGGCCGCCGGAGAGGGACACCAGCACCCCGGCAGTCACCCGCACCGAACCGGCCAATTCGCGGCTTGCCGGGCTCTCCACCTATCCCCGCTTCGGCGACCGCGACCCGCATGACTGGGAAGGGCGCAAACCCTGGTCCTACCCGGTGCACGGCATCGACGTCTCGCGCTATCAGGGTACCATCGACTGGAACAAGGTGCGCCGCTCCGGCGTGTCCTTTGCCTATATCAAGGCAACCGAAGGCGGCGACCACACAGACGCCAAGTTCCGCGAAAACTGGCGCGCCGCGCGTGCCGCGGGGCTGAAACGCGGCGCCTACCACTATTACTACTTCTGCCGCCCGGCAGCGGAGCAGGCGCGCTGGTTCATCCGCAATGTGCCCAAGGACGCAAACGCGCTGCCGCCGGTGCTGGACATGGAGTGGAACCACCGCTCCCGCACCTGCACCACCCGGCCAGGCGGTGCCAAAGTGCGGGCGGAGGCGCGCAAGTTCCTGAACATCCTGGAACGCCACTACGGCAAGCGCCCGGTTGTCTACACCACGGTGGATTTCTACCGCGACACCGGCATCGGCAGTCTTGGCGGCACCGAGTTCTGGCTGCGCTCCGTCGCGGGCCACCCGCAAAAGGTCTACCCGGGCAAGGCCTGGAGCTTCTGGCAGTATTCCGGTACCGGCGAGGTGCCCGGGATTGCGGGCGACGTCGATCTCAACACCTTCCGCGGCAGCCCCGAAAGCTGGCTGAGGTGGTCCGGGCAGATCTGACGCCGGGCAGGGGGCTTTGCCCCCTCGCGCCCTGGGCGCTCACCCCCTGGATATTTTCAGCCGGATGAAGAGCGGATCCTTAATTCATCTGGCCCCAAATATCCCGGAGCGCGAGGCAGCGCCTCGCTTCAGGCCTTCCAGTCGAAGAAGCCCTTGCCGGCCTTCTCCAGCAGCTTGGCCGCCATCTCCCGGCCCAGCTCCGCACCGTCCTCGACTGCACAGGTCTGGTCGTCACTGATCGCCTCCGACCCGTCCGGCCGCAGCACCTCGCCGCGCAGGCGCAGGGTGGTGCCGTCCAGCTCCGCCAGCCCCGCAATCGGCGTCTCGCAGGAACCATCAAGCGCCGCCAGGAACGCCCGTTCCGCCGCCAGGCGCTGACCCGTCTCATGGTCATGGATCGCCGCCAGCATATCACCCGCGCGGCTGTCGTCCACGCGCCGCTCGATGCCGATGGCGCCCTGCGCCACCGCGGGCAGCATGTCGCTGGTCTCAATCGCGGTGGCAGGCACATCGTCCATCGCCAGACGGTTCAGGCCCGCCATCGCCAGGAAGGTGCACTCCGCCACGCCCTCGGACAGTTTGCGCAGGCGGGTCTGCACATTGCCGCGGAACTCCACCACCTTCAGGTCCGGGCGGCGATTGAGCAGCTGCGCCCGGCGGCGCAGCGATGAGGTGCCGACCACGGCGCCCTCCGCCAGATCATGCAAGGACTTCAGCGCAGGGGAAATGAACGCATCCCGCACGTCCTCGCGCGGCAGATAGGTGTCCAGCGCCAGCCCCTCCGGCTGCGCGACCGGCATGTCCTTCATCGAATGCACCGCGATGTCGATGGCACCCGACAACAGGTCCTCTTCGATTTCCTTGGTGAACAGCCCCTTGCCGCCCAATTCCTTCAGCGGCTTGTCCGCCGCAATCAGCGCCTGATTGTCGCCAGTGGTCTTGATCACCACAATCTCGAACGCCTCCAGCGGCAGATCAAAGGCCGCGGCAAGGCGCGCGCGGGTCTCATACGCCTGGGCCAGCGCCAGCGGCGATCCGCGGGTGCCAATCTTCAGGGGCGAAGCGGGGGAGGGCAGGGTCAGTGTCATGCAGAAAGCCATAAATCAGTTTGCATCCCGGAGGAAACCGGTTTTTGCGCATCTCCCACGGGCCGGGCGCGCGGGCTTTGACATAGGACAAGGCGCAACCGCGCCGGGCGCGGCACATCGCCCCTGCTCTTGACATTCCGCCTCTCAGGCATGACCTCAGGAGCCAGCTGACAAAGAGGATGACCATGGCCGGACAAAAGAAGCTGCTGCGCGCATTGGCGGGTGAGAAACAGGATGTGCCGCCGATCTGGATGATGCGCCAGGCGGGCCGCTACCTGCCGGAATACCGCGCCACGCGGGCTGAGGCCGGGGATTTCCTGTCGCTCTGCTATAATTCCGATCTGGCTGCCGAAGTAACGCTGCAGCCGATCCGCCGCTACGGCTTTGATGCGGCGATCCTGTTTGCCGACATCCTGCTGATCCCGCAGGCGCTGGGCGCCGACCTGTGGTTCGTGACCGGCGAAGGCCCGCGGCTGTCGACCATCACCACCGAGGCGGATTTTGCCAAGCTGGGTCCGGCCTCCGACATCCACGAGACGCTGAACCCGATTTACGAAACCATTCGCATCCTGTCGCGCGAGCTGCCGTCCGAAACGACGCTGATTGGCTTTGCCGGCGCACCTTGGACCGTAGCAACCTACATGATCGCTGGCCGCGGCACCCCGGACCAGGGGCCCGCCCACGCCTTGCGTGAAGAAAACACCGCCCTGTTCGAAGCACTTCTGGCGCGCATTACCGAGGCGACCATCGACTACCTTTCCAAGCAGATCGAGGCCGGCGCCGAAGTGGTCAAGATATTCGACAGCTGGGCCGGCTCGCTGAAGGGCGAGGCGTTCCGGAAATACGCGCTGGAACCCTGCCGCCAGATCACCGCAGCGCTGAAGGAGCGCCACCCGGGCATCCCCGTTATCGGTTTCCCGCGCGAAGCGGGTGAAAAATACGTGGGTTTTGCCAAGGCGACCGGCGTCGACTGCGTGGCGCTCGACAACGCGGTTGATCCGGCCTGGGCTGCCGCCAATCTGCAGGTGGACGGCTGCGTGCAGGGCAACCTCGCCTCCCGCCACATGGTGACCGGCGGGCAGGAACTGGTGGACGAGACCCGCCGCATCGTCGAGGCCTTCAGGAACGGCCCGCACATCTTCAACCTGGGCCACGGCATCACCCCGGATGCCAATCCGGACAACGTGCAGCTGATGATCGACACCGTCCGCAACGGCTGATCTTGTGTTAGCCTGAAAGATGCGGCAATAGCCGCATCTTCGGATACATCGAGAGGTCTCACGATGGACTACAGCAGAATGGGCGGCGCCCGCATGGGCAGCAACAAGCCCCGCCACGCGGAACATAACGCCAAGGGCACCAAGAAGAACCCTTTTGGCAAGCAGGCGGACAAGACCGAACTGCTCAAGCGGATGAAAGCTGCGGCTGAAAAGGCCAAGAAAGAAGACTGACCCTACTTCCGGGCCAGTTCTGCCAGGATTTCCTCCGTGTGCTGGCCGCGCCGGGGGATCTCCGGCGGTGTCCATTCCGGCTGGCTGGAAAACCGCGGGGCAGGGGCGGCTTGCAGCACACCGTCTGCCTCCACCCAGGTGCCGCGCGCATTCATTGGATGCGCCATTGCCTCCTCCGGGTTCAGCACCGGGGCCACACAGGCATCTGATCCCTCGAACAGCGCCGCCCAGTGATCGCGCGGCTGGCTGGCAAAGATTCCGGCCAGGCGGCCGGTCAGCGTGGGCCAAAGCGCCTTGTTGAACTGCTGCTGGAACTCGGGATCCTTCGACAGCCCCAGCTTCTCCAGAAACAGCGTATAGAACTTCGGCTCCAGGCATTGCACGGAAACATAGCCGCCATCGGCACAGGCATAGGTGCGGCACCAATGCGGCCCGTCTAGCAGGTTTGCTCCACGTGTGACGCCAAAGTTCCCGGCCTGGCGGATGCTCATCAGCAGGTTCATCATATGGGCTGACCCGTCATAGATCGCGGCATCCACCACGCAGCCCTCGCCGGTGGATTTCGCCTTGAGAAGACCTGCCAGCATGCCCGCCACCAGATACATCGCGCCGCCGCCGATATCGCCGACCAGCGTGGCGGGTGTCAGTGGCGCATCGCCTGGGTTCGAGGTGTACCACAGCGCGCCGGACAGCGAGATGTAATTGAGGTCATGTCCCGCTGCATGGGCCTGCGGGCTGTCCTGGCCCCAGCCCGTCATCCGGCCATAGACCAGGCCCGGGTTCACTGCATGGCACTCTGCCGGACCGAGCTCCAGCCGCTCCATCACGCCAGGACGGAAACCCTCGATCAGCCCATGTGCGTTTTTGGCAAGTTTCAGGAATGTTTTGGCGCCGTCCGGGTCCTTCAGGTCCAGCATTACCGACCGCTTGCCGCGGTCCAGCAGCGAGGTTTCAGGCATTCCCGGTGCACGGGCCGGTGTACGGGCGGTGTACGGCCGGTGCACGCAGATAACCTCCGCCCCGAGGTCCGCCAGTGTCATCGCGGCAAAGGGGCCAGGACCCAGCCCTTCAACTTCCAGAATGCGGATCCCTTGCAGCATATGGTGCCCCTGTTTGCGGTGTTCGGTTCCGGCCAGTCTGCGGCGGCTCAGGCGTTTCGGGCAAGCTGCTGGCGGAATTTCCGTGGCGGCATTCCGGTGCCATTGGCAAAGACCCGGCTGAAATGGGCGGGATCGTTGAAGCCCAGCTCATAGGCGATCTGAGCGGCGGTCAGGTTTGTGTAGATCAGCAGCCGCCGTGCCTCGCGCAGAACGCGGGCCTTGATCAGCGCAGAGGCAGCCTGCCCGGTTGCCTGATGGGCAATGCGATTGAGATGGGTGGCGGAAACGGCCAGTTCGCCGGCATAATCCGCAAGCGTGCGGCGCTGGCGGAAATCGCGCTCCACCAGTGCCTCAAAGCGTGCAAATAAGGGGCTGGCCAGCGAATGTGACGCTGCATCCTGATCGTCGGCAATGGCGCGCGCCGCCGCAGCGGTGAGTGAAAGCGCCAGCCCACGCAGCATCTGGGCGTGGCCAAAGTCCCGGCAGCCGTATTCACGGTAGAGCTGCTCTGCAAGGTTTTGCAATCCGGCAGGCAGCGGCAGCACAGCGGGCAGGTCCAGTCGCGCGCGTAGCCCCTCACTTGGAAACAGGTTCTGATCCAGGAACTCAGAAGCGAGGGTCATGACCCAGCCTGAGGTGCAGGGGCCAAAACTGAAGCCATGCACCACGCCGCGGGGCACATTGACCAGGCAAGGCGGGGCAAGGGAATGGCTGATTCCGTCAATTTCAGCCCTGCCGCCGCCTTCGCTCAGAAGCAAAAGCTGATGCAGCCGCGCGTGACGGTGCGGCCGCAATTCCCAGTCGTGCAGCTCAGAACGGGCTCGGATCGTCTCAATATGCAGCACATCGGCCAGTTCGGCTGTTTCGCCGAACAAGTTGTAGCTATCTATCCGAGGTTTGGGCGTCATGTTCGAAATGTACAGGAAATGACGCGCTTGGTCCATTCGCAAGCCTGGGCGGCCATCGCATAATCTTTGGTGCACGAATGCAGAAAGCAAACAGGGGAATGCGCATGTCCACGCATCAGACGCAGGTTGTCATCATTGGCGGCGGGCCTTCGGGGCTGCTGCTGTCGCAGCTCTTGCACTGCAAGGGGATCGGCTCGATCGTGCTGGAAAAGCATACCCGGGAGCATGTGCTGGGCCGCATCCGGGCAGGGGTGCTGGAGCATGGTTTCGTCAACCTCATGCGCGAGGCGGGCTGCGGCGCCCGCATGGACCGCGAGGGGGAGATCCACGAAGGTTTTCTCATCGCCCATCAGGGACAGTTGGACCGCATCGACCTGGCAGGCCGCACCGGCGGCGACACGGTGGTGGTCTACGGCCAGACTGAAGTGACCCGTGACCTGTATGAAGCGCGGGACGCAATGGGCGGCGCGGTCATTCACGAGGCGCAGAATGTGCAGCCGCAGGCCCTGACCGAAGCGCGCCCCTTTGTGACTTGGGAGCAGAATGGAGAGGCGCAGCGGGCCGAATGCGATTTCATCGTTGGCGCCGACGGGTTCCACGGGGTCAGCCGCAAGTCGATCCCGTCTGAGGTGCTGAAGGAATATGAGAAGGTCTACCCCTTTGGCTGGCTGGGGGTACTGTCAGAGACACCGCCAGTGGCCGAAGAGCTGATCTATGCACGGCATGAGCGCGGTTTTGCCCTCTGCTCGCTGCGCAGCCGGGTGCTGAGCCGCTATTACATCCAGGTGCCGCTGACCGACCGCGTGGAGGATTGGAGCGATGCGGCGTTCTGGGAGGAGTTGAAGCGGCGGCTGCCCGCGGGCGTGGCGGCGGGCCTGCAGACCGGCCCGTCGATCGAGAAATCCATCGCGCCGCTGCGCAGCTTTGTGGCCGAGCCGATGCGCTATGGCAATCTGCTCCTGGCAGGCGACGCGGCCCATATCGTGCCGCCTACCGGTGCCAAGGGGCTGAACCTGGCGGCGTCAGACATCCACTATCTCTACCACGGTTTCCTGGATCACTACCTGAAGGGTGACAGTACCGGGCTGGACGCCTATTCGGAAAAGGCGCTGGCGCGGGTTTGGAAGGCGGAGCGGTTCAGCTGGTGGATGACCAACCTGCTGCACAGGGCGCCGGAGGGGTCGGAGACCGACCTGAGGCTGCAAAGGGCGGAACTGGATTACCTGTTTTCCTCAGAAGCAGCACAGGTCTCGCTGGCTGAGAACTATGTGGGGCTTCCTTACTGACTGCTGTGGAGGACTCGCTTTATTACTCGAAAGCAGGGGCTCCCGTGCCTTGTCAGTGCATCGAAGATGCCCGGCCAAGCCTTGGGTCTGGCGCCGCGCAGAAGCGCGGCGCGGCAGCGAGCCTTGCGCGCTGCCTGGCCCAACGCGGCCCAAGGTCCAGCGTCAGCCGGCCGCCAGGGCAGGGGCGGGAGCGCCCCAGGCGACCGTCAGCTTCCGGCTGCTTCCGCGCGGAGCCTCAGCTAGATCCAGCAGCGCTGCGCCGAAATCTGCAAAGGAGATTTGCGAGTTGCCCTCAGCATCCGTGACCAGCGTGTCAGTTCCAAAGCGGTAGCTGCCGGTCTGCGGCCCTTCTGCCAGCATCGCGGGCGGGCGGAGGCAGGTCCATTGCGCTTCGGTCTCTGCGTCCAGCAGGGCGTCCTGTGCGGCGCAGGCCTCGGCGATTGGGCGGACGCCATCGGGCAGGAAACCCGGTGCAGTCAGCACCGTATGGCCGCTGCCATCTGCCAGCTTCAGCGTCGCGGCGCCGCCGGTCACCAGTGCGGGGATGCCTGCCTGCCGTGCAGCAGCCAGTGCGGTGCGGGTCAACGGTACCAGATCTGCCTCGCGTCCTGCAGACGGGCGCAGGGCGCTGATCAACAGGTCATGTCCCCTGGCCGCTTCCGCCGCGGCGTCAGGTTGCTTCAGCAGATCCAATGCAAACGGTGTGACATTCGGGCTGATGGCGGCCAGCGCCTGCGGCTGGCGCGCCACTGCGGTCACGTGGTGGCCACGGGATACTGCCGCTTTCAAGGCTGCGCTGCCTACGTCGCCGGTGGCACCGAAAAGAATGATTTTCATGACGCTCTCCTGGTTGTCTTGATGTCGAGATATATAGCCATAAATCTTGACGTCAAGATAAAACTGCCCGGCTGGGTGCTTATGGCCGCCGCGGGCTTGGCAGGGCGGGGCAGGGCGGCTAGGTCTGAAGGGAACCGCAACGGAGCGCCAGGGAGGCCCAGCCTATGCAGATGAGTGACCAGAAAGAGATCGCCGCCGATCCGGCAACTGTCTATACAGCGCTGCTGACGCCGGAGGTGCTGCAGGCCTGCGTGCCCGGTGCGCAGGAGGTGACCGGCACGCCGGAAGACGGCTTTGAGGCCACGGTCACCCAGAAGGTCGGGCCGGTCAAAGCCACTTTCAAGGGACAGGTCACGCTGTCGGATCTGATTGAAAACGAAAAACTGACCATCTCCGGCGAAGGCAAAGGCGGCGCGGCTGGATTTGCCAAGGGCGGTGCTGTCGTGACTTTGGCGCCGTCTGAAACCGGCACGCTGTTGTCTTATGACGTTGAAGCTAAGGTCGGCGGCAAGCTGGCGCAGCTGGGCAGCCGGATCATTGACGGCTTTGCCAAAAAGATGGCGGATCAGTTCTTTGCCAATCTTCAGGCGCATCTGGCGCCGGAAGATGAAAACCAGGATGGCGATGCACCGGAAGAGGGTGAGGAAAAGAAGGGCTGGTTCAGCAAGGTGACAGGCCGCGGCTGACCCCTGCGCTGGCGCACAGTTCATTCTGCGGCGTGATCCTGCGGGCAGGGCTGGCAGGCGCAGCAAACCGCCGCTAGGGTGGCCGGGATTTAAGACCATCCCGGAGGCACCATGGCGGCGATCCTGTCTATCCGCGATCTGCGCAAAACATACGATGGCGGTTTCCAGGCGCTGAAAGGCGTTTCTCTGGAAATTGAAGAGGGTGAAATCCTTGCCCTGCTCGGCCCCAATGGTGCGGGCAAGACCACGCTGATTTCAACTATTTGCGGCATTACCACCGCGACCTCCGGGGTTGTCGGTGTGGGCGGGTTCGACAATGTCGGCCAGTTCCGGCAGGCGCGTGCCCTGATCGGTCTGGTGCCGCAGGAGATCACGCTGGAGCCCTTCACCAAGGTTCTGGATACTGTCACGTTTTCCCGAGGCCTGTTCGGCAAGCCTGCCGATCCCGTGCTGGTCGAGGAGGTCTTGCGCAAACTGTCGCTGTGGGAGAAGCGGGACAGCCGGATCATGGACCTGTCGGGGGGCATGAAGCGGCGGGTGCTGATTGCCAAGGCGCTGGCGCATGAGCCGCGCATCCTGTTCCTGGATGAGCCGACCGCGGGCGTTGACGTCGAGCTGCGCAAGGACATGTGGGAGATCGTCCGGGAACTGAAGGCGGACGGGGTCACCATCATCCTGACCACCCACTACATCGAGGAAGCCGAAGCGATTGCCGACCGGGTCGGTGTGATCACCGGCGGCGAGCTGCTGCTGGTCGAGGAAAAGGAGCAGCTGATGGCCCGAATGGGGCAGAAACAGCTGGAGGTGCAGCTGACTGCACCGGTCGAGGTTATCCCCGCGGCGCTGGCGCAGCACAATCTGCAGATCGTCAACGGCGGTGATGCCTTGCTTTATACCTATGACACCCGGGCGGAGCGCACCGGTATCACCACGCTTTTGAACGATGTGGCGGAGGCAGGGCTGGTGCTGGCGGATGTGCAGACCCGCGAATCCAGTCTGGAAGATATCTTTGTCGGCCTGGTTTCGGCTGGCGCGGCGTCGGAGGATGCAGCATGAACTGGACAGCAGTAGCCACCATCTACAAGGCGGAAATGGCACGGTTCTGGCGCACTTTTCTGCAAAGCTTTATTTCGCCTGTTCTGTCCACCTCGCTCTATTTCGTGGTGTTCGGCAGCGCCATCGGCAGCCGCATCCAGGAGGTTGACGGGGTCGAATACGGCGCCTTCATCGTGCCGGGGCTGGTGATGCTGTCGGTGATCACGCAGAGCATCTCCAACGCATCTTTCGGGATCTACTTCCCGAAATTCATCGGCAATATCTATGAGATCCTGTCGGCGCCGATCAACTTCCTGGAAGTGGTTGCGGGGTTTGTCGGCGCGGCGGCGACTAAGTCGCTGTTTATCGGCACGGTGATCCTCTGCACGGCCTCGCTGTTTGTGGATCTTTCGGTCCAGCATCCGCTGGCGATGGTGGCGTTTCTGGTGCTGACCTGCCTCAGCTTCTCACTGATGGGGTTCATTATTGGAATCTGGGCCGGGAATTTCGAACAGCTGCAGCTGGTGCCTTTGCTGGTGGTGACACCGCTGGTGTTCCTGGGCGGGTCATTCTACTCGATCTCTATGCTGCCGCCGGTCTGGCAGACGATCACCTTGTTCAACCCTGTAGTCTACCTGGTCTCCGGCTTCCGCTGGGCCTTTTTCGGCCAGGCGGATGTGCCTGTGCTGCTGAGCCTTTGCGCCATTGGAGGGTTTACTCTCGCTTGCGTGGGCGTGATCTGGTGGATCTTCAAAACGGGCTGGCGCATCCGCGCGTGACCCGGCGCTGATGCACGATGTTGCGCCTGCAGCCAGTTCCGAGCGTTAGCACGGTGCTGGCTCCGCGGGAGGCAACAGCTGCAAGCCGCTGACCTTAGTGGCTGGCAAGCAGCCGTGCTCTTTGCCGTGCGCAAACCAGCGTTGCAATTATGCCCGCGACTGTGCGGTTTTTGCATTTCACGCCAATTCCCAAGACCGCGCACCTTGTTTCACCCCGGGCGGCCCTCTACATCGGCGCCATGAGATTTCACCTGCCTTTCCTGAAAAGACAGCCGCTGGTGGCAGTGGTTCGCCTCAATGGCGCTATCGGAATGCCCGGGCGCGGCTCCCTGAGCGATGCAGCACTGGCCCCGGTATTGGAGCGTGCCTTCCGCAAGGGCAAGCCCGCCGCCGTGGCGCTGGAGATTAATTCGCCCGGAGGCTCGCCGGTGCAAAGCTCGCTGATCGGCGCCCGCATCCGGCGGCTGTCGGAAGAGCTGGAAGTGCCGGTCTATGCCTTTGTCGAAGATGTTGCCGCCTCTGGCGGCTATTGGCTGGCGGCGGCCGCGGATGAAATCTGGGCCGACGCTAGTTCCGTTCTGGGTTCAGTCGGGGTTATCTCTGCTGGATTTGGGGCGCATGTGCTGCTGGCCCGCCAAGGGGTGGAGCGGCGGGTTTATACCGCGGGTGAGAGCAAATCGATGCTGGACCCGTTCCGCCCGGAAAACCCTGAGGATGTGAAGCGCCTCAAGGTGATCCTGAACGACATCCACGCCAATTTTATCGACCACGTCACCGAGCGCCGCGGCTCCAAGCTGCACAGCGAAGAGAGCCTGTTCACCGGCGAAATCTGGCTGGCGCGCCGGGCCGAGGAACTGGGGCTGATCGACGGCATCGGCCACTTGAAGCCCAAAATGCAGGAACGGTTTGGCGAGAAGGTCCGCTTCCGCCGCTATGGCCTGAAGAAACCGCTGCTGAGCCGCTTTGGCATGCAGGTCGCGCAGGATGCGCTGGCCGGGATCGAGGAGCGTGCCGAATACGCGCGTTTCGGTCTCTGACGTGCTGTTCAAGATCGTTGCAATCTTTCTGGTGGTGATGGCTGTGCTGGCGATGTTCGGCAAGCTGCGGTTTCCCGGCCAGAAGCAAATAAATTCCAGGCGCTGCCCGTCCTGCGGCCGCTTCAAGATCGGCAGGGGGCCGTGCGCCTGTAAGAAGGGGGATCGTGGCAAATGATGCCATGGCTGTATTCGGCGCTTGGTTTGGTCATCCTGCTGCTGGCGGGAGACGCGCTGGTGCGTGGTGCGGTGAACCTCAGCCTGCGGCTGGGGGTTCCTGCGCTGATTGTCAGCCTGACCATCGTCGCCTTCGGCACTTCGGCACCGGAGCTGCTGATCGCCATCAGTGCCGTGCATGAGGGTGCTGACGGCATCGCAATGGGCAATGTGGTGGGCTCCAACACTGCCAATATCCTGCTGGTGCTGGGCATACCGGCCCTCATGCGTGCATTGCACACCAGCGAATGCAGCACACGCAAGAACTATATCTTCATGCTCGGCGCGTCGGTGCTGTTCATCGGCCTGGCCTTTTGCGGCACTTTCACCATCTGGTCCGGCCTGATCTTGCTGGCCGCGCTGTCCGTGGTGCTGGGTATCGCCTTCCGCGAGGCGCGTAACCACCGCCGCAACGGCAAAGGCAATGGCTGCGCCGCTGATGCGGATCTGGAAGAGATCGAGGAAGCCGACCCTGACATGCCCTATTGGCGTGTCTGTATCTACTTGCTGCTGGGATTGATCGGCCTGCCGCTGGGCGCCGACTTGCTGGTGGACAATGCCAGCATCATTGCGCGCACCTACGGCATCAGCGAAACGGTCATCGGCCTGACGCTGGTGGCGGTCGGCACCTCGCTGCCGGAGCTGGCCACCACTGTGATGGCGGCGCTGCGCCGCCAGGCGGATGTGGCGCTGGGTAATGTGATCGGCTCCAACATGTTCAACCTGCTGGCCATCATAGGCATCGCCACCTTTGTTGGCCCGATCAGCGTGGATCCGGAGTTCCTGCAGTTCGATCTGTGGGTGATGCTGGGGGCCTCGCTGCTACTGATCCCCTTTGTCTTCTTCAAACAGGACATCACCCGGATTTGGGGTGTAATTCTCACCGCGCTTTATCTGGCTTATATGGCCGTCCTGTTTTAACTGTTTCTCTGCATTTTCAGCAGGGAGGCACAGATGCGGGCATTGGTGACCGGAGCGGGCAGGCGGCTGGGGCGTGCCATGGCTTTGGAGCTTGCGGCGCAAGGATACGATGTCGCTATCCACTATGCCTCTTCAGCTGATGAGGCTCAGGATACGGTCAATCATATCCGTGCAAAGGGCTGCCAGGCGGTCGCGTTGCAGGCGGACCTGCTGGAAGAGGACCAAGCCCAGGCGCTGCTGCCGCGGGCAGCGGACGCGCTGGGCGGTCCGGTTACCTGCCTGATCAACAATGCCTCCGTGTTCGAGCATGACACGCTGGCCACGGCCACCCGCGGCAGCTGGGACCGGCATTTGGACAGCAATTTGCGGGCGCCGTTTGTGCTGCTGCAGGCGATGGCGGAACAGGATGTTCCGGTTGACTTGGATGCTGCCGGCGAGCCGCGAGCCTGGGGCCTGGCAGTCAATATGATCGACCAGCGGGTGCGCAAGCTGACACCTGAATTCATGAGCTACACCCTGGCCAAATCAGCGCTGTGGACCTTGACGCAGACGGCAGCGCAGGCGCTGGCTCCGCGGATCCGCGTCAACGCCATCGGTCCAGGCCCGACCCTGCAAGGGCCGCGGCAGAGCGCGGAGCAATTCGACCGCCAGCGTAAGGCCACCATTTTGCAGCGCGGCGCGGATGCGGGGGATGTTACCGCGGCTCTTAGCTATTTGCTGCAGGCAAAGGCCGTGACGGGCCAGATGATCTGCGTCGACGGCGGTCAGCACCTGGGTTGGCAGACCCCGGACAGCGACGGTCTTGAGTGACGCAAACGCCGGGAAAACCGTCCCTTTCGCTGCAAGTTTTGCACCGGCTCACCTATCGTCACGGAAGCGTTACAAAAGTGCCTTTCTTTTCAAAACCTTGACAGGTAGCGTGAAAAATTTTGCGTTAAATCAGCACTTTAACAGGGTGCCTAAAATTTAGGCATTTGTCCAAAACCGCTCTGAAATAAGAGAAAAGGCGGGATAGCCCAAAGATATCTCCGCAGTTATCCACAGCTTCCGTGGATTTCCCCGCTCTTGATCCTGGCACGCAAACATTGCAGCCATCGCCGGGGAATCATATGTCTTGGCGCATGACTGACCAGCCTTCCGAAACTGCCCCGGATTCGCCTGTCCGCACCGGCTATGCCGTGATTCAGGATTATGTGAAAACTCTGGACGCATCGCCCGGCGTCTACCGGATGCTGGATGCGGACAGCCGGGTGCTTTATGTCGGCAAGGCGCGCAATTTGAAGGCGCGGGTGTCGAACTACACCCGTCCCGGCAACAGTCCGCGGATCGAGCGGATGATCGCTCTGACTGCCTCGATGATGTTTCTGACCACCCGGACGGAAACCGAGGCGTTGCTGCTGGAACAAAACCTGATCAAGCAGCTGAAGCCCAAGTACAACGTGCTGCTGCGCGACGACAAAAGTTTCCCCAATATCCTGGTGGCCAAGGATCATGCTTTTCCGCAGATCAAGAAGCACCGCGGCGCCCGCAAGCAGAAGGGCAGCTATTTCGGCCCCTTCGCCAGCGCAGGCGCGGTGAACCGGACGCTCAACCAGCTGCAAAAGGCGTTCCTGTTGCGCAACTGCTCGGATTCGATGTTCGAGACCCGCACGCGGCCCTGCCTGCAGTACCAGATCAAGCGCTGCACAGCGCCCTGCACTGGGCTGATCAGCGAGGAGGATTATGCCGCCAGCGTGCGTGACGCCGAACGGTTCCTGTCCGGCCGCTCCACCAAGGTGCAGGAGGAACTGGCCGAGCAGATGATGGCCGCATCCGAGGCGATGGAGTTCGAGCGCGCCGCCGCGCTGCGCGACCGGATCAAGGCGCTGACCCAGGTGCAGACTTCGCAGGGTATCAACCCGCGCGGGGTGGCGGAGGCGGATGTGATCGGCCTGCACATGGATGGCGGCCAGGCCTGCGTGCAGGTCTTCTTCATCCGCGCCAACCAGAACTGGGGCAACCAGGATTTCTACCCGCGGGTGGATGCGGACAACAGCCCGGCAGAGATCTTGGAGGCCTTCCTAGGCCAGTTTTACAGCAACAAGGAGCCGCCGCGGCAGCTGATCCTGTCCGACGGCATCGAAAACGCTGACCTGATGGAGGCTGCGCTGAGCGAGAAGGCAGAGCGCAAGGTCGAGCTGCTGGTGCCCCAGCGCGGCGAAAAGACCGAGCTGGTCGCCTTTGCGGTGCGCAACGCGCGCGAAAGCCTGGCCCGCCGCATGGCCGAGAGCGCGACGCAGGCCAAACTGCTGCGCGGTCTGGCCGAGGCTTTCGGCCTGGACGGCCCGCCGCAGCGGATCGAGGTCTACGACAACTCCCATATCCAGGGCACCAATGCCGTGGGCGGCATGATCGTGATGGGGCCGGAGGGCTTCATGAAAAACGCCTACCGCAAGTTCAATATCAGGGGGGACGACCTGGTGCCGGGCGATGACTTCGGCATGATGAAGGAAGTGCTGAACCGCCGCTTCTCGCGCCTTCTGAAAGAAGACCCGGACCGGGAAAAGGGCTTGTGGCCGGACTTGCTGCTGATCGACGGCGGCGCCGGGCAGGTCTCTGCCGTGGCAGAGATCATGGAGGCGCACGGGGTTCAGGACATCCCCATGGTCGGCGTCGCCAAAGGTGTGGATCGCGATCACGGCAAAGAAGAATTTTACCGCCCCGGTGAAAGCGCCTTTGCCCTGCAGCGCAATGACCCGGTGCTCTATTTCGTCCAGCGGATGCGGGACGAGGCGCACCGGTTTGCGATTGGCACCCACCGCGCCAAACGCGCCAAGGCGGTCAGTGCCACGCCATTGGATGAGGTCCCTGGTGTCGGCGCCTCGCGCAAGCGGGCGCTGCTGGCGCATTTCGGCAGCGCCAAGGCCGTGAGCCGCGCCAATCTGGCCGACCTCAAGGCCGTGGATGGGATCTCCGAAGCGCTGGCTGAACGGATCTATGACCACTTCCACGCGCAGGGGTAGGCTGCTGATTTTGGGCTGAGAGGCAATCGTGCTAAGTCTGAAGGGCAGCCCTTAACTGCCCGGAGGAATTATGCCTGTCTCCCTGACCGTGAAAAACGTTGTCTATGACACCTATTCGGTGTCCGGAAAAACGCTGCCGGACATTGCCAAGAGCATCAAGAAAAGCGGCCCCAAAGACCCCAACGACAACAAGAAGGTGGCCTTTCTGACCACCACGGAACTGGAATGCCTGACGGCCAAGGGCAAATATGTGGCTGACGGCAAACCCAAGGTCGATAAGAAAACCGGCTGGTTCGAGGTGACGGCCAAGGTCTCAGCGCTGAAACTGATCCTGCACACAACGGTCAAATGCCCCAAACGCTCTGTCAGCGGGTTGTCGCCGCGGGCGCTGATCGAATGGTACCGCTTCTATGCTTGCTGCCTGGTGCATGAGGCGGAACATGTGAGCAAGGCCAAGAAGGAATGCGAGAAGATTGCCAAGGAATTGAACAAGCTCAAGGGTACCGGGCTGGCGGATACTGAAGCGGATGCGCTGAAGATGGCACAGGAAGACCTGATGCGGGTGATCAACATTCACATATTCGACGACCGCGACCGTCTGAACGAGATGCACCGGAAATTCGACCGGTCCAGCCATCACGGCGAAAAGAAGGGCGCGCTGCTGGATACTTCGGTGGGGTGAAGAGGACGCGCCCCTCGTGCAAACTTCGCTCGATGACCTCAACCCGCCACTGCGCTTCTGTGCCTGTTGCCGCTGAATTTTGGCTAACGCCGCTTTCCACTTGCGAAACAGACGGATAATGTGCGCCGCATGAAGTGGACTCTGCCCAATATCCTCACCCTGCTGCGGCTGGTCGCAGCGCCCGGCCTGGCCGTGATGTTCCTGTATTTCAGCCGCCCCTACGCGGACTGGTTTGCCCTGCTGCTGTTTGTGACTGCGGCGGTGACCGACTGGTTCGACGGCTATCTTGCGCGCGCCTGGAAGCAGGAAACCAAGATGGGCGCGATGCTGGACCCGATTGCTGACAAGGCAATGGTGGTCATCGCACTGATGATCCTGGTGGGGTATTCCGCTGAACATTGGACTCCATGGCTGGTGCTGCCCGCCACTGTGATCCTGTTCCGCGAGGTGTTCGTGTCCGGCCTGCGCGAGTACCTTGGTGCAGCGGCCGGCACGCTGAAGGTGACCAAGCTTGCCAAGTGGAAGACCACGGCCCAAATGATCGCCATTGCTACGCTGTTCTCGCAGGGTATCTTTGAGCACTATCTGGTGATGTCCTCGTTTGGCATGGATCAGGCGCTGATCGAACAGATCATGACCGGCCAGGTCTCTGATGAAATGGGCCTGCGCTGGAAATTCGACGGAATGGTCTGGACTGGCCGTATCGGGCTATGGCTGCTGTGGATTGCCGCCGCCCTGACCGCCATCACCGGGATCGACTATTTGCGCAAGGCGATGCCGCATTTGAAGGAGGCTCATTGATGGATGTCCTGTATTTCGCCTGGGTGCGCGAGCGCATTGGCTTGCCGCGCGAGCGGGTGGAAACCACTGCTGCCACGGTCGCGGACCTGGTCGAAGAACTGCGCGCCCGGGAAGACCGCTACGCCGCCGCTTTTGCCGATCTGTCTGCGCTGCGTGTTGCACTGGACCAGGAACTTTCGGAATTCGACGCCCCGCTTGATGGCGTGCGCGAGGTTGCCTTCTTCCCGCCGATGACTGGGGGCTGAACGATGCGGATTTCCGTGCAGGAAGCCCCGTTTGAACTAGGTGCAGAAAGCGATGCCTTTGCAGCAGGTGTGAACAATGCTGGTGCGTTGGTGACCTTCACAGGTGTGGTACGGGACGCCGATCAGGGCGATCTCCAGGCGATGGAGATCGAGCATTACCCGGGCATGACCGAGAAGGCGCTGACTGCGATAGCCGAGGAGGCCATGAGCCGCTGGTCGCTGGCTGATGCGCTGGTGATCCACCGCCATGGCCGTCTGGCTCCGGGCGAACGCATCATGATGGTTGCCACCGCGGCGCGGCATCGGAAGGATGCCTTCGAGGCGGCGGAGTATCTGATGGATTACCTGAAGTCCCGTGCGCCATTTTGGAAGAAGGAAATCCTCAGCGGTGGAAGTGCGGACTGGGTCGCGGCCAAAGACACTGACGAAGATGCCCTCAAACGCTGGTAAGGCTCCGGGGAGGCGGGTGCTCCCGTCATGCGACCAATCATCATAGATGATTTCCGCCTGTTGGGCCGGGCGCCGCGCTTCGCGAGGCGGTTTGCATTTTGCTGAGAAGGCCTGAAGAGGCAGGCCTGCCCAGTCAGGCTAAGTTCGAGTGTGGTTGAAGGCTGGCGCCTCAAGGACAAGCCGCTTTGCGGGGCCTGCAGCCTCCTTGACCCGCCGGAGTATGAGCCGCCCGCGCCGCGCGACAGCGCGGCGCTTGGCCCAAGTCTGTTCAGATTGTGATGGCGCAGCCAGCGCGGTCTGCAGACGCGGGAGTATCCCGCTGCTTCAAGCTGCTCAGTGCGGGATCTGGCTGCGCAGCTCTTCGGTTTCGCGGCGGGCCTCGCGCAGGCCCTCCATTGCCGCCCGCAGCTCTGCTTCGGTCTGGGTCAGCTGATTGGTCAGCTCCGCCTCGCGCTGCTGCAGATAGGTGATCGCCTGATCGCGGGTTTCCTCCGCCTCATGCAGCTCCTGGCTCATCCGGTCCAGGTCGGCCACGTCGCTCTGACGCACGCGGGTGAAGCGGTGCACCAGCCAGTTGGCGAACCAGCCCATGGCGAAGGCCGCAAACAGGATGATCGCGGTGGTAATGATGAACTCTGTCCTGTTCATTCCTCTGGTGTCTCCTGTGCGCCGTCTGCGCTTTCGGCGGCCGCGCCGCTGTCGTCGTCATTTACTTCAGTCTGCTCCGCCGGGCGGACCAGTTTGAACTCGATGCGGCGGTTGGCCTCGCGGCCTTCCTCGGTGCCGTTGTCGGCAATCGGCTCACTTTCGCCATAGCCCTTGGCCGCGAAAGTCGAAGTCACCACCCGGCGCGCGCGCAGCTCGTTCAGAACCGATTGCGCCCGTGCCTGGCTCAGGTTCTGGTTCATCACTTCGCGGCCCTGGCTGTCGGTATGGCCCTGAATCTCCAGCCGCACCGGGCCGCAGTTGCCCAGCACCTCCGCAATCCGGTCCATGGTGGCAGCGCTTTCGGCGGCAATTGTGGCGGAACCGGGTTCAAAGGCAATTTTCGACTCGGCTTGGGCTCCAGCGAGCTGTGCCTCGCAAAGCTCCGGCGGGATCGGCTGATCCGCAGGCGCAGGTGGTTCCTCATAGGTGATGTCGAGGCCATAAGTCTCTGCCTCGCCCAGTTTGGCGGACAGGAAGCGGGAGATCTCGGCAAGTGCATCCTTGCGGTAGCTCATCCCGCGCAGTTCCAGGTTTTCCGGGGTTACTGTCACTGAGCCGCGCTGCAGATAGGAAAGCACCTCCAGCCCGGCCAGCACCCGAACCGGCCAATCCGCGGGCAGGTCGGCGACGACACGGGTGGCGGTATGCACATTGGCGGAGCCAAAACGTGCCTTGGCATAGCTGTCGGCCACCGTGCGCAGGGCCGCATCGCTCAGCCGGCCGCGCAGCTGGACCTGGCCCTCGGGGCTGAGGGTTGCGGTGAATTCGGGCGGGCCGGCAGTGGCGCTGGCCTCTGGCACCGGCAGAACTGCGTGCAGGGCAAAGACCCGGGGCAGGGCGCTTTCCAGCTCACCCACCACATGGTCGAATGCGCCGCTGGCAGTGCCTTCCGCGGCAACCAGCGTAATGTCGGCGTTGGCAATGGTGACGGTCCCGCCGCCCAGTTCGGCTAGGCTGGCGATGCTCAGTTCCGACGCGCGGGCCCAATTGGGGGAGGGCACCCCCATGCCGATCACGCAGTCTGCTTCGCCTTCAAGCCCGGCCTTGCGGGCGGCTTCCAGGATGCGATTGCGGCTTTCCTCGCTCTCGGCAGAGCAGGCGTCGAACTGGGCGCCGTCCTTGTCCAGCAGGAACCGCAGGGTAAAGGGCGTGATCACCGGACGCGGCGCCGCAATGTCCATCGCCAGCCGCAGCCCCGGGGGGGCCAGACGGCCAAGCTGCTCTTCCAGCTGATGCTTCGCCTCTTCACTGCCGGATATTGCGGTGATGGAGACCTCGCCGGCTTCAACCGAAATCTTGGCGCGGGGCAGCAGCTTCAGTGCTTCGACGGCGAAATCCAAAGCCTGTTGCCAGCCCTCGGGCTTGGCATATTTGGCTGTTTCCAAGAGGTCGGCCACACTGCCTTCACCGGCGAGAGCGTTCAACTGTTTGACCATCGCAGCACGGCCGGAGCCTGCGGGGATCAGACCGATGATCGAAATGCCGCTGTCGTTACGCAGGATTTCAGCGGAAAACCGGGGTGGCGCCAGACCTTTGGCCGGGGGGACCTTCATGCCGT
Organism: Leisingera sp. ANG-M6; assembly: GCF_000813905.1. Lineage (NCBI taxonomy): Bacteria > Pseudomonadati > Pseudomonadota > Alphaproteobacteria > Rhodobacterales > Roseobacteraceae > Leisingera > Leisingera sp. ANG-M6. The sequence goes on from NZ_JWLG01000013.1 coordinate 394,630, forward strand.
CGATGATCCGCGCCGCGTCGACGACGCCGCCGACAAGCGAAATCACAGAGAACCGGGTTGCTTCGTCCGGGGCGGTGCCTTCGAGCAGTACCTGCAGCCCGTCGGCCGTAACCTCGGCCCAGGTGTGGCCTGCGGTGTCGAGTGTCTCGCGCACCCCGGTTTCGGTGCTGCGTTCCACCGCGGTGACAGCAAACCCGGCAGCAACAAGGCTCAGCCCTGCGGCAGCAGTGAAGGCCAAGCCTGGGATCAGCAGAGAGGACAAGCGCATATGGCGGCAGTTTCCCTTGGTCAGTTAGTGGCTCTTACCCTGCGCGGGGCCGCGGTTCAATCACACGAACATGGCCAGGGCAAAGAAGATCAGCGGGATCAGGCCGGTATCGCGGTTGAGGCGGAACAGCTGCAGCAGCCGTGCATTGTTTTCCGCGTCAAAGGCACGCAGCTGCCAGGTCATGTGCCAGCCCATTGCCCATGGGGCGGCCAACGCCAGTACCAGCGCCAGAACAGAGGCGCTTTCCAGCATTGCACCGATCACCGCCATCGCCATCAGGCAGACAAAGGCGACGATAAAGCGGCGCAGCCACATCGGAGTTTCCGTGCCGAACAGCCGGGCGGTGGATTTCACTCCGATCAACGCGTCGTCCTCTGTGTCCTGGTGGGCATAAATGGTGTCGTAGAACAGCGTCCAAGCGATGCCTGCGAGATACAGCAGCACCGGCGGCCAGCCCATGCTGCCGGTATGCGCCACCCAGGCCAGCATCGCCCCCCAGTTGAAGGCGAGGCCCAGAAACACCTGCGGCCACCAGGTGAACCGTTTGGCAAACGGGTAGACTGCCACGGGCAGCAGCGACAGGATGCCCATGGCTATGGCGGCTTGGTTGAAGGTCAGCAGGATCATCAGGCCCAAAAGGCACTGCAGACCCATCCAGGCCAGCGCGCCCTTGACCGTGACCTGGCCGGAGGGGATCGGGCGTGACCGGGTGCGCTCCACCTGGCCGTCGAAGTTGCGGTCGGTGATGTCATTCCAGGTGCAGCCCGCCCCGCGCATCAGCCATGCGCCGCCCGCGCAGCCGATGGCAATCCACAAGTCGCTCCAGCGCGGGCTTTGATCCGCCAGGATCGCCAGGGCAAGCCCCCACCAGCAAGGGATCAGCAGCAGCCAGGTGCCGATCGGCCGGTCAGCGCGGCTGAGGCGCAGGTAGGGGCGTGCCCACTCCGGGGCATATGTGTCGACCCAGTTTCCCTTGACCGCATCCGCGACCTGACCCTCTGGTGCTGGTGTCTCGCCTTGCATATGTAGGACCCCATGAGTGCGAAAATCAGACTGTATGTAGAGCACCCTTTGGGGGCAGGGCAATCACTTCCCTTGGATCGTGATCAAGCGCATTACCTGTTCGGAGTGATGCGTCTGACGGCGGGCGCCCATGTGGCGTTGTTTAACGGCAAGGACGGCGAGTGGCTTGCCGAGGTTGCGGAGGCTGGCAAGCGCGGCGGCACGTTGGTTTGCCAGGAGCAGTCCAAGCCCTTGCAGCTGCCGCCGGACCTGTGGCTGATGTTTGCGCCGATCAAGAAAGCGCGCACTGACTTTATCGTTGAAAAGGCCGCTGAGATGGGCGCTGCGCGCATCCTGCCGGTACAGACGGAGTTCACCAATTCCGAGCGCATCCGCCAGGACCGGCTGCAGGCCCATGCTGTAGAGGCGGCAGAGCAATGCGGCGGCACCTATGTGCCGGAGGTGGCGGACCTGCAGAAGCTCTCCCGCCTGCTGGACCATTGGCCAATTGAGCGGCAGCTGATGTTCTGCGATGAGGCTGAAGTAGGCAATGCGCTGCAACTGGCCGCAGAGACGCAGAAGGGCGCCTCTTGGGCCATTCTGATCGGCCCCGAAGGCGGATTTTCCGAGGCAGAGCGCAAGCGGCTGCATACGCTGCCGCAATCCCATGTGGTCAGCCTTGGCCCCCGCATCCTGCGCGCTGATACCGCCGCGGTGGCGGCAATGACCCTTTGGCAGCAGGCGCTGGGGGACTGGTAGAAGGAGGCTGCGTGACTCTGGTCACAGACTGGAAACCATTTTCGGTTAACCTTTGAGTGTGCCGCGGCGTCCGCGGCCATTGCATCTGCGGCCCGGGCCCCACAAGTAAGGAGGGCACGGCAGGCTGTACCGGCTGCCAGACGTTTGAATGAGGCGAAACACATGAGTTTCATCCGCCCCGAAGCCCGCGAAACCCTGTGGCAATGGCGCGAAGTCCTTGCCGCCGCGCTGATGTTCTTGCTGGGACTGAAATGGGCGTATTCCGCGGCCGGCTTCACCGCGATCACCGGCTGGGCGCTGGTTGCCACCGGGCTTGTCGCTGCCGTCATCGGCGTCCAGCGGATGCGGTTCCGGCGCGGCAGCGGCGGTCCTGGCGTGGTGCAAGTGGATGAGGGGCAGATTGCCTATTTCGGGCCGCTCAATGGCGGCGCTGTGGCGGCCTCGGAACTGGAGCGGCTGGCTCTGGATCACACGTCCAAACCGCCGCACTGGCTGCTGGAGCAGCCCGGCCAGCCGCCGCTGGCAATCCCGGTGAATGCCGAAGGCTACGAGGCACTGTTTGACGTCTTTGCCGCCCTTCCCGGCCTCAAGACGGAGCGGATGCTGGCGGAGCTGCGCCGCCGCGGCCCTCACCAGGTCGTGATCTGGGAGCGCGCCGCCAGCCGCCCGGAACATCAGCGCCTGCATTGACACTGGCGGCGATTCCGCCCACGACTGACCCTTCAAGACAGATCTAACAGGACGGAGTGCCAGGCATGTCCATTCCCCAGTCCGGCGGCGGGCCGATCGAACGCCACGAGCAGCTTGCCCAGTATCTTGCCGACGGCTGCAAACCCAAGGAAGACTGGCGCATCGGCACCGAGCATGAGAAGTTCGGCTTCTGCAAGGACACGCTAAAGCCGCTGCCCTATGCCGGTGAACGCTCCATCCTGGCGGTGCTGGAAGGCCTGCGCGACGGCCATGGCTGGGCGCCGCTGACCGAAGGCGACAACCTCATCGGCCTGACCAAGGACGGCGCCAACATCAGCCTGGAGCCGGGCGGCCAGCTCGAGCTTTCGGGCGCGCCGCTGGAAACCATCCATGAGACTTGCGATGAGGTGAACGCCCACCTGCGCGACGTCAAGGATATCGCCGACAAGATCGGCGTCGGGTTCATCGGCCTGGGTGCCGCCCCTGTGTGGCACCATGAAGACATGCCGCTGATGCCCAAGGGGCGCTACAAGCTGATGGACGGCTACATGCAGGAAGTCGGCACCATGGGCACCACCATGATGCGCCGCACCTGCACCGTGCAGGTGAACCTCGACTTCTCGTCCGAGGCCGACATGGTGCAGAAACTCCGGGTGGCGCTGGCGCTGCAGCCGGTGGCCACGGCACTTTTTGCCAACTCCCCGTTCCTGGACGGACAGCCCAACGGCCACAAGTCCTGGCGCGCCCGCGTCTGGCGTTCGCTGGACGCCGACCGCACCGGCATGCTGCCGTTTGTGTTCGAGGAAGGCTTCGGTTTTGAAGCCTGGGTGCAGTATGCACTCGATGTGCCGATGTATTTCGTCTACCGCAACGGCGAATACATCAATGCGCTGGGAATGTCCTTCCGCGACTTCCTGAAAGGGGAACTGCCCGCGCTGCCGGGTGAAACCCCTACGCTCAGCGATTGGGCCGACCACCTGACCACCATCTTCCCCGAGGCCCGCATTAAGAAATTCATCGAGATGCGCGGCGCCGACGGCGGCCCCTGGCGCCGCCTTTGCGCGCTGCCGGCCTTCTGGGTTGGCCTCACCTATGATCAAACCGCGCTTGATGCCGCCTGGGACCTGGTCAAGGGGTGGGACGCGGAAACCCGCGACGCGCTGCGCGTTGCCGCCTCCGAGCAGGGGCTGCAGGCCAAGGTGAATGGCATCAGCATGCACGAGCTGGCCCGCGAAGTGGTAGCAATCTCCGAAAGCGGCCTCAAGGCCCGCGCCCGCCCCGGCGCAGGCGGGCTGGTGCCGGATGAAACCCACTTTCTGAACGCGCTGAAGGACAGCCTGGAAACCGGCAAGGTGCCCGCGGACGAGCTGCTGGAGCGGTACAACGGCGCCTGGGAAGGTGACCTCAGCCGGATCTACGGTGAGTTTGCCTACTGACAGCCTGCAATCTTGCACCTGCACACCCAGCTTTTCCTCAAAGGAAGGGCTGGGTTTTTCCATTCTGCGGCCCCGGCACAGCCTGCGGCTTTCAGCGGGGTCAGGGCATTGCCTGACCAGAGTTGTTTTGCGGCTTGCCGGCAAAATTGCACACGGATATTCAGCCGCTGTTCATTGAAACAAAGGTTTGAACTATGCGCGATTTTTTCATCTCGGCCTTCGAGAAACTTGTTGGCCTGATTGTCATTCTGATGGTTGTCGGTGTGCTCGGTGGTGCCGCTGCAATTTACTCCGATCCCTTCAAGGGCGGTACCCTTCCCGCCCTTTTGGTGCTGCTGGGCGGGCTGCTCTACGTGATCATGCTGGGCGGAATGCTGTACCTGTTCCTTGGCATCTACCACAACACCAAACGCACCGCTGAGGCCGTGGACCGTCAGGCGCGGAGCTGACACTGCTGTAAAGAAAACCGGCGGCAGGTTGCCCTGCCGCCGGCTGTTTTTCGTGAGTGGCAGCTTCAGGCCTTATTGCGCCTGAAGTTCTTCCGGGGTCTTTTCAGCAATATCGGTCCAGTTAACGCTGGCCTTCTCGATGAAGCCCGGGATGTCGCCTTCCCAGCGTTCCTGAATGTCTTGCGACAGGTTCAGGTACAGGGTGTTGTCGACGATCTTCCAGTGGTTCGGATCACCGTCGAACTTGAAGCCCATCGCGGTGCCAAAGGCGCAGTAGCCGCCGTAGGCCGGCACATAGGCCTCGGGATTCTTCTCAAAGGCCGCTTTGTGCTCTTCCGAGGCAAAGCGGTAGGTTGCGTCATTGTAAATGGAAGTGATTTTGTAGCTGCCCTTGGTGGGGGCACCGTCCGTGAAATATGCGACCGGATCGTAGCCCTGCATGGCCAGGCCGGTGGAGGATGCGTTGATCTCAACGCCCGCCGCCAGTGCCGAGGTTGCCATTGCAACCGACAGAGCCACACCGCTGATCAGTGCTTTTACTTTGTTCATGGTCCCGTCCTTTCAAATCCCGGCCGCGGCGTTCCCAAATGCTTGCCCAGCCGGCGTTTCACCATGTGTGCCGCGGTATGCTGCGGGTCACGGCACCGATGTGGAGAGCCGGGCGATCACATTCAAAACAACTCAATTTGACTGTGCGCATGGTGGATGCTCGCTGTGCAACGATGCGCAGAACGGGTGACAGCCTGCCCGGATGCAGGCAGACTGTGGGCAGGAAAACCGGAGGACAGGATGACACGCACATTCCCCACCCGCCGCGCCTTGCTGGCTGGCCTTTTGGCGGCCTCAGCGCTGGCAGGAACAGTCGCAGCTCAAAGTATCAGCGGCAGCTACCGCGCCGAGGGCCGCAACCCCGATGGCAGCACCTATTCCGGTACGGTTCAGATCAACGACAATGGCGGCGTGGTCGAAATGAACTGGCAAGTTGGAGCCCAGGCTTATGCCGGGACCGGCACCCGCAACGGCGATGTGGTCTGGGTAGATTGGGGCGATACCTACCCGGTGGTCTACGTGCGGATGCCTAGCGGAGAGCTGCACGGCACCTGGTCGAATGGCCGCGCGCTGGAACGGCTCATTCCTTAGACTGCAAGGACAGGACAAAGCGGATCACCTTCTCCGCCGGCATCTCGCAGGGTTTCAGCCGTGCTCCGAACCTGAGCCGGTAGAGATTGAGGCTGATGTAATCCGTGCCGCCCAGTTCCCGCGCCACCAGCTTCTGTGATTTTCCGTTTGCCAGGTTTTCGCGGCAAACCATGTATCTGCGCCCTTCCGCGGTCCCGGTGAAGGCACCAAGGGGAAGGGCGTCAAAAGCTGCCAGAAACGCCTGCAGCTCCTTTGCTGTCACTTCTGGCCGATACGCGGTTCAGTGCCTGCCCGCAGGCGCGCAATATTGGCGGAGTGCCGGATGAAGACCACCGCGGCCAGCAGCAGTGCGAGCAGCGCAACCACCTGGTATCCCAGCAGTATGGCCCAGACTGCGCCTGAAGCGGCTGAAACCAGCGCCCCCATTGAGGATATCCGGGTCACGGCGGCTGCCGCGAGCCAGGTCAGGCAGCAGGCGATGCCAACCGGCCAGGCCAGCGCCAGCATCAGCCCCAGGAAGGTGGCCACACCTTTGCCGCCCTTGAAGCCCAGCCAGACCGGAAAGCAGTGGCCGAGGAAAGCCATCAGACCTGCCGCCTGCGCCGCATCCTCGCCAGCCAGGGAGCGGGCCAGCAGCACCGCCGCTGCGCCCTTGCCGCCATCCAGGAGGAGTGTCAGTGCCGCGGCGGCCTTGCTGCCGGTGCGCAGCACGTTGGTGGTGCCGATGTTGCCCGATCCGATCTCGCGCAGGTTGCCAAGGCCAAAGACCCTGGTGACAAGCATGCCGAAGGGCACCGAGCCGAGGCCATATCCGATTACCGCCCACAGGATCAGAACCGCCGCTGAACTTTCCAGTACTGGCATCAGTCTCTCCGGTAGACGGGCTGGCCCGCAACATATGTCGCTTCGACCCGGCCCTGCATCCGCTGGCCGTCATAAGGCGTGTTCTGCGATTTCGAGCGCAGCTTGAAGCGATCCAGCACAAACGGAACGTCCGCATTAAACAGCACCAGATCGGCAGGCGCACCTGCCGCCAGGCGGCCGCTGTCCAACCCCAGCCGCCGGGCTGGGTTCAGCGACATCGCACGGAACAGGGCTGGCAGGTCCAGAAGCTCGGCGTGATACAGCCGCAGCGCTGCAGGCAGCAGCGTTTCCAGCGCCACCGCGCCGGCCGCAGCTTCCTCAAACGGCAGGCGCTTGCTTTCCTCATCCTGCGGCGTGTGCATGGAGGAGATGATGTCGATCAGCCCGGTCCGCACCGCCTCAACCACTGCCAGCCGGTCATCCTCGGAACGCAACGGCGGCTTCACCTTGAAGAAACTGCGGTAGCCTGCCACGTCCAGCTCATTGAGCGTCAAGTGATGGATCGAGGTACCTGCAGTGATGTCCAGCCCATTGGCCTTGGCGCGCTCCAGCGCGGGCAGGGCGCGCGCGGTGGTGATCTGGTCGGCGTGGTATTTCGCACCGGTCATTTCCAAGAGCGCAATATCGCGGTCCAGCCCCATCCGTTCCGCCATCGGGGAAACAGCCGGCAGTCCGTAGAGCGCTGCGAACTTGCCGCTGGTGGCGGCAGCGCCCTTGCTCAGAACCGGTTCTTGCGGGTGGGCGATGACCAGCGCGCCGCAAGACCGCGCATAGGTCAGGGCCCGCTGGAACACTTTGGTGTTGCTGACCACATGGTCGCAATCGGAAAACGCCACCGCGCCGGCATCCATCAGAAAGCCGATCTCGGTCATTTCGCGGCCTTCGCGTCCCTTGGTCAGTGCCGCCATTGGCAACACGTTAACCGGCGCATCTGCCTGGGCGCGCCGGGTGACAAACTCCAGCGTCTCCGGGCTGTCAATCGCGGGTGTGGTATCGGGACGGGTGACGATGGTTGTGACACCGCCCGCCGCCGCTGCCAGTCCTGCGGATTTGTAGCTTTCCTTATGACGCTCGCCCGGCTCGCAGACCTTGACGCCAATGTCGACAATGCCCGGCGCCAGGCATTTGCCGCCGCAATTCACCTCGGTCACATCTTCCGGCGTGAGGCCATGCGCGCGCAGCATCCGGGCGGAATCGGCAGCATCCTTTTCAACCGCTGCGATCCGCCCGTCCCGCACGAGAACCGCGCCCGGCGTGTCGGTGCCTGCCTCGGGATCGATCAGGCGGGCGTTGATAAAGAGAGTGCTCATGCCTTGGCTCTTTCGATTGCGTTTTGGGTCGCGGCCGGGTCGGCCTGGTATTTGATCAGGTGCTTGTCGCCGCCTTTGGTGACGACCTGCACATAGCTGCCCATGGTTTTGACAGCTTCGATTTGGGAGACCGGCACCGAACGCCCTGCCGGGCCGGAGAGGGTCTCTTGCGTCAGTGTCCAGACCACCGCCAGTTCCTCGCTGGCCATGTACCAGCCGCGCAAGGCGATGGCCGCCAGCCCGCCCACAGCGCCGGTCCAGATGTGCGGGCTGTCCATGAACCACAGAACGGCCATAGCGCCGCCCATGCCAATTGCCGCCATCCAAGCGTGCGCGCGGATGTAGGCGCCGCGGTCGGGTTTGAATTCTATCGCCGTCATCAGAACACCATGGCCCATACAGCCAAGGCAATCAGGACAATGACAATGGCAAACAGGGCGGCGCCTATGCGGCGGGCTTGGCTGCGGGCCTCTCGCGGGGAAAGCTTGGGCGCGGAATAGGGCTTGGCGCTTTCCGACGTGGCCGGGGCTGCGCTCCAATTGGTCTGCCGCTCGCCATAGGTGCCCTTAAGCACGATTTGTTCTGCCGGGGTCAGCCGCGTCTCTTCACCGCCGAAGGCGCGGGAGCGGACAAGCAGAACGTGGCCGTCCAGCGCCTGCAGCATCTCGCGGTCCTCCTCGACCTGCGCGCGCGGCACGCCGCAGCCTTCGATAAGGTAACCGGCCAGACCAATTTCCTCCAGGTCTGAAACCGGGAAGATTTCCACCTGCTCCATGTCCAGAGTTTTGATGCCCAGCACCTGCGCCAGCGCGCCCGGTTCCTTCAGGAAGGCCGCCTGTTCGGGCCGCATGTCCAGGACAAACAGCCGGATTACGCCGCGCTCACCCGCCGGGATTTGGATCACACCGCTCATCCCGTCAGCCAGCCTTGGCCTGGCGCCCGGCGCGCAGGTTGCGGGCCAGGAGGTCCATTGCCGCCATCCGCACCGCGACGCCCATTTCCACCTGTTCCTGAATGACCGAGCGGTTGATGTCATCGGCAAGTGTTCCGTCAATCTCCACGCCGCGGTTCATTGGACCGGGGTGCATGACGATGGCGTCGGGCTTGGCCAGCGCCAATTTCTCGGCGTCGAGGCCATAGCGGTGGTAATACTCGCGCTCCGAGGGGATGAAGCCGCCGTCCATGCGCTCTTTTTGAAGACGCAGCATCATGACGACGTCCACGTCCTTCAGCCCCTCGCGCATGTCGTCATAGATCTCGGCGCCGAACTCTGCGAACTGGCCGGGCACCAGTGTCGGCGGGCCGATCAGGCGGATGCGGTTTTCCATTTTGCCCAAAAGGATCAGGTTGGACCGCGCCACGCGGGAATGCGCGATGTCGCCGCAGATCGCGATGTTCAGCCGGTGCAGCCGGCCCTTGGAGCGGCGGATGGTCAGCGCATCCAGCAGCGCCTGGGTCGGGTGCTCATGCTTGCCGTCGCCCGCGTTCAGAACCGCGCAATTCACCTTCTGCGCCAGCAGATCCACCGCGCCGGAGTGGGGGTGGCGGACGACCAGCAGGTCCGGGTGCATCGCATTCAGTGTCATGGCGGTGTCGATCAGGGTCTCGCCCTTTTTGATCGAGGACGCCTGCATCGCCATGTTCATCACATCGGCGCCCAGCCGCTTGCCCGCCAGCTCGAAAGAGGCTTGGGTGCGGGTGGAGTTCTCGAAGAACATGTTGATCTGGGTAAGCCCCGCCAGCACGTCGGAGTGCTTCTCCGGGCGCCGGTTCAGCGCCACATAGTCGTCGGCCAGATCGAGGATCGCGGTGATCTCATGCGGCTTCAGCGGTTCGATGCCAAGCAAATGGCGGTGTTCGAAGGACATATGGGGCAGCTCCGCTTGATTTGCCGGTTCTTATAGGCGGGGGGGGCGGAACGGGCAACGGCTGCGTGCGGAGTGCGGCCAGAGAATTTGAGTATTTGCAGCAAGATGACAGGGAGGTGTTCCGCTTGTCCGGCGGGCGGAGTAGCTTGGGCGCATGGAATCGGCATTGGATTACTGGAGCGCGCGGGCGCTGTTGGAGTGGCAGGCGGAGCTTGGCGCAACCGAAGCGCTGTGCGACGCCCCTCTCGACCGCTATGCTCTGGAGCAGGCCGCGCCGAAGCCGAAACCGGGTGCCGCCCCCGCGCCGCCACCCAAACCCAAGGAAGTTGATCCAGTCGAGGTGGCACAGAAAGCTGCCAGGGGTGCGGGTTCACTGCCGGCCTTGCGCGATGCGATGGACGGCTTCATCCACTGCGACCTGAAACGCGGCGCCCGCAATCTGGTGTTTTCTGACGGACAGGCAGGCGCGCGGGTGATGATCATCGGCGAGGCGCCGGGCCGCGATGAGGACCTGCAGGGCAAGCCGTTTGTCGGCCGCGCAGGGCAGCTCCTGGACAAGATGCTGGAGGCGATCGGCCTCAGTCGCGCTGAGAATGCCTATATCACCAATGTGCTGCCCTGGCGTCCGCCGCAGAACCGCGACCCGCTGCCCGCCGAGATTGCCATGCTGACACCTTTCCTGGAACGGCACGTGGCGCTGGCTGAGCCGGAGGTGCTGGTCCTGATGGGCAATATCAGCTGCCAGGCGGTGCTGGGCAAACGCGGCATCACCAGGCTGCGCGGGCAGTGGGATCAGGCCTGGGGCAAGCCGGTCATACCGATGTTCCACCCCGCCTATCTGTTGCGCCAACCCACGCAAAAACGGCTGGCCTGGGCGGATTTGCTGGAACTGAAGGCCCGTTTGGGGAGCCTGTCCTGAGGTAGCAAATGAAAATTCTGGCGTTCTCCGATCTGCATCTTTCAGCCTCCCACGCCGCGGATATCGTGGCGGCCAGTGCGGGTGCGGATCTGGTGATCGGGGCTGGTGATTTCTGCAACATGCGGATGGGGCTGGACAGTGCCGTAGCCATGCTGTCGGGGCTCAAGGCGCCGATGGTGGCGGTGCCTGGCAATGGCGAAAGCGCGGATGAACTGCGGGCGGCAGGGTTTGCCAATACCACGGTGCTGCATGGCGATGGCACGGACATCGAAGGCCTTCGCCTGTTCGGGCTGGGCTACGGCGTGCCGGAAACACCGTTCGGCGGCTGGTCTTGCGACCTGAGCGAGATACAGGCGGGCACGATGCTGGCAGCCTGCGATCACGCGGATATCCTGATTTCCCATTCCCCGCCCAAAGGCTTAGGCGATGTGACCTCCCGCGGGCTGTCCGTCGGCTCCACCGCGGTCCGCGCCGCAGCGCAACGGGTGCAGCCGCAACTGCTGCTCTGCGGCCATGTGCATGATTGCTGGGGCTTCCGGGGGACTCTGGGGAAGACGCAGGTGGCCAATCTCGGCCCTGGAGTGAGCTGGTTCGAGGTGGAGCTGTGATCGACCCCGTTACCCTGCTGGCCTTCATCCCGGCGGCGCTGGCGCTGAACCTGACGCCGGGTGCGGATATGATGTTCTGCCTTGGCCAAGGGTTGCGCTCCGGCCGCGCCGCGGCGGTGGCGGCCAGCGCAGGCATCTCGGCTGGCAGCATGGTGCATGTGGCATTGGCCGGGCTTGGGCTGGGGGCAGTGGTCTCTGCCATGCCGGGGCTGTTCGATGTGATCCGCTGGATCGGTGTGGGGTATCTCCTGTTTCTCGCCTGGGGTGCATTACGCTGCGGGGCAGTGCAGGCCGATGCGCCCTCTGTGCCCGCAAGGCAGGCGTTCCGCTCCGGCTTCCTCGTAAACCTCACCAATCCCAAAGTAATCATGTTCGTGCTGGCATTTGTGCCGCAGTTCGTCCGGCCTGAGGCGGGGCCGGTGCTGGCGCAATTCCTGGTCTTCGGGCTGATCCTGGCGGCAGGCGGATTTGTCATAAACGGGCTGGTGGGGATGTTCGCAGGCCAGGCCGTGCGCCAGCTGACAGGCTCGCCGGTCTTTGCGCGCTGGCTTGGCCGGATCTCGGCCGGAATTTTCACAGGGCTGGCCGTGCGGCTGGCAATCATGGAGAGGGCGTAGATGTCCCGTATCGACGAAAGCATGGAATTCATCCCGGTCCGCATCGCGGTGCTGACTGTGTCCGACAGCCGCAAGATGGAGGACGACCGCTCCGGCCAGGTGCTGGTCGACCGGCTGCGGGAGGCGGGCCACAGTCTGGCCGACCGTAAGATCATTCCCGATGAGCGGACCGAGATCGCCGCTCAACTGCGCGCCTGGATCGCTGATCCCAAGGTGGATGTGGTGATCTCCACCGGCGGTACCGGCCTGACCGGCCGCGACGTGACGGTGGAGGCGCACCGCGACGTCTACGAAAAGGAAATTGAAGCCTTCGGCACTGTCTTCACCTGGGTCTCGATGCAGAAGATCGGCACCAGCGCGGTGCAGTCTCGGGCTACGGGCGGGGTGGCGGGCGGAACTTACCTGTTTGCGCTGCCCGGCAGCCCAGGTGCCTGCAAGGACGGCTGGGATGAAATCCTGTCAAAACAGCTCGATTACCGCCACCGGCCCTGCAATTTCGTGGAAATCATGCCCAGATTGGAGGAACATCTGCGCCGGAAGTAACCCAGCGCTGCGTGTAACCTCGCAAACCTGCGCGGAGAATCCTATATTTTCAAGCAGGCACAAGGCATTTGCGCTTATGCGGCCCATGCGCGGCCCCGGCAGCAGCCGCCACCGGAAGGGAGAGACATGCGCTTTTTGCGTCAGAGTTTGATGGGGCTTTTCCTGGCGTCGCTGACGGCCGCTTTGCTGCTGTATGCCGGGCAGCTGGTCTTTGGCGCCATCGAGGCGCAGCTCAATGCCGAGCGCAAGGCGCCGCCCGCGCGCGAACGGGTGTTTGCGGTCAACGTGGTGACCGCGGACCTGCAGACGGTTGCACCGGAGCTGACGGCCTTTGGCCGGGTTGAAAGCCGCCGCACACTGGAGTTGCGAACGGCCTCCGGTGGACGGGTGGTGCAGCTCTCTGAAGATTTCGAGGAAGGCGGCGCGGTCCGGGCGGGCGAGGTGCTTGTGCAGATTGATCCTGCGGATGCGCAGGCCGCGCTGGACAGGGCCGAGGCTGACATGATGGACGCCCGGGCTGAGGAACGCGATGCGGGGCGGGCCTTGATTCTGGCACAGGACGAGCTTCAGGCAACCCAGGACCAGGCGCAGCTGCGCGAACGCGCTTTCCAGCGGCAGGTGGATCTGCAGGAGCGCGGCGTTGGCACTGCAGCCACGGTGGAGACCGCGGAGCTTGCCGCGGTTCAGGCCCGCCAAACCGTGATCTCGCGCCGCCAGGCGGTCAGCCAGGCAGAGGCGCGCGCGGATCAGGCTGCTACCCGGGTGGCCCGGGCGCAGATCGCGCTGGACGAGGCGCGGCGCGACCTGGAGGACACCACCATCAAGGCAGGCTTTGACGGCACCCTGCAGGCGGTCAGCCTGGTGCAGGGCCGACTTGTCTCCGCCAATGAAAAACTTGCTGATCTGGTCGATCCGGACTTGCTGGAGGTAGCTTTCCGGGTTTCCACCGCGCAATACGCCCGGCTGCTGGACGGTGACGGCCGCCTGCTGGAGGCTCCAGTGCGGGTGACGCTGGATGCGGCTGGTGCCGGCCTCAGCGCAACCGGGCGGATATCACGCGCCAGCGGTGCTGCGGGGGACGGGCAGACCGGGCGGCTGGTCTACGCCAGCCTGAACGCAGCCCCCGGGTTCAAACCCGGAGATTTCGTGACGGTTCACGTGACAGAGCCTGAAGTCCGCGCGGTCGCACGGGTTCCGGCCTCCGCGCTGGGTGCAGACGGCACCGTTCTGTTGCTGGGTGAAGAGGACCGGCTGGAGGCGCTGCCCGTTGAGCTGGTGCGCCGCCAGGGCGATGACGTGCTGATCCGCGGCTCAGGGCTGGAAGGCCGCGAAGTTGTGACAGGCCGCACGCCCTTGCTGGGGGCCGGCATCAAGGTGCGCCCGCTGCGTCGGGGCGCAGAAGCGCAGGCGCTGCCGGAGCTGATCGAACTCACGGATGAGCGCCGCGCCCAGCTGGTTGCGCTGGTTGAGGGCAACAGCCGGATGCCTTCGGAGATGAAGGCAAAGATGCTGCAGCAGCTGGCAGAGGTCAAAGTTCCCGCCCGGCTTGTAAGCCGGATTGAATCCCGGATGGGAGGCTGAACCCGATGGCGCGCAGGCTCCCCCGGCAGGCCCGCGGGCTGTTCAGCTATTTCACCCGCCACCGCACCGCGGCCAACCTTCTGCTGGTGATCATGCTGGTGCTGGGTGCGGCTGCGATGCCCAACATGCGGGCGCAGTTCTTCCCGGATGTGATTGTCGAACGTGTTACCGTCACCGTTGAATGGGAGGGCGCCGGTCCAGAAGATGTGGACAGCGCCATCGTGCAGGTGCTGGAGCCTGCGCTGCTGGCCGTTGACGGCGTGGAGGAGACCTCCTCCATCTCCCGCGAAGGACTGGCGACGCTGACCCTGGAGTTTGAGCCCGGTTCCGACATGGGTCAGGCCACCGACGATGTGCAGACCGCGGTGGACGGCATCACCACCCTGCCGGAGGAGGCGGAGGAGCCTGAGGTGCGCCGCGGCGCCTGGCGCGACCGGGTGACCGATGTGGTGATCACCGGGCCGGTCGGGGCAGGGCAACTGGGTCTTTTTGCTGACGAACTGGTCGTGCGCCTCTTTGAGGCCGGTGTCACCCGCACCACGATTCGCGGCGTGGCAGCGCCGGAAACCATCGTCGAGGTGCCCACCGCTAAGCTGATCACCCACGACATCACCATGCGCGAGATCGCGGAGGCCATCGCGGCAGAGGTCGATGCCGACCCTGCAGGCGACGTATCCGGCGCCAACGCCCGCGTGCGCACAGGCAGCGAAAAGCGCAAACCGGATGAGCTTGCGGCAATCGTGCTGCGCACCAATGCCGATGGCTCCGTGCTGACCCTCGGTGATGTGGCGCAGATCCGGGTCGAGGGCGTGGACCGCAACCGTTCCTACTTCGTCGATGACAACCCGGCGATGTCGATCCGGGTGGACCGTTCTGATCAGGGAAATGCCATCCGCCTGCAGGCACGGGTGCAGGAGGTCGTGGATGAAATGCAGGCCAGCCTGCCGCAAGGGGTGACGGCGGAACTGATCAGGACCCGTGCCCAGTCCATCACCGACCGTCTGGATATTCTGGTCGACAACGGGTTGATGGGGCTTGGCCTGGTGCTGTGCCTCTTGTTCCTGTTCCTTAACACCCGCATCGCCTTTTGGGTGGCAATGGGTATCCCGGCCTCGATGTTTGCTGCCGTGGCGCTGATGTATGCCGCCGGGATCACCATCAACATGGTCAGCCTGTTTGGCCTGATCATCACTCTGGGCATCGTTGTGGATGACGCAATCGTGGTCGGCGAGCACGCCGATTTCCGGGTCCGCCGGCTAGGCGAAAGCCCGATGCAGGCGGCGGAAAACGCCGCCCGCCGCATGGCGATGCCGGTCTTCGCTGCAACCCTCACCACAATCATTGCCTTTTTTGGGCTGACCCTTGTGGGCGGACGGTTCGGCGAACTGATCCGGGATATCCCTTTCACGGTGATTGCGGTGCTAGCGGCGTCGCTGGTGGAATGCTTCCTGATCCTGCCCAACCACTTGGCCCATGCGCTGACCCATGCCCAGGCGCGCCATTGGTATGATTGGCCGAACCGGATGGTGAACCGCGGCTTCCGCTGGTTGCGCGACCATGCCTTCCGGCCGCTGATGAGCTACATCGTCACTGCGCGCTACGCCGTGCTGGCAGGGGCGCTGGCAATTCTGGCCAGCCAGGCAGCGCTGTTCATCAACGGTGATGTGCAATGGCGCTTCTTCAACGCGCCGGAGCGCGGCTCGGTCACCGGTAACTTCGCCATGGTGGAGGGCGCAAGCCGCGCCGACACAATGGCGATGATGCAGGAAATGCAGCGCGCGACAGAGGCGCTGGGTGCCGAGTATGCTGAACGCTACGGCCGCAACCCGCTGGACTTCGTGATGGCCGAAACCGGTGGCAATGCTGGCCGCGGTCTCAGCGGGGTGGAGGCCAAGGATACCGACCTGCTGGGCGGCATCTCGATCGAACTGATCGATGCGGACCTGCGGCCCTATTCCAGCTTTGCCTTTGTGGCGGAACTGCAGGAGCGGGTGGTGCGCCACCCGATGGTCGAGACGGTCTCCTTCCGCAGCTGGCGGTCAGGGCCTGGCGGCGATGCACTTGACGTGCAGTTCTCTGGCCCCAGCGTGCAGGTGCTGAAAAATGCCTCCGAAGATCTGAAAACCGCACTTCTGCGCTTCCCGGAAGTCTCGGCAGTGGAGGACAATCTCGCCTACGACAAGGAAGAAGTGATCCTCGACCTTACGCCGCAGGGTCAGGCGCTGAACTTCACCATTGGCAGCCTGGGCCAGGCGCTCCGGGCGCGGCTCAACGGGATCGAGGCGGCGACCTATCCCGACGGTCCGCGCAGCGCCACAATCCGGGTGGAACTGCCGGAGAATGAGCTGACCGCTGATTTCCTGGAGCGCACCCTGATGCGGGCCCCCAGCGGCATCTATGTGCCGCTTGCCGATATCGTCTCGGTCACTCAGCGCACCGGTTTCTCCACCGTGCGCCGCGAAAACGGCATCCGGGTGATCAGCGTGACCGGCGACATCTCTGAGGACGATCCGGCCCGCGCCGAGGAGGTGACGCAGGCGCTGCAGAACGAGATCCTGCCGAACATTGCCAGCGAGCGGCAGGTGGAATGGCGCCTGTCCGGTCTGGCAGAGCAGGAACAGACGTTCCTGCAGGAGGCGGGTACCGGGCTGATCCTCTGCCTCACCGGGATCTACCTTGTGCTGTCCTGGATTTTCGCCAGTTGGACCCGTCCTTTGGTGGTGATGGCGATCATTCCCTTCGGTCTGGTCGGCACCATCTGGGGGCACTACGTTTGGGAGGTGCCGCTGAGCATGTTCACCGTGGTTGGCCTGTTGGGGATGACCGGGATCATCATCAACGATTCCATCGTGCTGGTAACTACCATCGACCAGTATGCGCAGGACCGCGGCTTGATCCCCTCCATCATCGACGCGGCGGCGGACCGGCTGCGCCCGGTGATGCTGACCACCATGACCACGGTGCTGGGTCTCGCGCCTTTGTTGTTTGAACGTTCCCAGCAGGCGCAATTCCTGAAGCCCACGGTGATCACGCTTGTCTATGGCCTGGGGTTCGGGATGTTCCTGGTGCTGCTGGTGGTGCCAGCGCTGGTGGCCATGCAGCGCGACCTGTCGCGGCCGCTGACATCCCTGCGCCGCGCGCTGCGGCAGGGGGCTGGGCGCCTGCGCTGGCTGGTACTGGGCGCCGCTCTGGGGCAACTGGGCTGGCTGGTGCTGACGCTGGGTTGGGCGATGGCATCCGGCGCGCTGCATCCTGCGCTGCGGATGATCCCGGCGCTGGCGGCAATGGAGCCGGTGCGGGCAGGGCTGCTGGCCTTCATTGTGGGGGCCTTCACACTGGCACTGCTGGCCTATGCCGCGGGCGGAATTGCCTACCGGCTCAACGCTCGCCAGCGGGCCTGAGCCAGCCGCGCCACGTCGCCGACCTGATCCAGAAGCTGCAGCCCGCGGGATTCGATTTCTGCAATGGGAATCCATTCGGCCTTTTCGGCGTCATCATCCGGCACCGGTTCACCGCTCAAGTATTCGCACAGCACCACGGTCAGCAGATACTGCCGCTGCGCCATACCGGATGCATCGCGCGAGATCACATCCACGTTGGTGAGATATTCCAGCGGCCGGGCGGCCACGCCGGTTTCTTCCATCAGCTCGCGCGCCGCGGCCTGCAAGGCCGTCTCGCCCATCTCCACATGGCCGCCGGGAAAGCCCCACCAGCCTGCGTTCGGCTCCTTGCCGCGCTGCACCAGGATCACCTGGTCCTGCCCGCCGGAATGGCGGCAGACCACGGCAATAGTGCCCAGAACCGGGCGGGCAGGGCTGCTGGCTGCGCTCATCCGGCGCTGCAGCCCTGAATATCAACCGCATGGTTTTTCCCCAGTACCGTGATCCGCAGCTGCGAACGGTCGATGGCATAGGCGTTGCCGTCTGCAGGCAGGAACTCGGTCTCCGCCACCAGCTGCCCGCCATCGCGCCGGGTGGTGGTTTCACCTGCATAAAGCTTGGGGTTGCCGGGTTCGATCACCGCAACCTCCTCGCCGCCGGCAGAGGGCATCGAGATGCGTGCGGTAACCGTCATGCCGTACTGCGACGGACGCAGGCTGCAGGTGGCCTTGCGCACGCCCGCTTCTTTGGCCGACCAGGGGCGGCTGGCCATCGCGGCGGCAATTGCAGGGTTGCGGCCGGCGCTGCTGTCCAGCTCATGGTCGAACTTCAGTTCGGCCGGCACGCAGACGTCCTTGCACACCCCCAGCTGCATCCGGCCCTTCAGGCGCACAGGCTTGCCGGGGGTTTCAGGCGTGATCTCAACCGGCAGCACCAGCTGGTCATGATAGCCGATGGTGCGGTAGCCGGAGGTCAGGAATACTTCTGGTGACGGCCAGGTGATCGACAGCCCGCCGATATTGCGTGCCCCGCGCCAGGAAAAACTGGGCGGGATGCCGGCATCGCCGGGCGCTCGCCAATACGTTTTCCACCCCGGCTGCAGGGTGATCCGCAGCGCGCCCAGATGGGTGCCGCGGGAGGTCATCCCGCCATCCAGCACCTCGACCTGAACGATATCGCCGTCCGCAGCGCCGGCAAATGCAGGCAACCCGCTTGCAGCAGCCAGCAAAGCTGCCGCGGCAGCAGCGGTTTTGAGCATTGTCCGTTTCATACGTGAATACATGCGCCTGCCAGCCTGGTTTGCCAAGTCACGATCCGGTCATACCTCCCTCATCCTCCTGTGTTTGCGGCAAATTTGCCCGAGCCTGCGCGGAGTTGCGCCGATGCGCCCCTTGCGCGGCAAGCGGGTGCGCGTCATGGTGGGGGGAGGCAGCAGAAAGACGGAAATTCATGGATCTGACTGGCAAGCTCTTGATTGCAATGCCTGGTATCGGCGACCCGAGGTTCGAGCATTCGGTGATTTTCCTATGCTCGCACGGCGAGGAAGGCGCGATGGGCCTGATCGTCAACAAGCCCGCTGACGGCGTGGCGCTGGGCGATCTGCTGGAGCAGCTGGACCTGGGCGGTGAGGGCAACGCTGCAGCGGCGCTGCCGGTGCGCTTTGGCGGCCCGGTAGAGACTCAGCGCGGTTTTGTGCTGCACACGCCGGATTACGAATCGGATGTGAGTTCCCTGAAGGTACCTGGCGGTTTCTCAATGACCGCGACGCTGGATATTCTGGAGGACATCGCCGAGGGGCAGGGGCCGGAGCAGCTGCTGGTGCTTCTGGGTTATGCCGGCTGGGGACCAGGGCAGCTGGAATCGGAAATCACCATGAACGGCTGGCTGACAGCAGAAGCCAGCCCGGAGCTGGTATTCGACCTTGCGGATGACAGCAAATGGGGCGCAGCGCTCAAGACCCTCGGGGTTGATCCGCTGACGCTCTCGGCCAGCGCAGGCCACGCCTGAATACGCATATCTGGATGCACAGCGGGAGGGCTCCCGCGCGTTTTCTGATTATCACAGATAACCCCAAAACCCTTGGGCCGGGCACCCATCTGCGATGGGCGCAGGGGCCTGCGGCTTGCCGGGTTCAGTCCCGCGGCGCTGCGGCGCGGCGCAAACGGTCGTTGATGGCCTCGCCCAGCCCGCGCATCGGCACCGGGGCAACGGCAATCGGTTTGCCTAGGGTATCCAGCCGGTGGAGATGCCCGAACAGGTTCGCGGCGGCCTCTGCCAGGTCGCCGCTTTCGGACAGGTTCAGATCGCAGGTCCCGGGACCGAAGCCGAGAAACAGTTCGCCCTCGCCGGGCGCGTCAGCATTCAGCCGCACCGGCGCACCGGGGGCATAATGCGACAGCAGCTGTCCCGGTGCTGTCAGCGGGTCGTGCACATCGCGTTCTGCCAATTTGCGGCCCAGCACCGCCTCGATTTCTTCCGCCGCCAGCCCGCCGGGGCGCAGCAGCAACGGTTCCGGCCCCGCCAGCCCGATGATGGTGGACTCCAGCCCAACATCGCAGGCGCCATCGTCTAGGATTGCGGCAATCCGGCCGTCCAGCCCGGCCATCACATGGGCTGCCGTTGTCGGGCTGATCTTGCCGGAGGGGTTAGCGGATGGTGCTGCGACCGGCCCGTCCAGCTCCCGCAGCAGGGCTTGTGCCGCCGGATGCGCAGGCACCCGCACGCCGAGCGTCTCCAGCCCTGCCGTGACCAGCGGTGAGATCCCGTGGCCCTCCCGCAGCGGCAGTACCAGGGTCAGCGGGCCAGGCCAGAACGCCGCTGCCAGCTGTTCCGCAACGTCATTCCATGCCACGTAGCGCCGCGCGGCCTCTGCCGAATGCACATGGGCGATCAGCGGGTTGAACGACGGCCGCCCCTTGGCCTCATAGATCGCCGCAACCGCGGTGCCCTGCCGGGCATCAGCGCCAAGGCCATAAACCGTCTCAGTCGGGAAGGAGACCAGCTGCCCGGCCTGCAAAAGCCGGGCGGCGCGGGCGATGCCGCTTGCCGTTGCGGCAAGGATTTCAGTGCTCTGCTGGGGCATTCCGGGTGACGCGGCGTTTTGGTTGATTGAAATAAGCGTCCGGTTAGGTAATCGGACAAGCCACAGACCATAATGGGCCAGCGCCGGGAAGCCAAGACTGCCCGCGCCGCAGGCCCCAGAAACCCCCGCCAGAGGACGCCCATGACATTCCGCGCCCCCGTTTCCGAGTATGAATTTCTGCTGAACCACGTCGTGGGCTATGACAGCATCCCGGCCACAGACCGCTTTGCCGAGGCAACCACCGACACAGTGAGCGCGATCCTGACAGAAGCAGGCAAGCTGTGCGACGAGGTGATGGCGCCCCTGCAGCGCAATGGCGACTTGCATCCTGCACGTCTGGAAAACGGCGTGCTGCGAACCTCGCCCGGGTTTGCCGATGGCTATCAGGCCATTCGCGAAGGCGGCTGGGTCGGCATCAGCGCGGCTGAGGAGTTCGGCGGCATGGGGCTGCCGCAGACACTTGCCGTCGCAGTCTACGAGATGATGGCAGGCGCCTGCCTGTCGCTGCAGCTGGCGCCGCTGCTGAGCCAGGGCCAGATCGAAGCGCTGGAGCACCACGCCTCCGACGCCATCAAGGAGCTGTACCTGCCCAAGCTGATCTCCGGCGAATGGTCCGGCACCATGAACCTGACCGAACCGCAGGCCGGTTCCGATGTCGGCGCACTCAGCTCCAAGGCGGAGCCGAACGGTGACGGCACCTATGCGGTGACCGGCCAGAAAATCTTCATCTCCTGGGGCGACACCGATTTCTGCGGCAACGTCTGCCACCTGGTGCTCGCCCGGCTGCCCGACGGGGTGCCGGGAACCAAGGGGATTTCGCTGTTTCTGGTGCCGAAATACCTGCCGGATGCGGACGGCAATCCAGGCAAACCCAATGATCTCAAGGTCGTGAGCCTGGAGCACAAGATGGGCCTGCACGGCTCCCCCACCTGCGTGATGCAGTTCGACGGTGCCACCGGCTGGCTGGTCGGGCCGGAGCACGGCGGCATGGCAGCGATGTTCACCATGATGAACAACGCGCGCCTCGGTGTCGGCGGCCAGGGCGTCGGTGCGGGCGAGGGCGCTTATCAGCATGCGCTGGCCTATGCGCTGGAGCGCAAGCAGGGCAAGACCGCCAGCGGTTTCATCGCCGACCACGCCGATGTGCGCCGGATGCTTATGGAAATGAAGGCGGATCTTTTTGCCTCCCGGGCAATCCTGATGGCCTGCGCCCGTGCCATCGACATGCACACCGCTACCGGCGGCAGTGACTGGTCGGCCCGCGCGGCCTTCCTGACGCCGATCGCCAAGGCATTTGGCACCGACACCGGGATGCGCGTCTCGGAAACCGGGGTGCAGGTCTATGGCGGCATGGGATTCATTGAGGAGAGCGGTGCAGCGCAATATTACCGCGACGTGCGCGTCACCGCGATCTACGAGGGCACCAACGGCATCCAGTCGATGGATCTGGTGGCGCGCAAGATGATGGACGGCGGCGAAATGGCTTTTGCCCTGATCGACGAGATCGAGGAGCAGGCAGAACGCGCCCGCGCCACCCATCCGAACATGGCCGAATCCGTCTGGCAGGCGTGCGAATCCTTGCGCGAAGCCACCGAATGGCTGGTGTCGCAGCAGGACATGCAGGACCGTTTTGCGGGCTCGGTTCCGTATCTGCGCGCCTTTGCCCGGGTGCTGGGCGGCCATTATCACCTGGCAGCCGCGATGGCGGATCAGGGCGGCCCGCGCGAGAAACTGGCCCGCTTCTACATCACCCGGATGCTGCCGGAGCACAGCGCGCTCTTGGCCCATGCACAGGCCGGGGCAGAGGGTACTTTTGCCCTCAGTCTTGATGAGCTGGCGGGCTAATCCTATGACCGATATCCCAGACGTCTCCCCCCGCACCCCTTGGGAAGAACCGCCCGCACAGGGGGAGGCGATCGAAGTGGCCGAGGGCGTCCTCTGGATGCGCCAGCCGCTGCCGATGAAGCTGGACCATGTCAACATCTACGCGCTGGATGAGGGCGACGGCTGGACGGTGATCGACACCGGTTTCAACTCCCGCAAAAGCCGCGGCATCTGGGAGAACCTTATGGCCGGCCCCCTGAAGGGCAAGCCGGTGACCCGCGTGGTCGTCACCCATCACCACCCTGATCACATCGGGCTGGCGGGCTGGTTCCAGAGCGTCCACGGCGCCGAACTAGTCACCACGCGCACCGCTTGGCTGTTCGCCCGGATGCTGACTTTGGACGTGCAGGAGACATGGCCGGAAGAGACGCTGGCCTATTACCGCAGCGCCGGGATGGCGCCTGAGGTCTATGAGAAGCGCGTCAATGACCGGCCCTTCAACTTTGCCGACACCGTGCATCCGATGCCGCTGGGCTTTACCCGCATCAAGCAGGGCGACGTGATCCGCATGGGCGGGCGCGACTGGGATGTGCATACCGGCAACGGCCACGCCCCGGAGCACGCAACCTTCTGGAGCCGCGACGACAACCTGGTGATTACCGGGGATCAGATCCTGTCGACCATCAGCCCCAACATCGGTGTTTATGCGACCGAACCGATGGCCGATCCGCTGGGCGAATGGCTGGAAGCCTGCGAACGGCTGGCGAAACTGGCGCGTCCGGATCATCTGGCGCTTGGCGGCCACAAGCTGCCGTTCTCACGTTTGCCGCTCAGGATGCAGCAGCTCATTGGCAACCACCACGGCGCGCTGGAGCGGCTGATGGATCACCTTTCCGTGCCGCGGACAGCTGCTGATTGCTTTGCGCCGCTGTTCAAGCGCACAATCGGTGAAGGTGAGTACGGGCTTGCACTGGTCGAGGCAGTAGCCCATGTAAATCACCTGTACCACACCGGCCAGGTGGCGCGCTGGAAACGCGAAGACGGTGCCTGGCTCTATCAAAGCAAGGGGTGATCCGCACCCCGGAAAGGGGAGGCACCATGAGCGACGAGATTTCCACCAGCGCCGAGGCGGCAGAGGCGGCGGTGCTGCCCTGCGTGCATGAAGTCCATGCAGATCCGGAGGCCTGCGCCGGCCTCACCAAAGTGCCGGAGAAGCTGCAGAAACCGGATGCCGCCAAAAGCCCGGCCCGCTGGGCCTATGAGCGGCTGATCCTCTATATCCAGAACTTCGAACAGCAGCTGGACGCTGAACACGAGGTCGCAATGGGCTTCACCGGCGGCAATGCCGGCGTGCTCCGGATTGAGGGCATGGGCTATTTCGACCCGGACATTATCACCTACTACGGCAGTGAGCCCGACGGCTCCCGAACCCAGCTGGTGCAGCATGTCAGCCAGCTCAATGTGATGCTGCGCGCAGTGCCCAAGGCACGCGAGGAAGAGCCCGCCAACCGCATCGGCTTCCGCCTCGCCTCGGATCTGCAGCAAGAGTAGGCCGCACGATTCGCCGCCTGGGCCGCAGCCGCAGGATTCGCAGCGGTTTTCTGCGGTTTCCGGGCGGCATTTCCCCGGGATGCGCCCGAATGACGTGGTGACAGGGCCCGGCAAATCCGGTAATCACCGGGAAAACGCACGTGAATTTGAGGGATAACTCACATGGCTGATCATCAGCACGGCACCATGGACATCACCGTTCAGGAGAAGATGTTCTCGAGCTTCATGACCTTCGTGACCCGTTTCTGCATCGCGATGGTCTTCCTCGCGCTGTTCCTGGCTATTTTCGCCACCTGATCCCGGGACCAAACTTATGCGCAATCTGCTCTGCCTCGGCGCGGTGATGCTGGCGCTTGCGGGTTGCGCGGCGCCGCAGCAGCCCAACGCGGATGCCGAAACCCTGGCCAAGGTGGCCTACCGCCACCCCGGCCCCGCGACGCTCACCCTGTACACGATGATCAACAACCGCACCGGCAAGGGCGGCCACGCGTCGCTGATGATCAACGCGTCTGAACGGGTGATTTTCGATCCCGCAGGCTCTTTCTACGCCTCAGTCGTGCCGGAGCGGAACGACGTCCTCTATGGTATCACCCCGGCAGTGGAAAAGGCCTACCGCGGCGCCCATGCGCGCAGCACTTTCCATGTGGTGGTGCAGCGGGTTGAGGTGACGCCGGAACAGGCCCAGAAAGCTTATCAGCTGGCAGTGACCAACGGCCGCGTGCCGGGGGCCTACTGCGCCCAGGCCACCATTGGTATCCTGCAGCAGATCCCTGGCTTTGAAAGCCTGGACCGCACCTTCTACCCGGAGAAACTCTCCGCCCAATTCGGCCAGCTGCCGGGCGTGGCGACAGAGCGTTACTACGAAAACGACAGCGCCGACTTGCAAGCGGGCATCACCAAGAGCGACGCTGCGCTCAGCACTGCCGAGTAATTCTTCCGCCCGGGCGCAGAGCGCTCAGGCGGCGAGATACAGGAGCAGCAGGCACAGCCCGCCGGTGCCGAGCCCGATCAGCACATTGCGCGTCAGATAACCCGCTGCAAAGGTCGCGGCGGCGGCTGCAAAATGCATCAGGCTGGGATCGCCGCCGGTGGGGGCGGGCCAGACCACCAGCGGCGCGACCAGCGCCGGGATGATTGCCACTGCGGTATAGCGCAGATGACGCATCAGCCATTCAGGGATGGGCTTGCCGCCCATGAAGCCGATGAAGGCAAACCGCAAGCCGTAGCTGCCAAGCGCCAGCCCGATGATCACGGTCCACAAGATGGGTGTGGGGATACTGCTCATGTCGCGCCCTCCGCCTTGGCCTTCTGCCGCTCCAGCCACAATTCCGCCTGCGCGCCCGCAACCATGCCGGCAATCCCCGCAACGATCAGCCCCAGGTTATAGGGCAGGGCGGAGGCTGGCAGCGACGCTGCCACTGCCACAAAACAGGCCGCCACATGCGCCGGCGTGCGCAGCATCGGGCCGATCATTGCCAGAAACGCCAGCGGCAGCACGAAGTCCACACCCCAGCTCTCCGGGATGCGGGTGCCAACCAGCGCACCCAGCGCGGTGGCGATGACCCAGGCCGGTGTGATCAGCCCGTTGGTGCCAAAGAAATAGGCCATCCGCTGCGCCAGCGGCATTTCCGGCTCCTGTTCGAACTGCACGACCGACAGCGCATAGGACTGATCGACGATGAAATAGGCGGCAATTGCCCGCTGCCACATTGGTGCATCGCCCAGGTAGGGCGTCAACGAGGCCGAATACATCGCCATCCGCAGGTTCACCGCCAGCGCCGAAATCAGGATGATGATCAGCGGCGCATTCTCCTGCATCAGCTGCAGCGCGGTGAACTGGGCGGCGCCGGCAAAGACAGTGAGTGAGAAGGCAAAGGCCTCCGGCACGATCAGCCCGGCCTCCGCCGCCAGCACCCCGAACAGGAAGCCGAAGGGCGAGGCCATGAACAGAAACGGCGCGCTGTCGCGAAACCCTTTCCAGAAGGCCGATTTGGTGGTGGTGATTGCCATCTGCGCGTCCTAGATTGCCTTGACCCGCCCTACGGCGGACGCAGAAGGAATGCAATTGGTGAGTATGGATATCACGTCAGAATATCTGATCGCCCCCGGTGTCTCCGACCCGCGGCTCACGCGCGCGGTCACCGGCGTCGACCAGAATGGCGAGCAAAGCGAAATCGCCGTGGTCGAGGAACGCCCGCTGACCATCTTCCTGAATTCGCAGGAAATTGTCACCGCGATGACCATCGGCGACTACCCGGAATATCTGGCGCTCGGCTTCCTGCGCAATCAGCGGATGCTGCGCGACGAGGATGAAGTCACCCGCGTCGACTATGACGAGGACCTGGAAACCGTGGTGGTGCGCACCGCGGTGGAAACCAGCCACGAGGAAAAGCTGAAGAAGAAAACCCGCACGTCGGGCTGCGCGGTCGGCACCGTCTTTGGCGACATGATGGAGGGGCTGGAGGACGTGCGCCTGCCGCAGGTGGAAGTGAAAACCTCCTGGCTTTATGCACTGGCGCACAAGATCAACCGCACGCCATCGCTCTATCTGGAGGCCGGCGCCATCCATGGCACCGTGCTCTGCCGTCAGGACCGCCCGCTGGTCTATATGGAGGACGTCGGCCGCCACAACGCAGTGGACAAGATTGCCGGCTGGATGCTGTCGGAGCAGGCGGAAGCGGCGGACAAGATCCTCTACACCACCGGCCGGCTGACTTCCGAGATGGTGATCAAGACCGCAATGATGGGCATCCCGGTGCTGGCCTCGCGCTCAGGCTTCACCGCCTGGGGCGTCGAGATCGCCCGCGAGGTCGGCCTCACCCTGATCGGCCGGATGCGCGGCCAGCGGTTCATCTGCCTGTCGGGCGAGGAGCGTTTGGTGCGCGATATGGACCCCAGAGACGCGCCGGTTGAGGAGAAGAAACACCGGCGCAAGAGTGCGGAAGGCTAACTGGATTTCACGCGAAATCCGTCCCGGAAAACACGTGTTTTCCGGCGCGTGAGGAGAAGAGATGACAGACCAGAAGCCATTGGGCGTAATCCTCGCAGGCGGCCTCGCTACCCGGATGGGCGGCGGCGACAAGGGGCGGCTGCAGGTCGGCGGCCAGAGCCTCTTGTCCCGCGTGGTGGACCGGCTGTCGCCGCAGGTCGCGGGCCTTGCGCTCAACGCCAATGGCGACCCGGAGCGGTTCGAAGACCTGAGCCTGCCAGTGATTGCCGACTCTATCGAAGGTTTCGCTGGCCCGCTGGCAGGGGTTCTGGCTGGCCTTGACTGGGCGGCAGAGCAGGGCGCGGAGACGATTGTCACCGCCGCCGCCGATACCCCCTTCTTCCCGCAGGATCTGGTTGCCCGTCTGACCGCAGCGGCAGATGGCATGGAACACCCGCTGGCCCTTGCCACCACCCCGCGCACCGGTGAAGAGGCGCTGAAATCCGGCGGCGGAAAGCGCATCAACCGGCACCCGGCCTTTGGCCTCTGGCCCGTCGCCCTGCGCGATGACTTGCGCGCAGCCCTGCAGGACGGCTTGCGCAAGGTCGTGCTCTGGACCGACCAGCACAGCGGCCGCGAAGCGCTGTTTGAGGCAGACCCTTTCGACCCCTTCTTCAACATCAACACGCCGGATGATCTGGCCCGCGCCGAGGCGCTCTTGAAATGAAGATTTACGGCGTCACCGGCTGGAAGAACAACGGCAAGACCGGGCTGATGGAGCGGCTGGTCGCTGAATTCTGTGCCCGCGGATTTTCTGTCTCCACCATCAAGCACGCCCATCACGCCACCGACGTGGACCAGCCCGGCACTGACAGCCACCGCCACCGCCAGGCTGGCGCGGCGGAGGTGGTGCTGGCCTCCGCTGGCCGCGTGGCGATTATGCAAGAGCTGCGCGGCGCGGCAGAGCCGCCGCTGGCAGAGCTGCTGGCCCGCCTGAACCCCGTCGATCTGGTGCTGGTCGAGGGCTACAAGCGTGAACCGCACCCCAAGATCGAGGCCTTCCGGCAAGCTGCAGGCACCGAACTGATCGCGCCAAGGGATCCCAGCATCCGCGCTATCGCCAGCGACACAACGCTGGAGCTCGACCGCCCGGTGTTCGATCTGAACGACACGGCAGCGATCGTGGATTTCATCCAGGCGGAATTGGGGCTGTGACCCCCTTTGATACCGTCCTGGCCGTCGACTGGTCCGCGGCCAAGCGCAAGCCCCGGCGCCCCAGCAAGGACGCGATCTGGCTCGGAGTGGCGCGCGGCGGCATCGCAGAGCAGCCGGTTTACTGCCGCAGCCGGATTGAGGCAGAAGCTTGGATCAGCCGCTTTCTTGCTGCGGAGCAGGCCGCAGGGCGGCGGGTGCTGGCAGCCTTTGATTTCCCCTTCGGATACCCGCGCGGACTTGCACGCCGGATCACCGGATCGAATGACCCATTTGCCTTATGGGCATGGCTGGAAGAACGGATCGAAGACGCACAGAACGGCAACAACAACCGGTTTGATGTCGCCTCGGAAATGAACCGGCAGTTTGCCGGCGCCGGTCCGTTCTGGGGCAAGCCGGACGAGAAGGCCTGGCCTGACATTCCCTACCGCAAGGTCGGCTTAAGATATGAGGACGTCGCGGAACGGCGCCGCGCAGACTTGGCAGCCAAGGCGTCCTCCTCCTGTTTCCAGCTGTTCTTCAACCCAACGGTTGGCAGCCAGGTCCTGATGGGGCTGCCGGTGCTGCAGCGGTTGCGGCTCCGGCACATGGTTGCTGTCTGGCCTTTTCAAAACATTGCGGACGCGCAAATTGTGTTTGCAGAAATTTGGCCAGGATTGATCGAACCGGCCGTCAAAGCCGCAATGGCTGTTGCAGGTGAGGCTGAAATACGCGACCGGGTGCAGATGCGGCTGTTGTCGCAGGCGCTCAGCCGCCTGCCAGCACAGGAGCTGGCCGCAATGCTGGCTGCTGCACCTGACGAAGCACAAGAGGAGGCCTGGATATTGGGCACGGGTTTTGAAGACCGCTTGAACGCGCTGGCCTCGGAAGACCCGGGCGGGCTGACACCGCCGCCGCTCAGCAACGACTGCTTTGCCCTGCCTGCCGGCGTCGACTGGACCCCGGTGGATGACGCGCTGGCGCTGCTCAGGAACAGGCTGGGGCCAGTGACCGGCGCGGAAACCGTGCCGCTGGCAGACGCGCTCGGCCGGGTGCTGGCGGAAGACGCTGTGGCCAAACGCTCCAACCCGCCGCTGCCGAACACGGCGGTGGATGGATACGGCTTTGCCGGTGGCCGGGCAGCGGGGCCGCATGTGCTGCCGCTGGTGGAGGGCAGGGCCGCCGCAGGTGTACCCTTTGACGGTACCGTGGCTGAAGGCAACGCCATCCGGGTGCTGACCGGCGCCGCGCTGCCTGAGGGCGTGGACACGGTGATCCTGGAGGAAGACGTCAACACCGATGGGGAGCAGATTGCTTTCAATGGCCCGCTGAAACAGGGCGCCAACACCCGCAAAGCAGGCGAGGATGTCTGCGTGGATGAGGTCATCCTTCCCGCAGGCCGGGTCATTACCCCTGCCGATCTGGCCCTGGCCTCTGCTACAGGGCTGGCGGAGCTGACCGTGAGGCTGCCGCTGCGGGTGGGCGTGCTCTCCACCGGCGATGAGCTGGTCGAGGCCGGGGAACCTGCTGGCAAGGGGCAGATTTTTGACGCAAACCGCCCCATGCTGCTGGCGCTGATCCGTCAGCTGGGCTTTGTGCCGGTGGACCTGGGCAAGGCCGCTGACGACAGGGAAGCCCTGAGGCGGCATTTGGACAGGGCGGCGGCAAAAACGGATGTGATGCTGACCTCTGGCGGGGCCTCTGCCGGGGATGAGGACCACATGTCGGCGCTCCTGCGTGAGGCGGGGGCGATGCAGGAATGGCGCATCGCGCTGAAACCGGGCCGACCGCTGGCGCTTGGAATGTGGCAGGGCACGCCGGTTTTCGGGCTGCCGGGCAACCCGGTGGCGGCGCTGGTTTGCACATTGATCTTTGCCCGCCCCGCAATGGGGCTGATGGCGGGGGCGGGCTGGCAGGAACCGCAAGCGTTTGAAGTTCCGGCGGCATTCGAAAAGCGCAAGAAACCGGGCCGCCGCGAATACCTGCGGGCGCGGGTGCGGGACGGCAAGGCGGAGGTGTTCAAGTCCGAAGGCTCCGGCCGGATCAGCGGCCTCAGCTGGGCCGAAGGTCTGGTGGAACTCGGCGACGGCGCGGCTGAGATCAAGCCCGGCGATCCGGTCCGTTTCATCCCTTACGGCAGTTTCGCGATGCAGGCGTAGCGCTCCCGCCCGCGGCCCGGCGCATCGCAGATGCTTGCCCGCCGTTGGGCCAGGCGCCGCGCTGGCACGCGGTGCGCCGCTGCATGCTGCTTCTTTCTGGTCCTAAATACCCGCGCCGCAGCCGGCGGCCCGGCGGAGCCGCCCCCTCAGTCGAAGGTCCCGGCCACACGCCCCACCAGCATGAAGGCGCGGGCGGTGCGGGTATTGCCAAGCGCGGAAATCTCGCTATCGCTGGCCTCAGCCTCGAAATCCGCAAACATCTGGTCGAACCGGCGCAGGAAATGATGCGCCGCGTCGCGGAAGATCGGATCCTGCTTCATCCGCGCCGCGGTCAGCGCCAGGGAGGTCCGGTCGCGCACGCCGCCAAGCGCTGCCACCGCCCGGCCGCGGGCGCCCTGGCCGAACTGGCGCCAGATCTCGGGCCGCGCCATGTCGGGGCGCAGGTCGTCCATATAGATGCCGTCCTGGCTCAGCAGAGTCAGCACGTCCTGCGCCGCCTGGATCACCTGAGCCGCCTTGCGGTCGCGCAGCGCTGCACGCAACGCCGCAAAACCTTCCGCGTCCTCGGCGGTTTCCGGGAAATTCAGCGCCCGGATGAATTGTTCGGCGGGCAAGGGCGGCGCAGTGTCTGCGGCCTGGGTGCCTAGCGCCAGCGAGCCCTGGTCAGCCGCCGTCATCTCTGCCGCCGCCTCCGGGATCGCCGGGCGCAGCGGATTGGCGCGGCGGCTGGTGTGGAAGGTCGCCAGTGCGGTCTCGGTCTTGCGGGTCGCTTCAGCGATTTCCTCCAGCCGTTTGGCAACCGAGGTCTCCGCCACTGCCGCATGCTGCTGCGACTGTGCCAGATAGCTCTGGCGCAGCCCGTCAATGGCGGCCTGCAGCTGCTCGCTCTCTTCCCGCATCACCCGGGCTGAGCGCGCGGCAGAGGCCGCAACCCACAGCATTGCCAAGGGCAGCACCACTGCCAGCACGCTGATGATCAAATCTGCCCACTGCGAAAGCCCGGCATCTTCGGGCGCCAGCACAAATGCCCCGGTCACCACCAGCAGCCACAGTGCCCCCAGCCCGATGGCGGCCAGCTCCGCACCGCCCAGGCCATTGGCCGCAGCGGGGCCGTCAAGGCGGCGCAGCGGCTGGCTGCCGCCTGGTTTCTGGCCAGAGCCCGGACTGCTGCTGGAGCCTGTCATGACCTCGCGGCCTCCCGGATCAGGAATAGACGATCTTGAGAATCTCGTAGGCGCGCTCACCGCCGGGCGTGCGCACTTCCACACTGTCGCCTTCGTCCTTGCCGATCAAGGCGCGTGCAATCGGGGATTTGATGTTAAGAAGGCCGGATTCGATGTTGGCCTCATGCTCGCCCACGATCTGCCAGGTCTTTTCCTCGTCGGTGTCCTCGTCCACCACAGTGACCTTGGCGCCGAACTTGATGGCGCCGGACAGTTTGGCGGGGTTGATCACATCGGCCAGCGACAGGATGCCTTCCAGCTCCTTGATGCGGCCCTCGATGAAGGACTGCTTTTCGCGGGCGGAATGGTATTCGGCGTTTTCCGACAGGTCGCCCAGTTCGCGCGCTTCGGCAATCGCCTGGATGATGGCCGGGCGTTCGACGGATTTCAGGTTCTTCAGTTCGCTTTCCAGCGCGGCGTGACCCGTGGGGGTCATCGGGATCTTTTCCATGTGATTGGTCCAGGTCGCTCTATTGTTCTTGTCAGTATGAAAACCGCAGCCCCGCAGCATGTGCCGCGGGGCCTCCGGTCCGGTTGACAAATACCTGACCCAATCCTGCGCCTGAATTCAAGTGGCCGCAGGGCTTTGCCGCACGCAATTCCGCCTAACGCGGCAGATTGTGCGGGTTTTCCACAGGTTTGCGCGGAAAAATGCCGCGGGCAGGGGAGCCGGACCTTGCCGCCAGCCACAGCAGATCAATCATATTGAACCGCCTCGTATTCGATGCCGTTCTCGTCATGGAAGTAGAACCGGCGGCCCGGCTCATAATCGCCGTGGTTTATCGGCGTGAAGCCCGCGGCCTTTACCGCGGCCTCAGTGGCGTCCAGATCATCAACGATCACCGCCAGATGGTTCAGCCCGCCAATGATGCCATAGCTTTCCGGCGCTTGGCCTGCTGCAGTGCGCGGGGTGTAAAGCGCGAGGTAGCTGTTTTCGCCGCCCACATGCACGGTGTAGCCGCCGTTTTTGGCTTCACCCTCCCAGCGCACATGCCAGCCAAAGATCTTTTCCATCCAGGCGGCGGTGCCATTGGGGTCTGCCACGGTGACATTTGCATGTTCCAAAACTGCGCTCATTGAAAATCTCCTTCTCATCTTGAGCAAACCTGTTGATGCGACTCACCGTAATTCCTAAACCTAACTTTAGCTCAAGCAATTTCTTCAGGGAGTGCGCCATGCCCCAATCCGCAGGCATTTCCATCGGCTACCTGGCCGAACGCACCGGCCTCGCCGTGTCCGCGATCCGCTACTACGAGGCGCAAGGCCTGGTGGAGCCTTGGCGCAACACAGGCGGCCAGCGGCGCTTTCACCGGGCCGACATCCGTCGGCTCAGCTTCATCATGATTGCGCAGCAGTTCGGTTTTTCGCTGCCGGAAATCCGCGGGTTCCTGCGCAGCCTGCCGGGCGGCCGAACCCCGACCAAGGACGACTGGGCACGCATTTCGGAAGACTTCCGCAGCCACCTGGACCAGCGAATCGAAACCCTGGTCAAACTGCGCGACAATCTGGACGGCTGCATAGGCTGCGGCTGTCTTTCGCTTCCGAATTGCAAACTTTACAACCCCGAAGACCGGGCGGCACAGAAGGGGCAGGGACCCCGGTATCTAATGGGAGACCGGCCTGAGACAGAGGCTGAGGCGGAAAATGATCCTTGAGTGACGAAAATGGACGCACTTTTTGTCTCAGTTGCCTGTTTTACAGGTGTTTGACGCGGAGTTTGGATTGACCCATGGGGGCGCCAAACGATAAGCACCGCGAAAGAAAATTGCGCCCGCAGTGTGTTGTGGGGCCGGTAGCGAATAGATAGCCAAGGAGCGCCGCAAATGGCCGAGATTGAACGCGAAGCGATGGAATACGACGTGGTGATCGTCGGGGCCGGCCCTGCTGGTCTGTCTGCGGCCATCCGCCTGAAACAGCTGGACGCCGACCTGCAGGTCGTGGTCCTGGAAAAAGGCTCCGAAGTCGGCGCGCATATCCTGTCCGGCGCGGTGCTGGATCCGTGCGGCCTGAACGCGCTGATCCCCGACTGGAAGGAAAAGGGCGCGCCGCTGAACGTCGAAGTGAAGGAAGACAACTTCCTGATGCTGGGCGAAGCCGGCCAGGTCCGCATCCCCAACTTCCCGATGCCGCCGCTGATGAACAACCACGGCAACTACATCGTCTCCATGGGCAACGTCTGCCGCTGGATGGCGGAGCAGGCCGAGGAAATGGGCGTCGAGATCTTCCCGGGCATGGCCTGCTCTGAGCTGGTCTATGGCGACAACGGCGAAGTCAAAGGCGTGGTTGCCGGTGAATTCGGCAAGAACCCCGACGGCACCCCCGGCCCGGCTTATGAACCCGGCATGGAACTGCACGGCAAATACGTCTTCCTGAGCGAAGGCGTGCGCGGCTCGCTCTCCAAGGAAGTGATTGCCAAATACGGCCTGTCTGACGGCAAAGAGCCGCAGAAATACGGCGTCGGCATGAAAGAGATCTGGGAGATCGACCCGGCCAAGCACAAGGAAGGCACCGTCACCCACACCATGGGCTGGCCGCTGGGCTCCAACGCGGGCGGCGGCTCGTTCATCTACCACCTGGACAATAACCAGGTTTATGTGGGCTTCGTGGTGCACCTGAACTACAAGAACCCGCACCTGTTCCCCTACATGGAATTCCAGCGCTTCAAGCACCATCCGGTGGTTGCCGACCTGCTGAAGGGCGGCAAGCGCGTGGCCTACGGCGCCCGTGCGATCACCGAGGGCGGCTGGCAGTCGATGCCGAAACTGGTCGCACCGGGCGTGGCGCTCTTGGGCTGTTCCGCGGGCATGGTCAACGTGCCGCGCATCAAGGGCAACCACAATGCGATGCTGTCGGGCAAGGCCGCGGCCGAAGCCGCCTTTGACGCGATCAAGGCTGAGCGTTCGGGTGATGAGCTGACCGCCTATGAGGCGGACGTGCGCGACGGCGCCATTGGCAAGGACCTCAAGATGGTCCGCAACGTCAAGCCGATGTGGTCCAAATGGGGCCTCACCGCGTCGCTGGCGCTGGGCGGCCTGGACATGTGGACCAACAACCTGTTTGGCTTCTCCTTCTTCGGCACCCTGGGCCACGGCAAGAACGACGCCCAGTCGACCGAGGAAGCCTCCAAGCACAAGCCCATCGACTATCCCAAGCCCGATGGCGTGCTGTCCTTCGACCGTCTGACCAACGTCAGCTTCTCGATGACCAACCACGAGGAAAGCCAGCCCTGCCACCTGCGCCTGGGCAATGAGGACACCCCGATCTCGGTCAACCTGCCGAAATTCGCGGAACCGGCGCAGCGCTACTGCCCGGCCGGTGTCTACGAGGTGGTCGAAAAGGACGGCAAGCCGGAGTTCGTGGTGAACTTCCAGAACTGCGTCCACTGCAAGACCTGCGACATCAAGGACCCGTCCCAGAACATCACCTGGACCACGCCGCAGGGCGGCGACGGCCCGAACTACCCGAACATGTAATGGGAACTGCGCTGCAGCAGGAAATTCTCGACTTTGCAGTGCAGTTTTGCCGCGGAAAACCAAATCGCACCTGGCAGAGTGATCTGCCAGGTGCTTTTGGTTTGGATGGGGCGGATGTCACGGATTTTCTGCAAGCTTTCGCCGCGCATTATGATGTAGACCTTTCAGGCCTCCGCTGGGAATTCCACTACAACGCAGATGAGCCGCCCGGCAGGCGGCGCGTGCTGCCGCTTGATGCGTCTGGAAAGGTCATCCCCTACCAGCCGATCACTCTGGAACTGCTCGAAAAAGCGATTCTGGCTGGCAAATGGGGCTATGACTACCCGGAGCACACGATCAAGGACTTGGGGATTGCCGCTCTTCTACCTGATTGGCGTGTTGCTGCAGCTGTTTTGCTTGGCCTGTGCTGGGTCGTTTTCTGGTAGGCGAAGGGTCGCGCAAACCGGCAGAGGCGGCTTCACGCACACGTTATTTTATTGCACAAGGCTTGAAAACTGACAGCAGCGTGACCCAACGCCCATTGCGCGTTAACCGTCACGGGACTACGCTTCAATTCAGGCAAGAGCAGTAAACCGTAAGGGGGTCCCCAGTGCCCGTATCCATTCTTCGCACCCTGTCCTGTGCGGCCCTGATGGCCGCCGCCGCCGCACCCGCCGTGCAGGCCGAAGGACTGGCGGGATCCTACCTGGCCGGACGGGCCGCCACCTATGACAGCGACTTTGCCGCTGCGGCGCTTTATTACACCCAGGCGCTGGCGCGCGACCCGCAAAACCCGCTCTTGATGGAGAACGTGGTGTTCGCCCAGCTCGCCATGGGCAAGGCGGAGCTTGCCGTGCCAGTGGCCGAGCGGCTGCGCCAGACCGGCGCCCGCAGCCAGGTGGCCAATATCGTCAGCGCCGGCGGCCTTGCCGCCAAGGGTGACTACCAGGCGATCCTGGACCGCGACCTGGAACGGGACGCCATTCACCCGCTGGTGGATGGCCTGCTCGAAGGCTGGGCGCATGTCGGCGCGGGCTCCGTCTCCAGCGCACTGGAAAGCTTTGACCGGCTCGCCAAGGACGGCAGCCTGAAACCCTTCGTGCTCTATCACCGCGCCCTGGCGCTGGCCTCCGCCGGCGACTACGGCGGGGCGGAAGCGCTGTTTGCCGAAGAGAACGGGCGCCTGGCCACCCTCAGCCGCCGCGCTGCGGTGGCGCGGGTTCAGATCCTGTCGCAGCTGAACCGCAATGACGACGCCCGCGAGGCGCTGGCCGCCGCCTTCGGCAGCAGCCTCGATCCAGGGCTCGAGGCGCTGGATGCACAGCTCGCCGCTGGGGAAACCCTGGCCTATACCATCGCCCCCAGCCCGCAGGACGGCATTGCCGAGGTGTTCTTCACCCTTGGTGCGGCGCTGAACGGCGATACCGCCAATGACTATGTGCTGATGTATGCACGCATGGCGGCTTCGCTGCGCCCGGACCATGTGGATGCGATCCTGCTCAGCGCGGGCCTGCTGGACCAGCTGGGCCGGTATGAGCTGTCGGTTGCCACCTACAAGCAGGTGCCAAGCAGCCACCCCGACTATCACGCCGCCGAAATGGGCCGCGCCGAGGCCCTGCGCCGCGCCGCCAAGCCGGACGCCGCCATCGAGGTGCTGGAGAAACTGGCCCGCGACTTCCCTGAACAGCCCAGCGTCTACATCAGCCTTGGCGACCTTCTGCGCCAGCAGGAGGACTACGCCGCTGCCGCGCGCGCTTATGACAAGGCGCTGGACAAGACGCCGGAGGATTCTTCCAGCCGCTGGTTCCTGTTCTATGCCCGCGGCATCTGCCACGAGCGCCTGGATCAATGGCCGCAGGCTGAGGCTGACTTCCGCGCCTCGCTGGAACTGGATCCAAACCGGCCGCAGGTGCTGAACTACCTCGGCTATTCGCTGGTCGAGAAAAGCAGCAAGCTGGACGAGGCGCTGGACATGATCGAACGCGCCGTCGCCGCGCGCCCCGACTCCGGTTTCATCGTCGACAGCTTGGGCTGGGTGCTCTACCGCATGGGCAAGTTTGACGAGGCCGTCGCCCATATGGAACGCGCCGTGGAGCTGATGCCGGTGGACCCGGTGGTCAACGACCACCTGGGTGATGTCTACTGGGCCGTGGGCCGCGCGCGCGAGGCGGAATTCCAGTGGAAGCGGGCGCTCTCCTTCATCGACCCTGAGGACACGGATGGCGAAGCGGACCCCGAGCGCATCCGCCGCAAGCTGGAGGTGGGCCTGGACGCGGTGCTGGCCGAGGAAGGCGCGCAGCCCCTGAAGGTCGCCAATGGCGGCTGAGGTCGCGGCACCCGCCAAGATCAACCTGACCCTGCATGTGACCGGCCGCCGCGAGGACGGCTATCACCTGCTGGATTCGCTGGTGGTCTTTGCGGACACCGGCGACCGCTTGCGGCTTGAACCGGGACAGGAACTGTCGCTGCAGGTCTCCGGCCTGTTTGCGGAAGGGGTGCCTGCGGATGAGCGGAACCTGGTGTGGAGAGCCGCCGCTGCTGCGGGCTGGACCGGCAAGATCAGCTTGGACAAGCAGCTGCCCCACGGCGCCGGCATAGGCGGCGGCTCGTCCGACGCTGCGGCGGCCTTGCGCGCAATTGCCAGCCAGGGCGGCTGTATCCCCGAAGAATTGCCGCTGAAACTGGGTGCCGATGTGCCAGTCTGCATGGCGGCACGGGCGTCCCGGATGCGGGGCATCGGCGAACAAGTGATGCCGGTGGACCTGCCGGACCTGCACGCGCTGCTGGTCAATCCGGGCGCACATGTCCCGACAGGGGCCGTGTTTTCTGCGCTTGCTTCGCGCAACAACGCTCCGATGCCGCAGGACATCCCTGCTTTCACGTCAGGTGAAGACTGCGCCGCCTGGCTGGCCGAACAGCGCAACGACCTGGAGGTTCCGGCGATCACCGTTGCGCCGGAAATCGGCCGGGTTCTGTCGGACCTGCGCAGCTCCCGCCAGGCCTTGCTGGCCCGGATGTCCGGCTCCGGCGCCACCTGCTTTGCGCTCTATCCTACGAAAAAGGCCGCCCATATGGCGGCCTATGAGATCGGGGCGGAACATCCCGAGTGGTGGTGCAGTGCGGTCACCCTGACCTGACCCGCCACACTGCGGACAGGGCTCTCCCGCCCGCGGAGCGGCGCATCGAAGATGCGTGCCCGCCGTTGGGCCTGGCGCTGCGCTGACACGCAGCGCGGCATCGTCTTGCCGCTTCTTTCTGGTTGAAAATACTCTGGGGTGAGCGCCGCAGGCGCGAGGGGCAAAGCCCCTCCCGCGTATCAGTTCAGCCGCGACACTACGTAGTCCGCCAGATCGCTCAGCATGGTGCGGATTTCGTGATCGGGCAGCACCTTCAGCGCCGCTCGCGCCTTGGCAGCCCAGCCATGGGCATCCTCACGGGTGGCTTCCAGCGTCTTGTACTTCGCCATCAGCGCCAGCGCCTGTTCCAGGTCGCCGTCCTCCTGCTTGCCCTTCTCGATGGTGCGGGTCCAGAACGCGCGCTCCTCATCTGTCGCCTGCGCCACCGCCTTGATCACCGGCAGGGTCAGCTTGCGCTCGCGGAAGTCGTCGCCGACGTTTTTGCCGGTGGCTTTGCTGTCACCCTGATAATCCAGCAGGTCGTCAGCAATCTGGAAGGCAATCCCCAGCGCGTCGCCATAGTCGAACAGCGCCTTCACCTGTTCCTCCGGTGCGCCGGCAATCACCCCGCCAACTTCGGTCGCAGCCGAGAACAGCGCCGCGGTCTTGCCGCGCACCACCTGCAGATAGACGTCCTCATCTGTCTTCAGGTTCGACGCCGCGGTCATCTGCAGCACCTCACCCTCGGCAATGGTGGCAGAGGCGTTCGCCAGAATGTCCAGCACCCGCAGGCTTTCCGTCTCGACCATCAATTGGAAGCTGCGGGCAAACAGGTAATCGCCCACCAGCACGGAACTCTTGTTGTCCCACAGCAGGTTCGCCGTGGGGCGCCCGCGCCGCTGGCCGCTTTCATCCACCACATCGTCATGCAGCAGGGTCGCGGTGTGGATGAACTCCACCGTGGCCGCCAGTTTCAGGTGATGGTCGCCCTCGTAGCCGCACAGCCGCGCCGCCGCCAGCGTCAGCATCGGCCGCAGCCGCTTGCCGCCCGCTTCGACCAGATGTGCGGTCACTTCAGGGATACGCGGCGCGTGTTTGGAGGCCATCCGGGTGCGGATCAGCGTGTTCACCGCGTCCAGTTCCTGGCTCAGCGTTGCGGCCAGCATCTCATGCGGTTTCCTGGTCATCACTTGGTCCATCACTTTCCCGCTCGCAAGTCTCGACAAGGGGGACGCCTTGCCCTTAGATCCATCCCCATGAAAGAGCTTCTGCGCAGCACCGATCCGACGATCATGGCCTTTGCCTCCGCCCTCCTTGAGGGAGAGGATATAGACTGCTTTCAAATGGACGTAAATATGAGCATCCTGGAAGGCGGGATCGGAATTTTCCCGCGCCGTCTGATGGTTCACGAGGATGACTATGACGACGCGCTTGTGGTGATGCGCGACAACGAAATCCCGCTCGGGCGATGAGGCCTGCACGATGACCGGCTTCCCTGAAGATGAGCTGACCCGCAACGGTTTCCTCGGCGGCAGGGTGCAGCTGTGGCAGCCAATGCGCGGCTACCGCGCCGGGGTGGACCCGGTGCTGCTGGCAGCCGCCGTTCCCGCACGGGCAGGCGAGGCCGTGCTGGAGTTTGGCTGCGGTGCCGGCCAGGCGTTGCTGTGCCTGGGGGCGCGGGTGCCGGGGCTGTCACTGGCCGGGGTGGAGCTGCAGGCGCCCTATGCGGATCTGGCCCGCCGCAACGCCCAGGCCAACGGTCAGGATATCGACGTCTTCGAGGCCGACCTTTCTGCCCTGCCGGAGGCATT
This sequence comes from Leisingera sp. ANG-M6, assembly GCF_000813905.1. Classification (NCBI taxonomy): domain Bacteria; kingdom Pseudomonadati; phylum Pseudomonadota; class Alphaproteobacteria; order Rhodobacterales; family Roseobacteraceae; genus Leisingera; species Leisingera sp. ANG-M6. The sequence goes on from NZ_JWLG01000013.1 coordinate 434,402, forward strand.
GAAACAGCGCCAGTTTCACCACGTCATTGCCAATCCGCCGTACTACAAGGCGGGTGCCCACAGCCAAGCCCACGACGACGGCCGCAAGCTGGCGCTGGGAGAGGGCACACCGCTGGCGGACTGGATTACCGCTGCGGCCCGCCGCCTCGCGCCCAAAGGGTATCTGCACATGATCCAGCGCGCCGACCGGCTGCCGGACATTCTGGCAGGCTGCGCCAGTGTCCTGGGATCGGTTGAGGTGCTGCCGCTGGCGCCGCGCCAGGCCCGTGCGGCAGAGCTGGTGATCCTGCGGGCACGCAAGGGCGGACGGGCGGATTTCCGGCTGCACGCGCCGCTGATTCTGCACCAAGGCACCCGGCATGACCGTGATGGAGACAGCTACCGCGCGGAAATCAGCGCCATCCTGCGCGACGGCGCGGCCTTGCCCTGGCCCGCCTGAGGCACTTTTTCCGGCCGCGCAAACTTAGGAGCGGTGCTTGGCGGATTCAACCTTTGGCGAATCCAAATCTGCTGGTTTCTGCAAAAACGCGCTCTGCCCTGCGGCAAAATGCGCGGCGCATAGCCGATATGAAAATTTCATGACAAAAATCGTGCGGCTGCAGCGTGACAGACGCGGAAACATATGCTCCACTCTCTAGGTCAAACACATCTAGCTCAAAGAAGGAGGGTTACCATGAGCCTCAGCTCGCATCTGACCGAACTTAAGAAGAAGCACGAGCATCTGAGCATGGAAGTGGAACAGGCCCAACGATCGCCCAGTACCGACGATCTGGAAATCGCAGCAATGAAAAAGCAAAAGCTGAAGCTGAAGGAAGAGATCACACGCCTGACAGCTGAAGCCGTCTGAAGAGTTCCCGCCGGGGCATAGCCCGGCACAGTCAACAGGAGGGCCTGCCACAGCGGCGGCCCTCCTTTCGTTTCAGGCCCTACTTGCTGGCACTGGCCCGCGCCGCGATCAGCGCGCCGCCGGTGATCAGCGCTGCCGCCAGCGCCAGCCCCCAGGAGGCCGCGGCAATCCCCGCCAGAACCAGGATCAGCGTGGACAGCAGGGGTGCCGCATATGAACTGGTGCCAAGCATCTGAATGTCGCCCTGCTTGACGCCGATATCCCAGACGTAAAACGCCAGCCCCACAGGGCCGAGACCCAGCAGCAGGGTGGAGGCCCAGCCCAAAGTGCCCGCGGGCCACACCGTTTCTTCCAGCATGAAATGCAGCCCCCAGGACGCCGCGGCAGTGGTCAGGCAGAACACCGCAACCGAACTGGTCGGCGCCCCGCCCACCAGCCGCGACAGCACCGAATAGCCGGACCAGGTCAGCGCACACAGCAGCGCCAGCCCGTAGCCTGGCAGATACTGCGCCTGAAACCCCTCACCGCCGCCGGAAATGATCGTGGCTGCCCCGGCAAAGCCCAAGACCGCACCGATCAGATGCCCCGCTTTCAGCCTTTCGCCGGGCAGCAGGCCGGAAAACAGCACGATCAGCAGCGGCCACAGATAGGCGATCAGCCCGGCCTCTGCCGCCGGGGCCAGCCGCAGCGCCGAGAAGTAGAGCGCGTGATAGCCAAAGAGGCCAATCGTGCCAAAGATATAGACCCGCACCGGCACATGGCGCAGTTGCCCCAGCTTGCCTGACGCTGCGGTCCAGATGATCCCCAGCGTGCCGCCAATGGTGAAGCACAACGCGTTCAACAGCAGCGGCGGGGTGGGCTCTGATCCAACTGTCAGCAGCGCCAGCAGCGCCCATAGCAATACAGCGATGAAGCCAATGGCGGTCGCGCGGGTCTTGGTCATTGGGGGTGCAAATCCTGAATCGGGATAATCTTGATGTCGCCCCACATATGCGCGGTTTTCTCGATCTCCGCAAAGTACCACTCGCGGAAGGCCGCAATCTGCGGCCGGTCCTTGGCTTCCGGCAGGCACAGGAACCGGAAACGCGCGTCGGACTGGATGGCGATCTTAAAGGGCGCCACCAGCCGTCCCTCGCGCACGTCCTTGATAATCAGCGGCCGCCGCCCCAGCGCCACGCCAAGGCCCGCGCAGGCGGCGTCGATGGCATGATCGGGGGCGGAAAAATGTGTTCCGCTGGTGGGGCTGAAGCCAACCCCCGCCGCCTGGAACCAGGTTGGCCAGTCGCAACCCGGGGCCACCTTGCTGATTGAATCGTCAAAAATCAGGGGCGCGTTCATCAGCGCTTCAGGGGTGGGGAATTGCTCATGCATCTCCGGCGTCATCACCGGTGTCAGCCAGTCGGGCCGGGTGCCATAAGACGCAAGACCTACGTCGTCTGACACGCCAAACCGGATCGCCACATCCACATCGCCGCGGCGCAGGTCCACCACCTTGAGAGAGGCCGACAGGCGCAGCTCAATTTCCGGGTGGCTGCGGGCAAATTCGAACAGCCGCGGCGCCAGCCATTTCGCCGTCAGCGCAGGACCCGCCGTCACTGTCAGCGTGGTCTCATCCAGCAGCCGCCGGGTGCTTTGCCAGGCCTGCCCCAAGGTGCGGAAGCCTTCTGCCGCGCCGGGGGCCAGCGTTTCGCCCGCCTCGGTCAGTTCCACCGCCCGGTTCAGGCGGCGGAACAACGGCTGGCCCAGATGCTCCTCCAGCGACTTGATCTGAAAGGACAGCGCCGCCGGGGTCACGTTCAGCTCCTCCGCTGCCTTGGCAAAGGACATGTGGCGGGCAGCAGCGTCAAAGGCGCGCAAAGCGGTGAGGGGCGGCAGGCGGTCAGTCATGTTCGCATAAGTACAGCTTAACTGAACCTCTGCAAAGTCTCGTTTGTGTGTTTGACGGAACGTCCTCATATTGGTTGCAGGTAAAGGATACTGATCTGAGAAGGAGGCCGAAGATGCTGGAATATACTGCTGATGCCGCCGTCAAAGCCGCGATGGCCCGTGCCCACGCCGAGCGGGGGCAGGTGCTGAAACAGGCCTGGACCTGGCTGTTCGGCAAGCGGCCGGTGCCGGTCCTCCGCCCCAAGGTTTCCCGCTGGGCCTGAGCGCGCAAGCGTCCTTACGGGATAGGAAAAGGGCCGGTCCATCTGGACCGGCCCTTGCCGTTTCTGCTGATGAATTGGATCAGACGAAGAACTGCGCGCCGTTGGCGGAGATGGTCGAGCCGTTGATGAAGCCCGACTCGTCAGACGCCAGGAAAGCCACGCAGCGGGCGATCTCTTCCGGCTCACCCAGGCGGCCGGCCGGGATCTGGCCGATGATCGACTCGCGCACCTTCTCCGGCACTGCCATCACCATTTCGGTGGCGATATAGCCGGGGCAGACCGCATTGGCGGTGATGCCGGCGCGGGCGCCTTCCTGGGCCAGCGATTTCACGATGCCCAGGTCGCCTGCCTTGGTGGCGGCATAGTTCACCTGCGCGAACTGGCCCTTCTGGCCGTTGATCGAGGAGATCACGATGACGCGGCCGAACTTGCGCTCGCGCATGCCGGGCCAGACCGGGTGCACGGTGTTGAACACGCCGGTCAGGTTGGTGTCGATCACTTCCTGCCACTGCTGCGGCGTCATCTTGTGGAACGGCGCGTCGCGGGTGATGCCGGCGTTGGCCACCACGATGTCGATCGGGCCCACTTCCTCTTCGACCTTGGCGATGCCCGCAGCGCTGTCTTCATAGCTGCCGACGTTCCACTTGTAGGTCTTGATGCCGGTTTCCTCGGTGAATTTTGCCGCGGCTTCGTCATTGCCGGCATAGGTCGCAGCCACATTGCAGCCCTGCGCCTTCAGCGCCTGGGAAATCGCTGCGCCGATGCCGCGGGAACCGCCGGTGACGAGTGCAGTACGTGCCATTCGAGAATCCTCCAGTATTGGTCACTTGGTAATCTTGCTACAGTTTTCACTGCCGGGGAGCAACAATATTGCGCGGTGAATTTGCTGCGGTGCCGCGTATAAATTGTCGCACCCGCCGCGCCGGTCTTGCTGCAGTTGCATTATAGCTCTGGAATGTAAAAGAAAAAGGACGCCGCGAGGGCGTCCTTCATTTTTTGCGGTTTTGCGCCGATTACGGGCGTTCGACGCACATCGCAACGCCCATGCCGCCACCGATGCAAAGGGTGGCCAGGCCCTTTTTGGCGCCGCGGCGTTTCATTTCGAACAGCAGCGTGTTCAGCACCCGGCAGCCCGACGCGCCGATCGGGTGGCCGATGGCAATGGCGCCGCCGTTCACGTTCACAATCGACGGATCCCAGCCCATGTCCTTGTTCACCGCACAGGCCTGGGCGGCAAAGGCTTCGTTCGCTTCGACCAGATCCAGGTCATTCACCGACCAGCCGGCCTTCTCCAGCGCCTTGCGCGAGGCATAGACCGGGCCGACACCCATGACCGACGGGTCCAGGCCGGCAGTGGCGTACGAGGCGATGCGGGCCAGCGGCTCGATGCCGCGGCGTTCGGCTTCATCGGCGCTCATCAAGAGGGTCGCGGCAGCGCCGTCGTTCAGACCGGAGGCGTTGGCTGCGGTGACAGAGCCGTCCTTGGTGAAGGCCGGGCGCAGTTTCTGCATCGCTTCCATGGTGGCGCCGTGGCGGATGTATTCGTCCGCATCCACTGTGATATCGCCCTTGCGATGCTTGACGATGAACGGGGTGATCTCATCGGCGAACTTGCCCGCCTTCTGCGCCGCTTCTGCCTTGTTCTGCGAGGCGACAGCGAATTCGTCCTGCATCTCGCGGGAGATCTGCCACTGCTCGGCCACGTTCTCCGCGGTCTGGCCCATGTGGTAGCCGTTGAAGGCATCCCACAAGCCGTCGCGGATCATGGTGTCGATGTACTTCATGTCGCCCATTTTCTGGCCCGCGCGCAGATGCGCGGCATGGGGGGACAGGGTCATGTTTTCCTGGCCGCCGGCCGCCACGATGGAGGCATCGCCCAGCTGGATGTGCTGCGCGCCCAGTGCCACGGCGCGCAGGCCGGAGCCGCAGACCTGGTTGATGCCCCAGGCGGCGCTTTCCTTGGGCAGGCCGGCATTGATGTGCGCCTGGCGGGCCGGGTTCTGGCCCTGCGCCGCGGTCAGCACCTGGCCGAGAATGGTTTCGGACACTTCGGATTTGTCCACACCGGCGCGTTCCACCACAGCTTCCAGCACCGCGGCGCCCAGGTCATGGGCCGGGGTGTTGGCGAACGAGCCGCCAAAGGAGCCGACGGCGGTGCGCGCGGCGGATGCGATTACAACATTGGTCATTATTTCTGGTCCTCTGCCATCAAGTCAGGTCTCCGGGAAAGCTTGCTGCCTGCGTTTCGCTCCGACGCGCAAGAATCTTTCCCGATCACTCCGGGTACCGACATAATCTATTGCTGCACGTGCAGCAATTGACAGCCTGTCTCAGGGGGTGCGGCAGAGTCAACCGCGAGATACGTCCCGGGCTGCAGGATTTCCGGCACTTGGCTGCGGTGATGCTGCAAAGCAGCAACCGCGCTGGCCGCAACCGGGTCGCGCAGGGGCAGCAAAGCCGTTGAAAAGACTGGTATTGCTTGATTGCGGCGGCGGGCGGCGGAAGTCAGCCTGCTTTCTTGCCCTGCTTCATATCTTCGATCCAGGGCGGCGACACCGAGGGGGCGCCGAACAGGTAGCCCTGCAGGCAGTCGACGCCGTTTTCGACCAGAAACTCCGCATCCGCCTGGCTTTCCACCGATTCCGCAACCACGAACATATCGAACTGCTTTGCAATGCCGATCAGGGCGCGGACCACAGACTGGTTGTCGTGGCTGGCGTGAATGCCGCGCACGAACTGGCCGTCAATCTTGACCGCGTCAAAGAAGAACTGGCGGAAATGGCCGATCGCAGTGGTGCTGGCGCCAAAGTTGTCGAGCGCAAAGGCAATCCCGTGCTGCTGCATCCGGCCCATGAAGTCGGTCACCAGCTCCGGTGCGGCCATGGCAGAGGCCTCGGTGATTTCCAGCACCAGCCGTTCGCCCAGGGTGCCGTCGCGCTTCAGGAACCGGTCCAGAACCTTGTGCCAGCGCTGATAGCCGATGGAGCGTGCAGACATGTTCACCGACAGGCGGATCTGCGGGTATTTTTCCAGCGCCTTCAGCCCGTGCTGCAGCGCCAGGCAATCCATCTCGCGGCCGATCTCCTTGTCCTCGACCACATGCATGAATTCGCGCGCCGGAATCACCCGGCCGGTCGGATCCAGAACCCGGATGTAGCCCTCGTAAAAGGCGACACCATGCGGCGCCATTGCCTGCATGACAGGCTGATAGGCCAGCACGGTCTGATTGTGCCGCACCGCCTCGTCGACCATGTCCAGTGTCGAACGGTCGCGCCCGGCTACCGCTGCGCTCAGCGGGTTTTCAGCGCCTTCGGGGAGATCTGCCTTGGCATGTCGGTTTGTCATGTGCTGCTGGAACCCTGATTGCGGCAAGTTGAGGACAGTATGATGCTCCCCGCAGGTTGCCGCAAAAGGGTTGAGGCAGGATTAAAGATCAAATTTGAACGATCTGCCCCGCGGGCAGTTGGCGGTCATCCGCCGAAGCCGGGGGTGCCCGCGTCCTCCGGGTGGCGGGCCAGATGCGCCGCCTTGATCCCGGCAGAGGTGTCGCGGCTGCCGTCATGGCTGTAACCGGGCGGCGCAAAGGCATAAAGCAGCCGCTGCTTCAGGGTCAGGCCGGGCTGGGCCATGTCCTTGAAAATGCCGAACCATTCATGAAAGGCGACCCGCAGCGGATTGAAAGTGGCGATGTTATGCACCAGCCCGTAGTCGGGGCGGTCATGGTCCTGTTCCGGCACGAAGGTGCCGAACATCTTGTCCCAGATGATGAACACCCCGGCATAGTTGCAATCGAGATAGCGCGGATTGCGGCCATGGTGCGCGCGGTGGTGGCTCGGGGTGTTCATCACCGCCTCGAACCAGCGCGGCAGGCGGCTGACGGCCTCGGTATGGATCCAGAACTGGTAGATCAGGTTAAGCCCGCCGCAAAACAGCACCAGTGCCGGGTGAAACCCCAACAGCACCATCGGCGCCTTCACCATCATCATGAAGGTGAAGGTGCCGGTCCAGGTCTGCCGCAGGGCAGTGGTCAGGTTGTAATGCTGGCTGGAGTGATGATTGACGTGCGACGCCCAGACCCAGCGCACCCGGTGGCCGAACCGGTGCACCCAGTAATAGCGCAGGTCATCGAGCACGAAACAGGCCAGCAGCGCCCACACAGACGTGCCCATGTCCAAGGGCGTCAGCTGCCACAGGAACATGAACAGCGCCCAGGCGACGAACCCCAGCAGCAGCCCCTCCGCGACGCTGCCCGCGCCCATGATGAGGGAGGTCACCGCATCGCGGGTCTCATACCGCCCGCCGCGTTTCTTGAGCGCGATCCACAGGAACTCGCCCAGGATCGCGGCGATGAAGAAAGGCACCGCCAGCTGGGTCGCGTCAGGGTAGGAGATTTCTCCGGTCATACAGCCTCCGCCGGGGTGTTGATCAGCGCCAGCCACTGCTGCCGCTCGCGTTCTGGCAGGCGCAGGGAGAGGCCGGGGGCCGCAAAGTCGTTGAAATCAAATCGCAACCCGGTGGCCGTTTCGCGGACCTGTTCCGCGGCCAGATGGCGGCCAACGGTGTCGGCGCCAAAGGCCCATAGCAGCCCCGGGCCGCCATTGGTCAGCACCAGCGCGGCCTGCCCGCTGGCCGCAGGCAGCACCTTGAAAACACTGTCTTCGGGGAAATGCCGCAGCCAGTCAGCGCGGGTGTTGCCGGCACCCAGAATCCTCTGCCTGGAGCGTCCGGTCAGATGCAGCAGAACGGCGATTCCCGATATTCCGCCCGCAACCAGGGCCAGCAGCAGTTCCAGCGGCATGAACGTCCTCCCGCGGGCAGATTGGCGGGCAGGCGGAAGGCTGTCAAAGGTGGCGTGGGGTCAAGCGCATCAGCCCCCGCACCCGGATTCGGGGCAGGGCAGGCTGGCCTTGGCAAGCCGGGGTCTACATCGCGGCAGCCGCGCGCTGCGCCTTTGGCAGCACCTGCATCTGCACCACCCGCTCGACAAAGGGCACCAGCCCTTCGGGGCCGGAGGCCCGGTCTTTCAGATGGATGCAGACATCCGGCCGCAGGGCCGCGATGATGCCGATCAGGTCGCCGCGGATCTGGTCATCCAGGCCCGCGCCCATGATCACGCATTCAATGCGCGGCTCGGTCTCCAGCTGGCGCACCACCTCGGGCTGATCATGCGCGCCCAGCCAGTGGATCGGCAGATGGTCCAGCTCCTCAGCCACATTGCCGATCACATGCGGCAGCTTTCCGATCAGTAACACAACAGGTTTCATTTCACTCTCCACCCTATGCCAGGGCGTCTTTTGGGGACGTCCCTCGGTCTACAGGTAGTGCGAAATGCTGCCGGGTCAGGGGGGCAAGCGCGCTCAGAAAGAGTAGGTGATCGCCCTGCCTTTGCCCTTGTCACGGGTGAAGGTCACGGTGTTGCCGTCCGTGGTAACGGTCTGGCAATCCTGAGGCAATTGCTTGCTGCCGACATACACGTTGCGGCAGACAAAGCGCTTGTTCCAGACCCAGGCCCCAGTGATCTTTTCACCCTTGCTCGAAACCCCCGTCAGCTTTCCGTCGGCGCTGACAACAATCCAGCTGTTTCCGGACACCAGTTTCTTGCCTGCAATAGCCGCGACAAAATCCTTTTGCTTCTTGATAGCCCCTGCGCTGGCGGGGGCAGCTGCGGCAATGCCGAAAACCAAAGCGCATGCGGTCAGATGCGGGAATTTCATGGGGTCCCCTCCCGGAATACTTGTTAACAGAACACCGGGAGAGTGTGTCAGATCAGGGCTGATTTTTCAATTGGAGGCTGCGGCGCTGTCCGCTTGCTCGCCAATCATCGCCTGAACAATCGCCTTGGCGCTCTCGGAGTTCCACTCGGCATCGCCCAAGAGCCGCGCCACCTCCTTGCCGTCACGGTCCAAGAGCACCGTGATCGGCAGCCCGATCACCGCCATCTCCCGCGCCAGCGCCTGTTTCGGGTCCTGGTGGCGGGGCAGGTTGCTGATCCCGTTCTCGTCAAAGAACTTCTGGATGCCCGCGGGCGAGTTGCGGCCCGTCGCAATGGTCAGCACCTCGAAATCCTCCCCCCCGAACTCCTCCTGTAGCTCCGCCAGCTGCGGCATCTCCTTGCGGCAGGGGGCGCACCAGGTGGCCCAGAAATTCAACAGCACGATCTTGCCCTGGTAATCCCCCAGGGATGCAGTGCCAGCACCGTCGGCCAGATCAAAGGCGGCGGCGGACACGTCGCGCGGCTCGGCGTGCACCACCAGCTTCTTCATCGAGCCGTCGCGCAAGCCTTCCAGCTGCGCGGGGTCCGCTGCAAAGGCGGCATTTGCACCCAAGGTCAGGGCCATATAAAGGGAAAGCTGACGAAACAGACGCATATTATCTCCGGGGTTCCACACCATGACAGATCAATCCTCGAACCAGATGTGGGGCGGCCGCTTTGCCGCTGGCCCGGACGCGATCATGGAGGCAATCAACGCCTCGATCGGGTTCGACAAGCGGATGGCAGCGCAGGACATTGCCGGCTCCAGGGCCCATGCGGCGATGCTCGCCGCTACAGGCGTCATTACGGATAATGATGCCGAGGCCATTCGGGAAGGGCTGCTCACCGTTTTGTCAGAGATTGAGGGTGGAACCTTCCAGTTTTCCACCGCACTGGAAGACATCCACATGAACGTGGAGGCCCGCCTGAAAGAGATCATCGGTGAGCCCGCAGGCCGCCTGCACACGGGCCGCAGCCGTAATGACCAGGTGGCGACCGATTTCAAACTCTGGGTGCGCGACCAGCTGGACGCGGCGGAATCGGGCCTGTTGGCGCTGATCCGTGCGCTTCTGTCGCAGGCCGAGGCGGGCGCTGATTGGGTGATGCCGGGCTTTACCCACCTGCAGACCGCGCAGCCGGTGACCTGGGGCCACCACATGATGGCCTATGTCGAGATGTTCGGCCGCGATCTCAGCCGCGTGCGCGACGCCCGCGCGCGGATGAACGAATCGCCCTTGGGCGCGGCGGCACTGGCCGGCACCTCCTTCCCGATCGACCGGGAGATGACGGCATCGGCGCTGGGCTTTGACCGCCCGGCAGCCAACTCGCTGGATGCGGTCAGCGACCGTGACTTCGCGCTGGAGTTCTTGTCCACCGCCTCGATCAGCGCCGTGCATCTTTCCCGCTTTGCCGAGGAGCTGGTGATCTGGTCCTCCGCCCAGTTCCGTTTTGTCACCCTGTCGGATCGCTTCTCCACCGGCTCGTCGATCATGCCGCAGAAGAAGAACCCGGACGCGGCTGAGCTGATCCGCGCCAAGGTGGGCCGGATCTTTGGCGCCAATACCGCGCTGATGATGGTGATGAAGGGGCTGCCGCTGGCCTATTCCAAGGACATGCAGGAAGACAAGGAACAGGTCTTTGACGCCGCTGACAACTGGATGCTGGCGCTGGCGGCGATGGAAGGCATGGTCAAGGACATGACCGGCAACCGCGAGTCGCTGGCGGCTGCTGCGGGCTCCGGCTTCTCCACCGCCACCGACCTGGCCGACTGGCTGGTGCGGGTGCTGAAGGTGCCGTTCCGCGATGCCCACCACGTCACCGGCACGCTTGTGGCGATGGCCGAACAACGCGGCTGCGACCTGCCGGATCTCAGCCTCGCGGATATGCAGGGCGTTCACGAAGGCATCACCGATGACATCTTTTCTGTGCTTGGCGTCGAAAACTCGGTAAACTCGCGCATGTCTTACGGCGGCACCGCGCCCGCCCAGGTGCGCGCGCAGGTGGCCCGCTGGAAAGAGGTGCTGGCAGGCTGAGCCCGCAAGGGCTGGCCGCGGCAAGGAGGCAGACGATGCGCAATATGATCTTTGCATTGCTGGGGCTGATGATTTTGACGGCCTGCGGAGCCGATGGCGAACCGGTGCAGCCGACCCTGAACGCCGGCGTCGGCGTTGGCAGCGGCGGTGTCCATGTCGGCGGCGCGGTGGGCCTGCACAAGGGGCCGGTCAGCGTCTTTCTGGGCTTCTAGCAGCCGCGCGCCCTTGATGCGGCGCAACGGAACACCCACGTCTGGACCGCCCCGCCGCAAGGCCGGGGCGGTTCTGGTTTCAAGGATATTGCAATGAAAGCAGCTATTGCCCTTCTGGCCCTCCTGGGCCTGGCCGCCTGCGAC